>WJMI01000388.1 GCA_014728015.1 Chitinivibrionales bacterium | reverse complement strand
GTCCTCGGGGTGGCCGGGGTCATCCAAACCATCCCCAGCCTGGCGCTTATCGGGTTTCTGCTTCCGATTCCGATAATCGGCGGGATTGGCGCCAAACCCGCCGTGGTTGCGCTTTTCCTGTACTCGCTGCTGGCAATCATTCGCAACACGTTTACCGGCATACAACAGGTCGATCCGGCGATCAAGGAGTCGGCGTGCGGCATGGGGATGACCGACTGGCAGGTGCTGTGGCAGGTGGAAATCCCGCTCTCTCTTCCGACGATCATGGCGGGCATTCGCATTAGTACAGTCATCTGCGTGGGTATCGCTACGCTGTGCGCGGCGATCGGCGCCGGCGGCCTCGGTAAATTCATTTTTCGAGGTATATCGATGGTAAACAACTCGATGATACTCGCGGGCGCGCTGCCCGCGGCGGCCCTGGCGCTCACGCTTGATTTCATTCTCGGCCGTATCGAGCACTCCCTGACCCCGATACCGTCACGCTCGAGAGAAAGGACGGCCTGATGAGAAACAAGTATGCCGTGATTGCCGGCGTTGCACTCGCGTGTCTTGTTGTGCTGGTGGTCTTGGTTTTGCGCGACGGTGCGCGGGATGCGGATACGATTCGCATCGGCTCCAAGAATTTCACCGAGCAGGTTATCCTGGGCGAGATCGTCGCGGCACTGATCGAGTCGGGCGCGGGCATGAAGGTCGATCGCAATCTCAATCTCGGCGGAACATTCGTGTGTTTCAACGCGCTGAAGGGCGATGAGATCGATCTGTACGTCGAATATACCGGCACCGGCCTGACCGCGATACTGAAAAGTGAGCCGATACGGGATGCCGGACGGGTACACGGTATCGTCAGCGATGAATTTTCGAAACGGTGGGGCCTGCAGTGGATGCGCCCGTTGGGATTCAACAATACCTATACCCTGACCATGCGGCGGGGAATGGCGGATTCGCTGGGTATTGCATCCATCTCGGATCTCGCGGAAAAAACCGGCGAATTGACCGCCGGTTTCAATCACGAATTCCTGGAGCGTCCTGACGGGTATCGCGGGTTGAAAAAGCATTATGAGCTTGCATTCGACCGGGAGCCACGGGAAATGGATTCCGGGCTGATGTACAAGGCCGTGGCCGACGGGGCGGTGGATGTGATATGCGGGTTCGCGACCGATGGCCGCATACGGGCATTCGATCTGGTCAGCCTCGAAGATGATCGCAATTTCTTTCCGCCGTACCAGGCCGCGGTTCTGGTCAGGCACCGTGTCGCCGAGTCGCATCCCGAACTGATGGCCAAGCTGGAGCGGCTGACTGATGCAATTGACAGCGATGCGATGACCATGATGAACTATCGTGTTGACCAAAAGGGCGAGCGTCCCGCGGCAGTCGCACGGGAATTCCTGGAGTCGGAGGACATTCTGTAATGCGTTCTGCAGCGAACAGAAGAATCCCGCGCGCCGGACCGGCGCCGGGAAGGAGGACCGCGTGACCGGAATCGCCGGCATGTTTGGGCGAAACGCATCCACGGGCGTGGTGGCGGACATGCTTGAGATCGTCCGGCATCGGGGTCCCGATGCGACTCATCTCATGCACGGGCGGGGATACGTGCTGGGGTGCTGCCAGGCCAACCTGGGATCCAAACGGTCGGACTCCTATGTGGGCGGCGACAAGGAAGGGATTGTGTTTGACGGCCACATCTACAACACCACGCCGGGCTACATGACCGATGCAGAAATCCTGCTCGATCTCAGCCGCCGGTACGGAAAACGGTGCCTGTCGCATATCGACGGGACCTACGCCGTGGCGATTGCCGACGAAGACGAGCTTATGCTCGGCCGCGACCACGTGGGCACCCGCTCAATCTTCTATGGCACGGCCGGCGGCACGACATACTTCGCATCCGAACTCAAAGCGCTCAAGCCGTATGCCGATACGGTGGCCGAGCTCCAGCCGGGGACGGTGTACTCTTCCAGAAAAGGCGTATCGCAGTTTGAAATGATACGGGAGAAGTCGCCCCCGTTCAAGACCGTCGACAAAGGAAAGAAGGTCCTTCGGCGTGCGATCATCGATGCGACCGAGCGGCGCATGCGTGATCAAGCCGTGGGCGGCGTAGCGCTCGGCGGCGGTCTCGACAGCAGTATCATCACAGCGGTCGCCCTGCAGTGCGATCCAGGACTGCATCTGTTCACTGTCGGCCTCGGCAAATCTCCAGACATCAAGAACGCGCGCCTGGTCGCCGATCATCTCGGCGCACGCAAACGGCATCACGTGCGCATCGTGCCGGAGAAAGAGGTGGCCGGAATGGTGCGTGATGCAATATGGCACCTTGAGAGTTTCGAAGAAGACTGCGTGAAGGGATGTATCGCCACCATGCTTGCATCCGGGCTTGCATCCGAGCATACCAATTGCTGCCTGTGCGGCGAAGGGGCGGATGAACTCTTCGGGGGTTACCATGTAATCAAGCAGTTCGGCAGGAAACGGCGCGCCGCGGTCATGAACGCGCTCGCGACAATCGCCTATGGAACCGGTCTCCGGCGGCTCGATCGCGGCTGGCTTGCCAATTCTGTCAACTATCGGACGCCGTTTCTGGATACCGCGGTCCTGGGTATTGCGGACCGGATGCCGGTCGAGTGGAAAGTACACGGCAGGGAGCAGACCGAGAAATGGATACTCCGCGAAGCGTTTCGCGACATGCTGCCCGCGAAGATAGTCTCGCGGAGCAAACAGAGCCTCGCAACCGGCACGAGTATTGATGCTGTCACCGGCCGCATCGCGGCACGCCATGTTTCGCCAGGCGACTTCGCGCGTGCGACCTCGACGCGTACCGGTTTCAAGCTGAACAGTCCCGCCGAGCTGTGGTTCTACCAAATGTTCAAGGAGCTGTTTCCCGAGGATTCATACGAGCTGCAGGTTCGGCGATGGAATCCGGTCAGACAATTCGAGGCCGCAGAGGTCTAAGCAGGGAGCCATTATGTTGATTGAACGATTGCTCATATACGCTGTCGCGGCAGTTGTGGTAATCGTGGTAGCTGCCGGCAAAGTGCGGTCCGCCGACAGGCAACACGATACGCGCTGAAGCGTTTCGTGAGGATTGTGCCTGCATCGCGCGGAAGGAACTTGAGACGTTCTCGGCCCATGCCGATTTAACGGGTTCGGGCCGACCCCGGACGAAAGCTGGAATGGGGTTAGACCGGAAGCAATCATGAGTATCGCAACGATATTGATTATGTGCGCGGCCATCCTGGCCGTAACAGCCGCAACGGTGATTGCCGTCAAGCGGCAGAACTCGCGCGTGAGAGACATCACGACGACCCCGGAGGAACGGGCGCTGATGCAGGCGCGCAGCCTGGGGGAGCGCGTGTCCGCCGCTTCGCCGGCGCAGTATCGGAGAAGCGCGCAGCGATACTTCAAGCGGCTCAAAACGATTATGGTTGTTTATTTCAAGGAGCGATACGACATCACGGTGCGCGACACCATCGATGCGGGAACCATGAGCCTACTGACGCAGAGATTCTCCGCAAAAAGAGAAATACTCGAAAAGCACCGGGACCTTTTTACGGAGATGGAGCAGGTTAAGCAGGCCGGGCTGGATCAATCGGCCATGCATTTATTGTGCGAGAAATCTGTTGCGCTGCTTGAAACAGCGTGATATCGATAGCATGTGTCTCATCACCATTTACCCGTCGCGAGGAGGGGGTATGCGAGTTCTAATTACTGTCTGCCTGGCCGTTCTCTGTATGGTAGGCGTGCGAACGCGTGCCGAGGAGAAGGACGAAACACCAGCTGCCACGGCCGCTGTATCGGAGAAGAAATCCGGAGAGCAAGAGGCCGCCGCGGGCGATTCAAAGGAAGCCGCGAAAGTTGAAGAGGCAAAGGTAGAGGAAACCAAGTCCAAGCAGGCGAAAACGGGAAAGCCGGAAGCGAAGCAACCACGGTTGAAAGAAACGGAAGCTTCATCCAAGAAGACCGCCAAAAAGGCCCCTCCAAAGACCGCTGCCGAAGCAAAGAGTTCCGGCAAAGCAGCGGGCACGGCTGAGAAGGAAGCTGCGGCCGAATCGGCTCCGGCAAAAGGGAAGAATCCGGAGAAGAAGGCTTCGGACAAGCAATCCTCCAAACAAGAAGAGAGCGCGCCGGCGCGGCAAAAAGAAACAGGCGAGACTGCTGTCAAGGTGTCGCGCGCCGCGGTGTGTACGGCGATTGTTGACCGGGAACCGGTCGGCAGCGCAACAAAATTTGAAAAGGGAATTGCCAAACTGTATTGCTTCAGCCATATTAAAGGGTGCCCGGACACGATGCAAATCGTGCATACCTGGTATCATCAGGGCGACAAGGCGGGTCTCGTTCCGCTTGTTGTGCGCTCGCCGAGCTGGCGAACGTACAGCTCGAGAAACATCGGCGAAGGCCAAGTCGGCGCCTGGAAAGTGGAGATTTCGGAAAACGAAAGCGGCGTGGTCCTCGAGACAGTATCGTTTACGATACAGTAGCTCTGCACAACGGGAAGGGGAGCGGGAATGATCACATTTCTGCGTTCATCGATACTATTGTTTCTGCTCCTCAACCCGTTCATGCTTATCATCTACCTGCTCGATCTCGTTCGCGACCTTGACGGCCCTACCTTCCGCAGGGTCCTTATTCGGGCGGGGGTCATCAGTACACTGGCCTTTATCGCGTTTTGTTCCCTGGGCGAATTCCTGTTCGAAGAAATCCTGCATGCCAAGTTTGCATCATTTCAGGTGTTCGGCGGCATCGTGTTTCTGCTTATCGGCCTGCGGTTCGTATTCATGGGCAACGAGGCGTTTAAGGGACTGCGCGGCGAGGCCAAGTATCTCGCCGGTTCGATTGCCATGCCGGTGATGATTGGTCCCGGCACGGTCAGCGCCAGCATGGTCATGGGGAAGCGGCTGGGGACCGGCATGGGCAGTCTGGGAATACTGGTTGCGGTATTTCTGTCGGTATTCATCATGTTGTTTCTCAAGTCAATGCACGACTACGTCCGGCCTCGCAGCACCGAGCTTGTGGAACGCTACGTGGAGGTCATCGGCCGCGTTGCCGCCCTGGTGATCGGCACGATATCACTGGAGATGATATTCCAGGGTGTCACTGCCTGGTTTTCGTGCTAACGAAGCGGGGCCGGCGTTGACCTGTGTTTTTCGGAAAATGGAACTGCCGCCGTTTGTCCGTACCACGAGCATTGTTTATATTGTTCACAAACAATAGCAACAATAGCGGCCTGCAAACCGTAGTAACTCTTGTATGAAACTATCGACACGATGCAGATACGGATCGCGGGCCCTGGTAGAAATTGGGCGCAACTACGGGCACGGACCGACCAAGCGCAAAGACATCTGCAAAAATCAGGAGCTTTCCGACTCGTACCTGGAGAATATCCTCATCGCGCTCAAGACCGCGGGTATACTCGACACCATCAGGGGAGCGCGGGGAGGCTATGTACTTTGCCGGCCGCCATCTCGCGTGACCATGTATGACATAGCCATCGCGCTCGAGGGTTCCCAGGCGGCGGTGGAGTGTCTCGACAACGATGCAATGTGCTCGCGCACGGGCGCTTGCGCCACCCAGGACGTGTGGCGGGCTGTCAGGCTTGCCGAGGAGCGGATCTTGAAGGAAACAACCGTGGAGGACCTGGTAACCAGGGAAAAGAGGTACAGCCGGAAGCGGGGCGCGCGCGCGAACGGGCATCGACGGACCAGGAGAGGGGCGGCCGCGTGACCATTGTACTGCCGGAGAAATACCGCGCGCGGGATGAATTCGCAAGGCGCAACATTCCGTCTATCACCGAGGAGCAGGCGCTTCGGGAGGACATCCGCGCGTTGCGAATCGGCCTTGTCAACCTTGCCGGTTGCGGTCCCGAGTACGAAGCCGACCTGCTGCAACCCATGGGGCGATCGGTCATGCAGATAGAGCCGGTATGGATACGGCTCAAGACATACGCGTATGAACAAGCGAGCACGGAGCGGGTAAGCGCGGTGTACAGCGTGTTCGAGGATGCTATCAGGGCCGGCACGCTTGACGGCATCATTGTGGCTGGAGAATCTGACGGCGATGTCGATTTTGAAAAGCTCGCGTACTGGGCTGAGATAAGCCGCATACTCAAATATGCCGGAAACAATGTGCCGTCAACGCTGGGCCTTGGGTGGGGCGCGCAGGTGATTGCCGCGTTTCACGGCATCCCGAGCCGCATGTGCCGGGAACCCGCATTCGGCATCTACCAGGCGCGCAATCTCAACGAAACGCATCGGATAACCTGTATCATGGACGATGTATTTGACTGTCCGGTGCGCCGGCGCTCAGCGGTCGATACAATGGCCCTGGGACGGGAACACGACAAGGGATCGATCGCGCTCCTTGCGGAAACCGATGAGACGGGCACGCTGCTCGCGGAAACGAAGGACCAGCGATTTCTCATGCATTTCGGGCATCCGGAGTACACTGTCGATGATATCATCGAGCGACACCGAAAGGACTCTGTCGAGGGGGCCGCCATGCCGCAGCCGGCACATATCGATATCACCAGCCCGGTGAACACGTGGCGCGGGCACAGTACCGCACTGTTCACGCAATGGATCAAATATATTCACGAAACACGTAGCTACTGAGCGGGAGCCCCTGACGTGAGAATTCAGAAGTGGATCAATTCCAGATTACCGCGCGTTGTCTCTGAATTAGAGGCGAGCATTCTCACCGATTTCAGCGTCATGGCCGACGACGGGCTCGATCTGGCCGGTCGCAACGATATTAACGAGGTGCTCGATGATATGCTTGCCGTGCTCTTTCCCGGCTGCTACAGCAGGGAGAAGATCAACGGGGCCGAGATCAATTTCTATCTCGGCGACCTGCTCCGTCACATAAGCTTCAGGTTGAGCAAGCATATCCGCGACGTATTCAAGTACCGCTGCACCAAGGAGAAATGTGACAACTGCGATTGTGAGATGCGGGCCGAAGATGCGCTCATGACGCTTGTCGAGAGCCTGCCGAAGATACGCTCTGTTCTGCTGGAAGATATCCAGGCGGCCTACGAGGGAGATCCCGCTGCCAAGTCGCTCGATGAGATTGTTCTCAGCTATCCCTGCATTGAGGCAATTGCCACGCACCGCATAGCACATACGCTGTATAGCCTCGACGTGCCTATTATTCCGCGCATAATGTCTGAGCGCGCGCATTCCCGGACCGGTATCGATATTCATCCCGGCGCAAAAATAGGCCCGCACTTCTTCATTGATCACGGAACCGGGGTCGTGATCGGGGAGACCACCACAATCGGCAGGAATGTCAAGCTGTATCAGGGCGTGACCCTGGGTGCGCTCTCGCCGTTCGACAGGGAAGGCAAACCGGCCAAGGACGAGAAACGGCATCCTGATATTGAGGATGACGTCATCATTTATGCGAACGCGACCATCCTGGGCGGCAAGACTGTCATCGGGAAAGGCGCTATCGTCGGGGCCAACACCTGGGTGAGTTCATCGGTACCGCCCGGCGCGGTCGTGGGACGGCAACCGGTGGTGCACGACCACGAATAGACGGATTCGTGATGCCGCTTACCAGCCAGCAACAGGAGCGCTACAACCGTACGATGCTGCTTGAGGGCATCGGCCCCGACGGCCAGGACAAACTGCTTCACAGCCGCGTATTGATCGTGGGTGCGGGCGGACTGGGTTCGAGCGCCGCGTTCTACCTTGCGGCGGCGGGCGTAGGCACGCTGGGGATAGTCGACAGCGATCGTGTGGAGCTCTCAAACCTGCAGCGGCAGATACTGCACAGCACCGCCGACCTGGGACGGCCCAAGGTTGAATCCGCAGGCCGCAAGCTCAGGTCGCTCAATCCCGATGTTCATATCGAGAAGCACAGCGCCCGGCTGACTCCCGGGACGATAGCGGCATGTATCGATGAATACGAATTTGTTGTCGATGCCACGGACAATTTCGAGTCGAAATTCATGATAAATGATGCGTGCGTGAGAAGGGGAATATCTTTCTCCCATGCCGGAGTATCAGCCATGGAGGGGCAGACTCTGACGGTCCGGCCGAAACAGAGCGCCTGCTATCGTTGCGTATTTCCTGCGGCCCCGGCTGCGGATGCGGTGCCGTCCACGTCCAGGGTCGGGATACTTGGCTCGGTGGCGGGCATTGTCGGCGCGATACAGGCGACCGAATGCATTAAGTGCATTACCGGCGCCGGGCATCTTCTCACCGATACGCTTCTGGTGTTCGATGCATCCACAATGAATTTCCGCGCGGTATCGGTACAAAGAAACGCGGGATGTCCGGCCTGCGGGAATGCGTAGTGCAGCATTCGTCAACTACGGAATGCACGAAAGCAGTATACGGGAGAAAGATCGGTACATGCCTGCATTGTTTTGCACCTTTCGCGTATTTCGTGGTTACTTTTTTATCAGCTACGACGGCTTCTTCATATGACCAAGCTCGACAGACTTCGGGAGATCATCGGCAGGTATTCCTCGGCAGTCATCGCGTTTTCGGGGGGGGTGGACAGTACGCTTCTGGCCCGAATAGCAGGCGAGGTGCTCGCGGACCGCGTGCTGCTGGTCACGGCGCATTCGTCAACGTATCCGGAACGGGAACGTGACGAGGCCCGGGCGCTCGCGGAGAAGCTCGGGCTTAAGCACGAGGTTATTGTTTCCGAAGAGACCGATATCCCGGAATTCAACGACAATCCACCCGATCGATGCTATTTCTGCAAACGGGAACTCTTTAGCAGGATCACGTCGCTCGCGGCCCGGCGGGAATTCGATGCCGTCTTTGACGGGAGCAACCATGACGATGTCGCATGCGACTACCGCCCGGGCACAAAAGCTCTTGAGGAGCTGAATGTCATTTCTCCCCTCAAGGAAGCCGGCCTTGGAAAGGACGAGATACGGGAGATTTCCCGGAATCTGGGCCTTCCGACGGCTGACAAACCGGCATATGCGTGTCTTGCATCGCGATTTCCCTACGGGGAGAAGATCACAATTGACAAACTGAACCGCGTGGGACGAGCTGAAGAAGCATTGCGTGCCCTGGGATTCACACAACTGCGCGTTCGCAGCCATGGCAATTGCGCGCGTGTGGAATTTATTGCCTCGGAGATAGAACGGGCCTGGCAGGAGCGCGAGAAGATCGTTGCTGCGTGTGCCAATGCGGGGTTTACGTTTGTCGCTATTGATGCAAAGGGCTATCGCATGGGTGCGATGAACGAGGCATTGGATGATGTGTCGTAATTGTGTCCTGCTCATACCCGTTGCATTCGCTGTCGCCGCGGCAGGATCGTGGAAAACGCTCGATACCGGTCTCGATCTCGGCATCTTCACGGCGCCGAAGAAATCCCACACCGGTGATTCCAGGATTACCGTGGTTCGTATCGATCCCGCCCGCTATCACCTGCAGGCGCTGTGCGCGGGGGAACTGGACAGTGTGAACCTGACCGTGGGGGAGTGGTGCCGAAAGCACAATCTTGTTGCCGCGATCAACGCGGGCATGTACGCCAAAGACTATCGCACCCATGTCGGCTATTTGAAGAACTTCGCGTATGTGAACAGCGGCCGCGTGCGCACGGATTACAAGGCGGTGCTGGCGTTCAATCCCGTGGACAAATCCGTGGCGCCAGTGCGGATAATCGACCTTGCATGCCACGATTTCAGGGTGCTCCGGGAGAAATACAATACGCTGATACAGAACCTGCGGATGGTGAGCTGCAGGGGTTCCAATGTATGGAGCCCGCAGGAAAAACGGTACAGCCTGGCGGCCTTGGGGATCGACAAGTCGGGGAGAGTGCTATTCCTGTTTTCTGAATCCCCCTACTCGGTACACGACTTCATCGATATCATTCTGTCTCTGCCGCTTTCCGTGAAAGGCGCCATGTATCTCGAGGGCGGCGGGGCGGCGGCCCTCTACCTGCAGAGCGGCGAATTCGTTCTGGAGCGCTATGGCGTATACGAAAGCGGCGAGCACACCGCGGGCACGCTCTCCCTGCCGCGCCCTCTGCCGAACGTGATCGGCGTGGACAAAAGGTAGTCCTCCTACCTTCCGTCGAACTTCTTGTCGAGCTTCAAAAGCTCACGCAAATGTGCATCCCCGTTGCCGTTCTGTTTCCAATAGGTCTCCCGCCTGGATGTCAGGATGCTCCCCGTGGAACCGTCAGGCTCTTTCCACGAGAGGATCCGGCGGGAGCTTGACATCAGGCTTGATATGGGTGGAAAGCCGCATGGGCTCTGTGACAAAGACCATGACACGGGACCCCTTCCGGGGCTCGCCGTAACGCATTTCTGTTATCTCGTACGTAGACAACTCTGCGTTCCCG
>WJMI01000387.1 GCA_014728015.1 Chitinivibrionales bacterium | reverse complement strand
CTGTTGCCAAGGCCAGGAAAGTCACACGAACGATCGCCCGGAAAGGGCCGGACATACTCGAAAATGCTGACCTGCAGATGCAGGAGCTGTCCGGCGTGGCGGCCAAACTTGACACGGTGGTCAAAGAACTCGGTGCCATCGTGACCCGTCTCGAGAACTCCGACAACATTTTGTGGGGCGAGCTCGGCGCGGACATGACCGCCACACTGTCGGATCTTCGGGACATGATCGATGACGTGCAGCAGGGTGTGGCGCGGCTGAAACTTCGCATCTCACGAATGAAATAGAGCAGGAATACCGTCATGATGCTCTGCCAGGTACAGGGGGACACGCCGCCCGCGCGCGGCATACTGCCGGTGTGCGTCGCGGCGCGCATCCTGAAATTCTCCTGCCTGTGTGTTGTGCTGTGGGGCATGAGCGCATCCGGCCAGGGCGACTATTTCCCTTACCTGTACCAGCGCACAACCTATACCGACAACCTGCTCATGCCCGGCGCCTGGTGGTCCAATCCGGCCGCCGCGGCGGAAATCCCCGCACCATACGCGCATACAGCAAACGTACTGCCGCTCGGCGACAGCCTGCTGATCTCGTCGTTTCGTCTCTTTGTTCCGCTTATTGAAAACGTTGTGGCCGGTGCGGGCCTGCTCGGCGCCGGGGGGTATACGCCTGGAAGCTCGAGCGCGCAGGCAGGCGGCGGAGAACTGCGATACGCAAGCAGGTTCGCATTCAGCCGGCCCCGTTTCCAGCTCGGTGCCGCAGCCAGGTTCCCCTTTCTCGGCAGCGCGGGTGTGCTGGGGACCATCGGCACGGATCGTACTTCGGAAAGCGAAAGCTCGGCCACGCCCGGCTTCGGGTTCGGATGGCTGTCGCCTTCACTGTTGGGCATCATCCAGGTGTCCGGCGCAATGATGTTCATTTATCACAGCCTCGACAAGGAGTTCTGGGAATCCGCGGCAAAGCTGGGCCTCAGGTTCGCTTCAACTGACACGCTCTTCAGGGCATCCGCGGAATACACCGTGTCGGCGGGTGAACGCGGCCATGGATTCGGCGTATTCACCGCGTTGAGTGATAACCCGCCCGAATACGATGTGTTCAAGACCCTCGTGTCAGCAAGAATCTATCGAAATCTGGCAGCCATGGCAGGCTATAGCATTGACATCGATTACGATTTCAGCAACTGGCATTTGGCCCACGTCGGACTCGAGCTTCAGGAATCAGGCGAACTGCCGTTCCTCGGCGGCTACGATCTGGGATTCAGATTCGGCGATCGATGGCTCATCACGCATCGTATCTGGCTGGGACTGAATTTCAAGACACTCAAAGACATGCAGAAGGACGGTAAATAGATAAAGCCTCCGGCGCGATATCGCGCGCCGGAGGCTTTTGCATTCAATAGTGCCCGCGGTTGCGCGCGGGCGGCGAGGATCAGGCGGCAACCGTTTTGGCGGTCTCCTCGACACTCTCCGTGCCGATCCCCTGCTCGGCAGCCCACGCATCCAGCTTTTCCATTACCAGGTCATAGGTATCACCCACCAGCTTATCGACTGCATCCGGAAGTTCGCCCAGCATGTCCCGCGCCTGTGAAAAGCCTTCCTCGATTGCGCCACGGATAATCCCGAGGTATTCCTCACCGGTGCCCTCATACAGACTGTAGAAGGAAACCGCGAAATCCACGATGCGCTGCGAAGTGTTTTCCGCATTCCAGTATTCGGGAAGTCCCTCGATCGTGTCGGCTTCCCTGTTCTCGGCCTTTTCAGGCTTTTCGCCATTTACCGAAGCGATAAACGAATCGAGCATTTCCTGATGCATGCGCTGGTATTCGTCCTTGATAAACTCCACCATCTGTTTCCATTCCGGCGAATCGGCATCGCCCTCGAACTGGATCATGGCTTTCTGGTATTCCACGTGCTGCATGGAGAGCGAAACCGTGTCCCCGTCATTGTTGGTATAGGTCAGCGACAGGGTATCCGAGGAGAAGTATTCGGAAACCATCTGCGCGGATGCCGTGTTTGCGGGTGCAGGAGGCAAGCCCTGCGAGCCGCCCTGCCCGGCCAGCCTACCTTGACTCCAAGGCGCGGTGCGCATCGGAAGATAGTTGAGAGCTTCGTTTCCCGGATATTGTGGAGCTGCGGTTGGTGAAAGCATTCGTTCCTCCTTGAATATGTCGTGCTCGTACCCCTTTGTTCTGTCTTTCGGAGGGCTCGAGATTTTTCTTTAGGTTTTTCTCAAGGTCCGCGGGGCAGAAGAGCACGAGAAGGAGGGAACATATTTCCATAATTGGGGCAACAGGCATGCTCTCGCTCACATGGCGCGCGAAACAGGAGTCGGGGGCTGCTTTTAACTATTTAAATAGCATAATCCTAACTTTTCACTTGACTTCGATTCAGATTTTTGTATATTCAAGACTCGCTTTCTACCCATTGAATTACTGTGGATAACTTCTTGTTGACAACTAGTTGATAGGGTGTGGACAAACCGTTGAAAACAGGCTCCGGCGAATAACAAAGGGGTTTACCATAACAATGTAATGGCCGGAATTTCAATATGTTATGTGATTGAGACCACCACCACTTCCTT
>WJMI01000386.1 GCA_014728015.1 Chitinivibrionales bacterium | reverse complement strand
CGCGTCGCAGTAGTACTGCTTCTTTCCATCATTCCGATCGTATCTCATATCTGCCGTGACGCAGCGGGCGGTCCGCAACCGCCGTGATCGCGCGCAGTGTGCGCGTACTATTTTAGTGGGCCGTTTCACAGTGGAAATGACTGATGTGCAATACGCGCAAAAGGGGCCTCCCGCCATGCCAATAGAAGGACATATCGACTATCAGCGGCGCGAATACTGCAAGAACATCAAATGCCCGGTCCAACTGGATCTCGATGCGCAGACGCCGGGTTCCGGTGAATACGAAAGGATCCGTTCGATGTGCAAAAACGAATGCAGGCATACGACATATGAATTTCACCACTGGCTCATAGAACATGGCTACGAGATCGTGCGTCCGGCCACGCGGTAGGTACGCCCGAACACGGAAAACACCAAGGAGGCTTCACGATGGAATGGGGAATGCAGAACCGGCTCAACCAGCTCATGCCCGGCGGGAAATGCTTTTTCATGCCGATCGACCACGGCTATTTCCAGGGCCCGACCCACGGGCTCGAACGTCCCGGCGAAACAGTGGCCCCGCTCTTGCCCTATGTGGATGCTCTTTTCTGCACGCGCGGCGCCCTGCGCGGCGCTATCGATCCGAATAACTGCAAGCCAATCGTACTGCGCGTGTCAGGCTGCACCAGCATGGTCGCCGGCGAACTCTCCGACGAAGAACTCACGACATCTATCGAAGAGATTGTGCGGGTCAATGCATCCGCGGTGGGAGTGTCTGTGTTCATTGGAAGCGGGCATCAGCGGCAGACGCTCAAGAACCTTGCGGAAATGGTCAACGACTGTGAGGATTTCGGGATTCCGGTCATGGCCGTGACCGCGGTCGGCAGGGAGCTCGAGAAGCGCGACGCCCGGTACCTCGGCCTGTGCTGCCGGATCGTGGCCGAGCTTGGCGCCCGGGTTGTAAAGACGTACTGGTGCGAGAATTTCGAAAAAGTAGTGAACGGCTGCCCCGTCCCGGTAATCATGGCCGGCGGTCCCAAGTGCGAAACCGAGAAGGAAGTGTTCGAGTTTGTGCACGACGGCATGCAGAAGGGCGCAATCGGCATTAACCTGGGGCGCAATGTCTGGCAGAATCCCAACAGCCCGGTCGGTGTGGCCAAGGCCCTGCAGGCAATAGTCCATAGAAATGCATCGGTACAAGAGGCAATGGATATCTTCGAGGCGGAAAAGTAGCACGGAAACCATTCCATGGCTGAGATAAAAAAAAGCATGCGCGTCGGGATGTACTACAACAACAACGACGTGCGGGTCGAGGAAATGCCGGTCCCAAAAATCGGGCCGGGCGAGCTTCTGGTCAAGGTGCTGGCGAGCGGGATATGCGGCACCGACGTGCTCGAGTGGTATCGCATCAAAAAGGCGCCGATCGTCTTGGGACACGAAATTGCCGGCGAGATTGTCGCGGCCGGCGACGGCGTCCGGGAGTTCACAACCGGCGATCGGGTGCATGTCTCGCATCACATTCCGTGCAATACCTGCCGGTACTGCCTGCGCGGGCATCACACGGCCTGCGAAACCCTGCACACGACCAATTTCGATCCCGGAGGATTTGCCGAGTACCTGCGGGTCCCCGCGCTCAACGCCGATCGCGGCACGTTTGTGCTCCCGCCGGAAATGTCATTCGACGAAGGCACGTTTATCGAGCCCCTGGGATGCATTGTTCGCGGCCAGCGGGTGGCCGGGCTCTCTGCCGGTCAGAGCGTGCTCATCCTCGGCAGCGGCATATCCGGGCTGCTGCATCTCATGCTCGCCAGGGCATCCGGCGCCGGACGAATACTCACGACAGACATCAACGAACACCGTCTCGCGCTCGCCCGGGACCTCGGGGCCGATGCCGCGATACGGGCTGTCGACGATGTTCCCGCGCAGGTACGCGACCTCAACGGCGGCCGGCCGGTGGACCTTGCAATTGTGTGCACCGGCGCCCTTCCCGCATTTCAGCAGGCCTTGGAGAGCGTGGATCGCGGCGGGACCGTGCTGTTTTTCGCGTCGACCAACCCCGGGGTCGAGCTGCCGGTTCAGGTGGACAAGCTCTGGCGCAACAGCATCCGGTTGATGCCTTCCTACGGAAGCGCGCCGCTCGACTCAACCGTGGCAATAGAACTGATTCGCTCCGGACGCGTGCCGGTCATGAAACTGGTCACCGACCGGTTCGGGTTGGACAAGATTGCACAAGGATTCAGGCTGGTGGCACAATCGGACAACTCTCTCAAGGTGATCATCGAGCCCCACCGTTCGTAGGCCTCGTGTTGTACCTGCGAAAAGTGCGAATACGCGATCGGACATTGGCCGTCGGGCGAGCCCCGTTTCCTTTTCCCGTGCTTTTGATTCCCTCGCAGGCCCCTCTCCCCCCGGATCATTTTTTATCAACCACCAGCCCGTTCAACAAGGGCAGCACCTCGGGTCTGTCGCGCAGGTAAACGTCTTTGAATTGCGCGGCGCGGGCCATGCCGGCAGTACACAGTTTTTCCTTGAATGCTTCATAGGACCCGGCCATAAGCTCCGCCGCGACCGGCGCATCCAGCCGCCCGCTGCCCCGCTTGCGCTCGTACTCGTACTGGAACGACTTGAGCGTTTGGTCAACCAGCGAAACGAATACGGCTTTCTTTTCCGGGGGCGTTCCGGCGCCATATTCGACAAACAGCCGGTATACCCGGCTCTCTTTATCACAGAACATAACGAAAAAGGGCACCTCGATTTTTTCCCGCTCGGCGGTCTGGTGTACCGCCTGTATCACCTGCGGCTCGGCCAGTTTTTCGCCCGCGATATCAGTCTCGCCTTCACCGCGCCGGACAAACCGGAACAGCGGGTATTCGTTGAAATGCCCGGTGATAGTCACCAGGTCGTTGATATCATACCGGTACAGCCCGCTTCCATTGGTAAATACGAGGTAGTAGCTCCGGCCGACTTCCACCTGGTCGGGGCCGAGCACCGACGCACTCCCGCTGCGGCGCTCTTCCTCGGGAATAAACTCGTAGAGACCGGCGTGCGCGGCAAGCACCGAATAGTCCCAGTCGTTGCCGAGCACCAGTCCGCCCCGAATCTCGCTGGCCCAATAGCCGAACGCCCGGATCGAAGCGGCAGCCGGAAAATAACCTCTCAGCCTCGGTATGGTAAGCGATGCACTTCCCTGGACCCACGTATTGACACATGCAAGCTTCGGCCAGTAATGCTTCGGCCGCAAGCCGTCCCCGTGTACGCTCATGAGCTTCTCCAGAAATGACGCCCGCGCCGGGTCCGGGGTGAACCCCGAAAGCACCGCCTCCCGGCCAGCGGGATCAATCTCCGCGGCAACATCGTCACGCATGGTCCCGTCGCGGATGTCCCGCACGATATCCTCCCAGCTTCCCGCGGCGACTTCATGCAATCGGATCACGTTGGACGGCGACGCCGAAATAATGAAGCTGATATCGGTGGCAAGCCCGCAGCGCATGACCGCGTAATATTTCTTGATATGGTCCTTGATGCATACGACGGAATACGGCGCCGAATACGTGCTCTTCAGTACAGACGGAATATTCCGGTAGGTAACCCCGGATATCGATCCGTAGGGCGTGCCGTCAGGCACGGTACCTTCTTCGGCCGGCGCAACCATGGACAGGCTTTGCCCGTGATACAGAGTCGGATTGTCAACCAGCGTGGCATACAGCCACACTTTGCTCATATCGTTATACTTTTTCCAGTACGCGCCGAATACCGGGATATGCTTGGGTTTCGTGGTGGTGCCGCTGGTGTTCGTGTAAAACAGCGGCTTCCCCGGACAGAGCACGTCAGCTTCGCCGTTGCAGATGCGGTCGACGTAGGGCCGATGTCCCTCGAAGGTGCGTATCGGGACGGCTTTCCGGTAGTCCGGGACAGTCTTGACACTTGCCAGACCGTGGTCTTTGCCGAATGCCGTATTCTTGTTGAGCTCAATCAGCTCCGCCAGCACGGCCTGTTGAGATCCCTTGAGATCCTTGCTTGCCTTCACGAATTTCCCGAGCCGGGGCCTGCCCACGAGGGACACGAGGAATTTCCGGAACCAGGGCTGGTGCGTGAGTGACATGGCCGCCCCCTTTGCATACCGAGGTGTTTCTGGCGCTACCGATTGGCGTTAAGTATAGAACGTGGCGGGACACGAGGCAAAGCAGGAGTACTGAGGAGCAAGTGCTTGGCACGGCGAGCGGCACCTGCCTCGCGCATTTCCCCGTATGTATCTTAGGCCCGGGCGTGCGCCCCGCTGTGATGCGGCGAACAGCATCTCGGTATTAACTCTATACTCAAGGGGTAATCCAGATATGGCAGAACGGCATTTCTCCCCGGCGGAAATCCTCGAAACGGCGATCGGTATTGAACACAGGGCCTCGACATTCTACGCGGAGGCGGCCGGCAACGCGAGCGATCAACAGACCGCGGAGCGGCTGAACGCTCTTGCCGCAATGGAACAGGACCATGAGAGAACATTCACGCGCATGCGCGATGCGTTACCGCCCGAAAGCGATGAGGGCTTCCTGGATAGGGGCGACGAAATGCTGGCGCTCATACAGGTTGGCCGCACCTACTATGGGTGGGAAGGAAAAGCCGGTCCAGGGAAATCTCTCACGGGGAGAGAAAGCAGGCCGGACTTGCTGCGCTATGCCCTGGATGCCGAAGAACACACTGTCGAGTTCTACTCCCGTCTCAAGACTTTCTGTGATGTACCCGAAGACAGAGAGCACATAGAGAGGATTGTGCGGGAAGAGCAGCAGCATGTAGCCGCTATCAGGGGGCTGATCGGCTAGCATTTGCGGCCGGTGTAACCCCGGTGCCCGATGGTTCGCACCCGGCTATTGCGCCGTCAGCTCGTATTCCCCCTCGGCTCCCAGCTTGACAGTGAATGTGCTGTCGTTGCGGATATACTCGCCGGCTATGCCTGTCCGGGGATTGTATGTCCCGTTGAGGTGGGTAGTGTCGCCGCTTGCCTGCACGATTTCCGCATCGAACGAAACCTCGCCCAGGCCATCCCCGCGCGCCAGCAGTGATGCCGGCGTCACCGCGACATCCACGCTGCGCACCGTGCTGGAAGTGAGATACGCCGATTTCGATATGCCGGAAAGCTTGTCATCCACGGCGGATGCAAGGTCGCTTCCCGCAAGAATCGTGTACCGGGTGCTCGAGCTGTCAACCGAGTCCATCGGGGCAAACACCCCGACCGTCATAGTGAATTCGTCATCGGATGCCTGCGGAAGCGACGGCATACTGTAGATAGTCGCCTGCGTGGTATCGCCGGAGGCCACGGTGTATTGGACAAGCGAGGTTATCCGGTTGTCGCCAACCGACGTTATTATGCTGTCTACGCCGGCATCGTAGCGCGAGTGCATATAGATGCCGTCAGTCCCGAGGGCCCTGCTCTCACGAAGAGCAATACTCGGCGTGATGCCCGGCTTGGCACTGAAGAGATAATTATCGCCGTCGGCATCAGCATACTCGACAGTCACGGCGGCTCCGGCGGCAGTCATGTAGAATCCGCTGCGAGACACGACGTCCGAGGATGATCCCGGGTAGATGTTGAATTTAGATGAATTGGTTGCGTCGGGGTAGTAGCCGTCTCCAACCACGGACAGGTACTCCATCGAATATATCGTATCGGTCATGGCCGCACTATCAATCAGCGTGTCGTTGGCCCTGAATTCAGCGATGGGAATCGTATCAGCAAGCACGAATGTATCGACTACAATGACCGAATCAATGGCAATAAGGGTGTCGGTTACCAGCCGGCGATTCACGTAGAGGAGCGTATCCGTGCCGATCAGCGTGTCGACAGTGTCCGCCACGACATTGCGGCGTACCAGCGTGTCGTTGACTAGCAAGGTATCGTATACAAGAACTGTTTCGACAATCACCGTGTCGCCCGCACCGCGCCGCTTGGCCAGTGTGTTCTGGTATGCCGCGGCTGCATCGTCCGATTCGGCAGGATCGATAGATGCGGGATCGAGCCGGCTCGTGTCGAGGTATGAATACACGTGCCAGGCATCGCCTGCATCCGCGATTTCCTCGAGCGCGGCCGCGCATGCCGAGACGTCGGGATTGCCCGTATGCGTGCCGCCGTCCGTTACCTGTGTCGGCGACGTGCTGCAGCCGAGCATGGCGAGCGCAAGCACCAATGGGGCGATTATCGGCGCGAGGAGGTCACGCATTGTCATCGCGGTCCCCCTTTGCATCTGCGCCCAACCGTTGTGAAAGCGGGAATATCTGTACATTGATCTGGGCCACGCGCTCCGACTTTTTGTCGGCCTCGGCCATGGGCAGAAGCTCTTTGACCAGAAAATCCTGCGCCTTCTTCATCATGAGCCGGTACGTTTCCTCGGACACGCTGACGGTCAGGCTCTCGACATCTCGCTCGCCCGATCCGAACCGCTCGATAGAGTCGGATGCGAGCTGCAACATGGCCTTGTGATAATTGGCGATGGCCACCGATCTGACCATCGCGCCCGTCGTAAGCGATGCGGACGTTTTCCAGTACGCGCCCTGGCCGTCGGTCTTGACAAACCCGAGGTCGAGAAGGAGTCTGACCGATTTTTCCGCATCCGCGGCGGAAATGGCCGGCACCACGGCCTGGCCCAGCTTCCGGAAATCATCCTTGAAATCAAGGGCCACGGCCAGCTCGCGCACCACCGGATGATACCATTCGGAATAGTAGGCGAACTCGCCCTTTTCGATTTTTTTTGCCCCGGGCCTGGCCCGATGCCGCATGAGCCGCGTGAGATACGCGTTCTTTTCCTCAAGGCTCTTGCTCTGGTTGAAAAATACCAGGTTCTCGAAATAATCGGATTCCTTCTTCTTGAGGCCCAGGGCCCTGCAGAACTTGAATACGCTCTCCTTGGAAAGATTGCGCTGGCCTTCGACAACGAGCTTGAGGAAGTTCGGCGACTTGAAACCAGCCTTCTGCGAGAACAGCCGATACGAATAAAACGAATGCTGTTCCTTCTTCTCCGCGTAATAGTCGCGGAGGAAGTCGCGATAGTTCATGTATTCGAAAACTGGTTTCATGATTGTTCTTTATTCACCGCGGCCCAATTACCCGTATGCGCTTCGCAGCCACGAAATCTTCGCCGCAAACCCGCACTATCAGCATCCCGTCACCGAGCCGCCTTGTATCCAGTTTGAATGCGTGGGTGCCTGATGCGAAATGCCGGCGAGTCGATAGTGCTGTCACCTTTTTCCCGGCAAGCGTATACACGCTGATATTCACGTCCTGCGCGCGGTCGAGCCGGAGTGACAGCCGAGCGGTGCGCGGCGAATAGGCAAGGCGATCGCCGGCCGGCGCCCGCGGCGCCGCCGGCGGCGCTGTGGCG
>WJMI01000385.1 GCA_014728015.1 Chitinivibrionales bacterium | reverse complement strand
TCGGCCGATCGCATGAGCATCGCCTCGACATCCTTCTCTTCCGGGTACAGCTCCGTGTAGCGCTCGTTTGCCTCGGCCATTTTCTCAAGCTCACCCATTTTCTCGTAGCAGAATCCCAGATTGAAGAGACCGTCCTTTGCCTTGTCTGATTTCGTGTACCTGGCAACCAGCATCTCATACGTTTCGGCGGCCTTGTCGTATTTCTCGGCTTTCTCGTAGGCTGTCGCCGCGTTAAACAGGGCATCCGGGGCAAGCTTGGATTTCGGATATCTCGTATACAGCAGGCGATAGGCATCGCATGCCTTCAGCCACGCTTCCATTTTCTCGTACGCTTCGGCCGCACTGAAAAGCACAACATCACCGTAGTCACTCCCGGGATAGTCCTCTTCAATCTTCAGATAGGCCAACGCCGCGTTCTCGTAGGATTTGGAGTCCAGAAGCTGTTTCGCGAACAGGTAGCGTGCCTGCAACATGAGCTTCCGCGCCTCCTCCTTCTGCTCCTCGTCGCCGCTTCCCTTCCAGACCTGCTCGAACGCCTCGGCCGCCGGTATCCATTTTTCCTCGCCGAAATAGCACTTAGCAACGAGGAGTTGAGCATCATAAAAGCGCGGCGCGCCGGGCCCCTTCTCCGTGATTTTCGCAAAGGCATCCGCCGCGTTCGAATACATCTTGCGATTGAAAAACACCGAGCCCATGCTCAGGACAACGTCGCCAAATGCTTTCCCGTCGGGAAATAACTCGATATAATTCTGGGATGCCTCGATGACCTTGACCGCGGCGATAGAGAGCTTCCCGGCTTCGAGCGTGGTGTCGGCGGGAAGCAGGCTTTGGGCGATAGCGATGGCATTAAGGGCGGCCTGTTCCCGCCGCGACCGGTCGGCCCCTTCGAGCCCGCTGTATGCCGCATAGTGGCCGTACGCCGGTTTTTTCTTCTGGAGCTTGTTCTCCAGAATGACGGCCAGGTTCCACCGTCCCTCGGCCGCTCGAGGGTCCTCGGGATAGGCGCTCACCAGGCGCTCGTAGCTTGCGACCGCATCGCGAAACAGGTCCAGATCCGCGCCGGTCTCAGCCTGCCGGTACTGTGCATCCGCAACGAACAGTCCCATCGAAATCGCCATCGAATCGATGGCCCCTATCAGGGCGGAATCCTTCTTCGCTATCACCTGCTGCCATGCGCTCCCGCGCGCGTAGCGGGTGAAGAAGCGCTGCCGCTCCTGCATGGCGCTCGCCGTGCGGTTCATGGTCTCGTAGACCTTGATGAGGCTGATCGTGGCATCCGGGGCAACCATGCTGTTGGGATACTCGCTCAGCAGCCGCTGGTAGACAGTCACCGCGGTCCGGTAGTCCATGTCTTCTTCGCGCAACAGACCGATGCGCTGCAGCACCAGGGCGGCGTAGTCCGGATTGTCAATGAGCTCGAGGAAACGCACCGCGCCGTCCATATTCTCTTCCTCGTCAAAGCTGATCGCGATATAGTCGATGGCCTCCGCGCGCAGCAGCGGGTTGGTCAATTGCTTTTCTTCCATCCTTCGCGGATCGAAATCAAGGTCGACTTCCTCTATCAGGTACTTGAACACCGCGATGGCATCGCGGTATGCATCCTGCATGTAGTAACACCAGCCCAAGTGGTACAGCGCTTCGACGAACTGAGGGTGATCCCGGTAGTGCAGCACCCGGCGATACGCCTTCTGCGCGAGATCATATCCTTTCCCGTCCTCGACCTTGGGATTCTCGAAATAGTACCTGCCGACATTCATGTTCGCCTCAACGAAGTACTCGCTTTCGGGATAGTTCTCAATCAGGGCCAGGAGAAGCGTATTCGCCTCGTCGAAACGGCCGAGCTTCTGCAGAGCCATCGCCTTGTAGAAGTGGGCATCGTCGGCCAGCCAGTCACGCGGGTGCTCCCCGATGATCCTGTCGTAGATCCGCATCGTCCTGCTCAAGTCGTATTCGGGGAACGCGAGGTCCGCGCTGTCCGCATCTTCCCGGGCCATACTCTCTTCGTAGACGCGCAAGCGGCGGTCGAAGTCTTCGACGGCTTCATCATAGTACAGCTCGGCGAGCCGAAAGAGGATTTGCGGAAAATACCTGTTGTTCGGATTCAGCTCGAGGAATGTCTCGATGTGATCGATGAGACGCCGGCGCTCCCCGACAATATCGTCCTGCAGCTTTTCGCGGTCGATAGAGGTGAACAGCGAAACGACCGTCGCCCCCCTTCGCGAAAGAGAGTCGTCCTTTTGTTCGTCCTTCTGCGTACCCGACATCTCCTTGGCAAGCTTGGCCAGCTGTTCCTTCTTATCGAGGTATTGCATGAACGCCCAGTCGATGAACTTGGCCTGCATCTCATCGCTGAACCTGCCGCCTTCCTCAACCCAGGCCACGCTCTTGAGCGACTCGAACTCATTTTTGACATCGGCCAGCCGCGCGCGGAGGCTGTCAAGCGGTCGGCGGCCCGCCCCCGCGCTGTCCGGGCCGGGATCCTCCGGCGCGGTCCGCGCGCGCGCCGCCTCCAGCGCCGCCACGCTGTCCTCAAGGGCGCTGACCTCACGCCGGAGCCCGTTGACGTAGCGGCGCTCGGCCAACCCGGGGACCTCCGCATCCGCCTTCAGGCGCGACAATACCCCAATCTCGTACAGGACCTTGCGATTCTCCTTGGCCAGACGCTCGAGGCGATCGAGATTTCGTTCGGCATCCCGCTGAAGCTTTTCATCGCCGCGCGCGAGGGCGTCCAGCCTGAAATGCTTCCAGCGGGCCATCATGTCATGCACAAACCCCAGCTCCCGGTCGATTTCAAACGCGAGCTTTGCATCAATCGTCTGCTTGTATACCAGGTAGTTGATACGGGCGGCCTTCACCGAATCACCCTCGTTCGCGTACACCTGTTCAAGAACGGATGCCATCTCGAAGTAATGCGGGCTCTTCCTGTTCTTCGCGAGAAATCCCTCCGCGATATTCCGCGCCCGTGCGTACTCCTTCAATTCCGTATACACCCGCGCTGTTTTGACAAGAGCATAGAAGCGCCGCGGCGCGTCATTGGGTACGCCCGCATAATACTTGAGCGCCGTCTCAAGGTTGCCCTGGGTGTAGTAGATATCGCCAATCACGATGTTGGACTCCGCAACAAGGTCTCCCTCAAGCGAGTTTTTGCGCACGTAACCCAGATGAAACAGCGCCTTGTCGGTTTTGCCCACGCGGACAAAACACAACGCGACCAGGAACTGGGCCTGGTAGTGACGCGTCGAGATCTTGGGAATCTTTAAAAGAAGCTCAATGGCCTCGCCGTATCGCTCTGTGCGGTAGTACAAAAGCCCCACCGCGTATACGACAGAATGGTACAACGGATGATTCTGATACTGCGCTCCGAACACCTCCAGAATACTGTCGGCGGACACGCTGTTTCGTTCATGATAGGCGTATTCCAGAAGGCGATACAGGGCGGGAGCTGCTTTGTCACTCGCAGGGAACCGGGAAAGGACGTGGGAATAGCGCGCGCGCGCCAGACCGGAAAGGCCCAGGGCCCGGTAGCATTCGCCCAGAATGAAATAGACAAAATCGGACCGCCCGTCGGGCAGGGCGAGCCCACGAAGCTTCTCAAGCTTGATTACCGCGTTGCGGTACTCGCCGCGACGATACTCGGCCAAAGCCTGCGCCACCTCCGCGGGGGTTGATACCTCCGGAAGCTCAAGCCTGATACGCTCGGCTTCCAGGGCATCTTCCAGCAGCCACTCGACAGACTGCTCGCGCCTGGCGGAATCCGCCGCTGCCGACGACGCCGCAGCAATCAACAGGAGGAGAACAACCGTTTTCGTCACCTGCAGCATCGAAACCCGACATCTTTTGATTTTTGAGTGATGTCCCCGGCCGCGCTCTGCCCGCAATGGGCGCTCTTCCCGTTTCTGAACGACCCGCCCGCCATCTGTGCCCTGCGGCCCTCTTTGTCAACGACCCATTCCCACGCATTTCCGACCATGTCTCGCAACCCGAACCCTTCGCCGCACGACGTGAAACCACCGCTCGGGTATGCGCTCTCACCCTCGGACGGGCACCTACCCTTGCGATAGTCTTGTCCATAGGGATAGCCCACAGGCCCGGCGCCGCCGCTGCAGGCGTACCGCCACTCTTCAGCGGTGCAGAGCCGCTTGCCGGCATCGGTACAGTACATCCGGGCGCGAACCCATGATACCTCCGTTGCAGGCGCGCCCCCCTTGCGGTTTGGCCATTCGTATCTGTCGATGCAGAACGATCCACCCCCCGCCCGCGCCACAAATGCCATCCCCTCGGGACAGTATCCCCTTACCAGCACCTCGCGGACCGCACGCGCCGTTCGTTTGCGCGGATCGGCTACTTCAAGCGTAACCGTGTACCGGCCTGCCGCGGTATAGGTGTGCTTGACGAGAGGGGACCCTTCCCGGGCAGCATCAAACGCACCGTCGCCGTCGAAATCCCATTTGAAAATGAGGCGCTTCACCGGACTCTCCTGATCTACGGTCCGTGACGCATCAAACATCAACGGACGCCCGATATCCGCGGTGTCGGGCGATGTCGTGAATTGCGGGGACGGGGGGAGATCCAGGAGATACACGAACGTATCCGGATCGCCGCGGTAGCCGCTGGCATCCACGACGAACGTCACGATGGTATCGGAAGACAGCAGGGTAATAGGCTCGGTGAATACCCGGGAGCGAAGCGTCGGGGTCTTGCCATGCCGCTCGTAGTATATCTGCGAGCGATCATCATAGGTGTTCAGCGAAATCGACAGCATGCGATCGTGTACGATGTCCGGCCCGGAGGGAATGCTCGGGATTGCCGAGGGTTTGTTCAAGTCAAGAATCGACACGCTGCTCTGGTTCCCCGCGATGTCTTCGGCATAAAACGCGAGTCTCGTGTCGGGCGCGCGTTCCAGGACGAGGCGGTCCCGCGACAGAAAAAATTTGTTCGCCGCTATCTGCGTCGTCGGGCTGTACGCCGGATTGCTGCCGTCGAGCGTGTAGTACAGCGTGATGTTCTCGTTTGCCTCGAAGAACAGGATAATCGAGTCTTTTGCCCCCTTGCGCAGCGACACATTCACTCGTGGCGCAGACCAGTCGATCAGGTATTCGGTGCGCCGGACAGTGCTGCGCAGGCCGGTCGACGATTCGGAATAGTACTCGATGGTATGCAATCCCTCTTCGGCCAGCCGGATAGAATCCCCAAACGGCACGAACAACGAATCCGACACGCGCCGCCAATAGATACGCGAGGGCACGTTGGCCTCGAAAAAAACGGTGGTCGGCGCATTGTACACGCCTCCTTCAGGCGACACTTCAACGACAGGCTTGTTCAAATCGTCCAGCACATAGACATCGCTTCGGTTGCCCGCCTTATCCACCGCGAAGTAGCGAAGCACCTCGCCCGAACGGAGCGGCACCCGCTGCGTATATACCGGCGAGGAGCGCGTGGGCTCCCGCGCGCCCTTCTCGTAGTAAATCTTCGCGCCCTCGGTGGCGGCCAGGGTCACAAAGAAGTTCCTGTCCGACACGCTTCCTTCGATACGCGCCCGGACCGTCGGCGCCGTCAGATCAAGGACCACGATGATGCTGTCTGCGGGGCTGGCGTTGCCCGCCTCATCCACCGCCATGTATTTGACAACGGTCGTGCCCGGTTTGGAGACGGTAACGCTGTCGCGGGCAATGGCGGAGCCCGTGCCCGGCACGCTGCCGTCAAGCGTAAACAGCACCGTGGCGGGCTCCGAGGTCGTGAAGCGCAGGGAGACGGGCCTGGTAAATGTGCCGGATCGCTGCGAGGCCTTCACAACGGGCGGCGTCCGGTCGTACTTGTACTCCCAGATGAACATCTTCGATACGTTGCCGGCCTTATCTTCTGCGACAGCCTTGACATATGCCCGACCCGTCCGGGCCAGCACGATGGGCCCGTCGTAGGTCGCCGCATCATCCAGGGAAGCATCCGGGCTGCGGGCGTAACGAATCGCGGCAGGCTCGCGCGTCGAAAGGACGAGCGTGTCTCCGAGCGCACCCTTGAGATGGCGGGCCCGGATTTTCGGTGGCACGGTGTCAACCACAAAACTCGCCTTGCGCAATTCCGATGTCTGGCCGGACTCGTTCTTCGCGAAATACCGCACCACGGTCAGTCCGTGGGGGAGCTTGACCGGCTCGGAAAAAACGCTGAACCACTTGGTTGCCGCGGCCGGATCGATGCTGTAGTGAATCGACGCGCCGGGCGTCGCACTGAAAGATATCGACAGCCGCTCGCGATAGACGCCCCCGGGCGGCTCGACAACCACACTGAGCGTCGTTGCATCAATCACATAGGTCAGCTCCTCGCTGGTCGTCCGGTTGCCCGCCCGGTCGACCGCGGTGATATATCCGTGAAACGAACGATCGATTGCGAGCGTGTCGCCAACCGGCCGGCGGTCCGTTCCAGCCGGATCGGCATGGCGAAAGTACCGGCACTCTTCATTCGAATAGAAATAGAGCGTCACCGGGGCCCCATACCGCCCCGGATCAGGCCGGACCTGGAATTCGGGAGGACGGGTGTCCAGACGGTAGGACACCGAGTCGATCGCGGAGGTATTTCCGACGGCATCTTCCCCGTAGAAATACACGACCGTCATGCCCTCCTCCAGCACCGGCACGGGTTTGCGATACTCCTGGAAATCGCCAGCCGTGTTCAGGGAATACCGGATGACCGCCTTCTCGTCGGCACGCAACGTTATGCTGAACGTCCTCCGGTGGACCCGCTCCGCCGGCCGCGCTTCAACCACGGGTGCAACCGTGTCGACCCACGAGGGCAGAGTCTCCGGGCCAGCGGCATAAACGCCGCAGGTACAGGCAAACACCGCGACGGCAGAACGCATTTTCATTCGCGCGCCTCCGCCATCAGGGTTCTGACCTTTCTTCGCGTTGCAGAACTCTCCGCTTTGCTCAAGGCGTTCCGCCAGTGCTCCATGGCCTGCGAGGGATATTCCTTGTAGTCCATATACAGGATGCCCATCAGGATCTCCGGCTCGGCGCTACGCGGGTCCAGCTCGACTGCTTTCTTCAGGTAGGAAATGGTCGCATCGTAATTCCGCGCATTCTGGGTGCGTATCAGCTCGAAATGCGCGCGACCGAGGCCGAGATAGCACTGCGGCTCCTCCTTGAATTCCGCATCCGCAATCAAAGCCTCGTATTCCATGACAGCGACTTTGTACCACTCCATCTTGAGGTAGATTTCGGGCAGCATGAGCCGAAGAACACGATCGCCCGGGAAATCTTCGAGCGCTTCTTTCACGAACTCGGCCGCTTCTTCGAATCGCTCATGGCTGACCAGCAGCTTGATCAACCTTGACAGCGCCTCCCTGTTCTGGGGCGACGACTGCACGATTTTCCGGTAGTACTGCTCGGCATCCTCCTCCTCACCGAGTTCCTCGGCAATCTTCGCCCGAACGGTCAACACGTCGAGACGCGCCGGCGACAGTAGCAGGACCTCGTCAAAGCACACCGCCGCCTCTTTCTTCTTGCCCAGTGCACGATATGCCTGCCCGAGATTGAAAAGCACGACCTCGTTCTTCTTGCCAACCTTGTCGGCCCGGCGGTAGGCCTTCACTGCGTTCTTGATGTCGCCGGCCAGGAACAGTATGTTGGCTTCGTTATTGAACGCGGACTGGATGCTTTGCGCGTGCTGTGATGCCTTGGCAAACATGTCACGGGATGCGGCCGCGTTTCCCGTATGCCAGTACACGACACCCAAGTTCAGATAAACCGCGCCGGCCGACGAATCGATTTCGAGCGCGCGCCGAAGCACCTGTTCCGCCTTCTCGTACCACCCTATCCTGAAATACGTATTCGAAAGGTTCACCAGGTTCGAGATGTCCCTCGGCTCCAGATTCACCGCCAGCTCCAAAACCCTGCTCGATTCCATAAGCCGGCCTTCCTGCCGATATGCCGAGCCGAGGAGCGCGTAGTATCGGGAATGACGCGGACGGTAGGCGATGAGCCTGTTGAAGACATCGGCGGCCTGCGCGAAAAGCCCGGAGGCGAGATAGGCTTGTCCCAGCGTGAAATCCGTGGCCAGCCCGGACGGCCCGGCGGCGACCGCACGGGTCAAGATCGCTATGGCCCGCGAGTATTCACCGGTGGCGATGAAAGACATGCCGATGGCGCGCATGCCGGCCGCCCCCGTTTCGAGTATCGAGCGATGCTGACTTACAAACGCCTCACTCGCCTCTACGCTTTCGTTTTCAACAAGGAACGCCGCCATTTCAGCCACGACCGCCTGGCGGTCCGGCATCAGCGACACCGCCTTCTCGAGAGCCTCACGAGCCTTCTCGACCACCCCCGCGGTGCGGTACAAAACCCCCATCCGGTAGTGGGCCTCGCCAAGGGATTTATCGAATTCAATCGCGTGAAGGTAAGAGGACAATGCATCTTCGGCCTTGCCCCGCATCTCGTAGCCGTACCCTCGCGCGAAGGTGGCATAGGCCTCTGCATTCCGCACCCGGGCTGTTTTCAAGCCTGCGGCATCCTTGGCCGCGAACTCGTAGCCCACCGACACCAGAACCTCGAACAGAAGCTTGGACCGGAGCTCGGCATATTCCGACAGCGCGCCCCGCGTTCGCCACTCCTTCTTTGCGAGCTGTCCCGCCGCCGGCCGTACCGATCGGAGCCGCAGCCACACGCTGTCATCCGTGGCCTTGAACAGTCCGCCCACGGCAATGTCCCACTTCCACCGGCGGGCATGCGCAGAAAGCAGGCTGTCGCTGTCGAACTTCCATGCAGATGAATCGACCTGCATAATCAGGACCGGGTCCCAGACCTGTATCCCGGGAAGCGCATCGAGCGTGCGGAAGAAGTATTCGGGCACCCCCTGACCGACCCATTCGACCAGCGGGTCGCCGGTCGTATTCTCAAGGGGGAAAACAGCAACGCGAGTGCGGGAATATACGCAAAAGGCGAGAAGCGTCAGAACCGCAAGGGCTTTGCTTTTCATGAATGCAAATCAGGTACTTGGGGAGCGCACGATACCCTTCGTGCGAGGCACGCATGCACACATTATCTTCATTACGCAAAATAATAAACGAATGCGCTTTATCTGGAGATTAATACCTAATTACCTATGCGAGCCCCCGCCCGGGCCTATGATGACGCGGAAGGCCCGTGATTTGCCCGCGCTAGAACAGGCTATCGAGCAGCAGAATCAGAAGCCCGGTCGCAACCGGGACGGTGAGGTTGTCGTTAATGTCGAACCGCCGGGCAAGGCGGACCGGCACGAGTTCGAGAAGGGTCGTACACAGAGATGCGCAGAGGGACATGGCCACGGGAAGCGTACCGCCCCATGAGTCGAGGAGAAGAGGCACTCGCGGAAAGAGGGCGACGTACATGATCAGACACATCGTGAAGCAGGCCAGCGAGCCCTCCAGCGACTTGCTGCCGATCCGGATCCGTCCCACGCTCAAGCCGACCACCGCCGCGACGGCATCTCCCCAGATAAATGTGCTCAGCGACATGAATGCAATCGCGGGCCGATGCAGAAAAAGCACCGAGCATATGAGCGATGACATGACGATGTATGTCGCGCCGGTCATGGTCCCGGATTCCTCGCGCCGCAGCATGGTCCCGAAACACGCCGTGAAGACCTTCTGCATGGAGCCCACGCGCAGCCGTACGAATTCAACAACCAGAAAGATTGCCAGGACCGCGGCAAGGACGATCACCGGATATGCTGATGGTGCGATACCGGACGGCAGCCGGCCGGCGCGGGCGGCAACCGGCAGATAGAGTATGCCGGCCGGAATGATCGCGCCGGAGAATATGTGCAGGACTTTCCGTGATATTTCTTCGCTGGTAAGTGCCATTCTATCCCCCTCAAGGTGCTATCTGATGGTCGGTATGGTAGTACGTGTACGACGAATACGTCGGTTCAACGCGCAACACCGCGCCCTGCAAGCCGGCGGCTTCGGCCGCGGTAATACTCGTGCGGCGCGGGCCCGGAAAAATAAAGCGTTTCCTCAGGAAAAACGATGTGTCCCCCGCAGCCGCCGCAAAGAGCGTCACATAGGAATATTCGGTCAAGTCGGTATGCAGCACATACCGGTTCTCATGCGCCCCGGGCCGAAGCCGGAATTCCTTGAGCCTGGTACCTATCCAGTAATACTGAGCGCCCGCCTTCTCCGCAATAAACGTCTGGCCGTAGCGTTTCCATATCGCGATGCCACGGGGTTCTTCGAACTGATTGTCACCCGAGCCCCGAGAGCCGAATATATCGAGCAGCGCGAGGGAGTGATCGTATTTCAGCACGCAATGCTTTCGGGTATCGGTCAGCCAGAGGTTATGGTAATAGTCGACCGCGGCGTAAGATGCACGGTGCCCGTCAGGCAGGCGGATCTTTTTCACAACGCCGCCGTCCAGCCTGAGCTTCCAGATTCTCCCGCCCCGGTTGTCGGCACAGAATATCACCCGCTCCTTCCTGAAATAGCTCCACGGATTCAGGCCGTCGGCCACGGCCAGCGTGGTCGGCCCGTCGGTGAAGGCTATTCCTCCCTCCCCCGAACCGATGACATCGACGAGCGTCCCGGCGCTGTCAAAGACAACCAGGCGCCGGTTCCCGGTATCGCTGACATACACGCGACCCCATTCATCCAACGCCACCTGCGAGGGTGCATTGAGGCCCGCATCCCTGCCGAACGCCCGCACCCACTGCACGGCCCGCCTGGGATTGAAAAGCTGCACGATGCGATTGTTGCCCCCGTCGACAACATACACGTTTCCATCCGGATCACAGGCCACGCCGCGCGGCGTGTTGAATTGATCCCGCCCGCTTCCCTTGGAACCGTACAGAGAAAGCGTCCACATTGATGTGTTGTATATGAGCTGATGCCGCCCGGAATTCACCCCGTATACCACCACCTCATCATCGTCATGTTCGGTAGCGGGATCGTCACGAGACCGCATTTTGGCCGTGGCCAATCCCTGCGGATCCCTGAATGATGTCCGCGGTCCGAAGAACATGAACAGGTGAACCGGCGTGGCCTTGCGAATCCCATACGAATGAAGATATGGAGGATGTACCAGCGTCTGCGCGTGCAGCGCCGCCGCCATGAGAACAACGGCCGTTCCCGCAAAACAGGCTGCGCCTGTCGGTGGTGTATGAGACTTGATATGGGAATGCATACGCACGTGGCAATCACACCGGCAATCGGGGACCGTGAATATAATTGACAGCATCGTCCCGAATACCGCCGGAGCTGTCCAGGACGACGGGGGAACAATTATTTTGCACGTGGCTGCAAATTGATTGTACCGTGGAGCGTTTGTTGACGATGGCCATGAAGCCCATAGTCCTGGCGATGATAATCTGCGATTACTACTATCGCGATGCCCATACGGGAAAAAGCATTCTTTCGGGCACTTTCAGTTCGATCAACTGTCCCTCGTTTCCATCGAAGCACGGCAACTGCGCGGTCTATGTCGCGCTGACCGACGTTGCGGTTGACGGGAAGCTCCAGTTGTCTTTCAGGAAGGAAGGCGGCGGGTTTTCCATGGATCTGCCGCCCTGGAATGTCAAATGCCCGGAAAGCCGAAGGGCGGTCGTGGAGATAGGCGGCAACATTAACGGTCTGCCGCTCCCCGAAGAGGGATACTACGAATTTGCCGTATTGTGGGACGGGGTCGAGATATCAACCCGCCGGCTGAAGGCCAATAAGATCGAAATGCGTCAGAAACCCGGCGAAGCCGCCGGTCCCGACTCCGGCGAAGAAGGCCCGATTACGTGAACGCGGAGGAAACATGGATCTGCCAACGATACTTGTTAAGATAGCGGGTGCAATCCTTCTCGGCTGGACGATCTTCTCCATAGCGAAGCACATCAGGCAGAAACGCGCGGCGCGCGGGCAGCACGAATCCCAGTCTGTCGTCGAACAGATACTCAATAACATTCTACTCTATCTGTGGCTGGCATTCATGCTGGCATTCTCCAGCGGCATGATCCTCAACAATTGAGCCGGCCGCCCACCGCCGGCAAGCATCCTGCTCATCGATCTTCTGATAAGCCGAACAACGGAATCGCCGCCGCGAAGTCTGCGGGAAACGGCGCCTCGATGCGCGCATTCTCTCCGGTAAACGGGTGGGCGAATTCGACAGTGCGGGCATGAAGCGCATGCCGCCGGAAGCACTTGGCGACAGAGTGCGCAAACGGCCTGTCCAGCGGCTCGAGACGAAGGATGTCTTTTCTGCCGCCGCCGTACAGGTGGTCCCCGATGACCGGGAAGCCTGCATGACGGGCGTGGAGGCGAATCTGATGGGTACGGCCGGTATGCGGGCGAAACCTGAGAAGAGATACCCCGCAACGATGCGCCATGCACCAGTATTCCGTGCGGGCATCCCTCCCCTCCGTACGCACACTCTGACGGATCGGATCGTGACGGCTCCGCCCCAGCGGAGCATCGATTACGCCGTGGGCCCGCGGCAGAGCGCCTATGCATACGCCCACATATGTTTTCGCGATCTCCCGCGACGAGAACAGGCGGGCAAAGGCGGCGTGCGCCTCATCGGTCTTGGCTACGAGCATGACCCCGGACGTTTCCTTGTCCAGCCGATGGACAATGCCAGGGCGTCCGGTATCCGTGCCGCTGGATAGCTGTGCGACATGATAGAGCAGTGCATTCACCAGGGTCCCGTCGCGGTTTCCGCTTCCCGGATGCACAACCATACCCGCTTCCTTGTTCACCGCGACTATGTGCGGGTCTTCGTACAGGATAGAAAGAGGCATGTCCTGCGCCGCGAGTTCCGTCCCGCGTATGCGCTCCAGGCCCGCCAGGTTGATGGTAATGCGATCCCCCTCGCGGACCACGGCGTTCTTCCGGGCCGCGGCATCATTGTGCTCAACCAGCCCCTCGGCGATCGCTTTCTGCAGTTTGGCGCGCGAAACTGACGGGACATGACGAAGGAGAACGCGGTCCAGGCGCTCCCCTGCCTCTTCGCACGTTGCGGTCACGGTTGTGGTCGAGTTGGAAAGCATGACCTGCGAGAAATGAGACAGCGTACCGGACGTGCCGGTACCCGGCAGCTTTGTCAAGATCCTGCTACGGGCCGCCGGGGTCTTCGGCCGGTCCCGCGGCAGGTTTCCTGGACAGTTCTTCGCGAACCAATTCGGAAAGGATCAAAACCACGCCAACGGTGATGTACGCATCGGCAAGGTTCCATATCGGCCATGGATTGAACGGCCAGAATCCAAGATCGCACTTGACAAAATCCACCACGCCCCTGTCCGGATGCAGCACCCGATCGAGCAGGTTGCCGAGAGCGCCCGGCATGATAAGGGAAATGCCCAGGTACATGGGCCATCGGCTCCGCCTGAGGTTCCGGTAGTACACCACGAGCAAAACGACTGCGGCCGCGGAAAAAACGTAGAAGAACCAGTTGACCGGGAAACCTGGAAGCCATCCGCGCGGGTCGATGCCGAACAACCCCCCGCGGTTGAAAACAAGCAGCACCTCCAGAAACGAACCGACAAGAGAAACGGGCACGCCGGGAACGCATGTCTCGACAACAAGCCACTTGGTGAGCCAGTCGAGAAACAACCCGGCGACCGTTACCAGGACAAACAGAATCCATTTTCGCCCGGCAGGCAATTTCATGCTGCGAACATCTTCTTTATGGCGCCGCGCTGGAACCTGAGAAGCCGCATGTATTTTGTCGTGCGGGACCGCACAGCGGAAATGAACAATGCGAACGTTTGATAAAATGGTACAAGCCGTAGCCTATTTCAAGATAATCAGGCCGAAGAATGCGGCAATGACCGCGGTCGCCGTGGCCCTGGGTTTCTGGGTCGCCGATTCAACACGAACGCTCTATGCGCTTGCGCTACTGATCGTGTCAGCAGTTTGCGCGGTTGGCTTCGGCAATGTGGTCAACGATATTTGCGACGCCGAAGCCGACCGGATTAACCATCCAAACCGTCCTATTCCGTCCGGCAACATGACAATCAGAAGCGCTGCCGTATGGGCTGTGGTTCTCGCCGCCGCCGCCCTTGTTTCCGGCGGCCTGGTCTCCCGGATCCATCTGCTGGGCTGCGCACTCCCCCTGTTTCTGCTCCTCGCCTACGCATTATTCCTGAAAGGAACGCCGCTTGCCGGGAATACTGTCGTCAGCCTGCTCGTCGCCTATGCGCTCCTGTACGGCGGCCTCGGCGCCCCCGCGTTCGTCCATCTCATGATCCCGGCTTTCCTCGCCTTCCTGCTGAACCTGTCAAGGGAGATTGTCAAAGACATGGAAGACCAGGCAGGCGACCGCCTTCACGGCCTGCTCACCACGGCGAGCCTGCCGCTGCCGGCGCTTCGCGCTCTTCTGGTGTGGCTGGGAATAGTGTACGTGCTGAACCTGTTCATTCCCTCTATCGCGGGCCATTTCGGTATCGTATACCTCGTGGTCTGCGCGCTCCTGCTCCCCCTGCATGTGACATGGGCCGCCATGCTGCTTCGCCGGACGGATCGACACGTTCTGTCACGGATATCCTCGTTGATCAAATGGGAAATGCTCGGCGGCATGGCGGCCGTGGCAGCGGACCGGGCCGCGTATCGTTTCTTCATCCCGCCATAGCGCCCGATGCAAAAAGGGCGGCCGCGCGCGACCGCCCTTCCCCGACAAACGTGCAGACAGGAACCTATTCCTTCTCCCCGGTATCGTCGTCCGTTTCGCCATTTTCGGCCTGTGTCTCCGCGTCGTCCGACGGGCCTTCGGCCGGGTCGCCGGCCTTTGTATCGGCATCGGCACTCTCCTCCAACGATGCCTGCTCGTCGGTCTCGGCAGCGGTCTCTGCATCGGCCTCCGCGGGCGCGGCCGAATCGGCCGAAGGTTCCTTCTTGTCCTTTTTGCCTTTCTTGCCGGCGCCCTCCTTCACCGGATGCTCCGCGCAATAGGCATCCCACTCCGACTGGTCGCGTTCTTTGAAATATTCGGAAACGCTCAGCACTATTTTGCGTCCCTCAATATCGAACTCGATAACTTTCGCGACCGTCTTGTCCCCGACCGAGTACACATCCGACGGATGCTTGGCATCGCGTCCTATCTGGTTCAGCGGGATGAACCCTTCGAGTTCGGGCGTGAGGTTCACGATAAGCCCGCGGTCGAGAATCCGCACGACTTCGCATTCGACCTCGGTGCCGACGGCGAACTCCCTGGCAAGGTCTTCCCACGGGTCCTCCGTGAGCTGTTTAATGCCCAGCGAGATCCGGCGCTTGACCTGGTCGATGTCGAGGATCTTGACCTGGGCGGTATCTCCCTTGCGGAGGATCTCGCCGGGGTGGTTCACCTTCCGTGTCCAGGACATGTCCGAAATATGAATAAGCCCGTCGACCCCTTCTTTCAGCTCGACAAACGCGCCGAACGCGGCGATATTGCGCACTTTCCCCGTCACGACCGAGTCGGCAGGAAATTCCGTCGCCACATCTTCCCACGGGTCCGGCTCGAGCTGTTTGAATCCGAGCGATATCTTCTGGTTTTCCTTGTCTACTTTCAGAACGACCGCCTCGACGATGTCCCCGATCCCGACGATCTTCGACGGATGCTTGACATGCTGCGTCCACGACATCTCGGAGATATGAATCAGTCCTTCGATGCCCTTCTCGAGCTCCATGAATGCGCCGTAATCGGTGATTGAAACAATCTTTCCGCGCACCCGTGCGCCCTCGGGGAACTTCTCCTCGATGCCTTTCCACGGGTGTTCGGTGAGCTGCTTGAGCCCGAGCGAGATACGCTCCTTGTTTTCGTTAAAATCGAGTACCTTGACCTTCAGCTTGTCTCCCAGGGCGACGATTTCCGAGGGATGATTGACCCGGCCCCACGACATGTCGGTGATGTGAAGCAGGCCGTCTACGCCTCCCAGATCGATGAACGCGCCGAAATCGGTGATGTTCTTGACCGTGCCTTCACGGATCTGTTCTTTCTCCAGTTCCTTGAGAATCTTCTCGCGCATCTGCGAGCGGTCCTCCTCGAGAATGACGCGCCGCGACACCACGATGTTCCTC
>WJMI01000384.1 GCA_014728015.1 Chitinivibrionales bacterium | reverse complement strand
GGTGTATCTCGCGAAAAACGGCCTGACGACCGGGCGGCACACGTCGCAGTTGCACTGGATGGGACTCGCGGCAGACGTAACCATGAGATGCCTCGATCCGCACGCGGTATTGAAGGCTGCCCTGGATACCGACTTCAGGGGCATAGGGCTGTACTACAGGGCAGGCAAGTGGGTAAGTGCACACCTAGACCTCCGGGCAGATTACGGCTTCTGGCGGGGCTACAAGCGGCCTCACGCAAGGACGTGGATATACCTGCCGTTGATCGATTCCCCGCAAGGGTGTTGACTTTCAGGCCCGAATGATGTATACTGTAATCATGCGACAATGCGACATTTCCAAATCGACTTTATAGTGCCGGGCGCAGTAATGCCCTTGCTGCTTTGTGTGTCAGTCGCATGCACTCAGAGCATCCCGGCACTTTTTTTGAAAGGGGTGTATTGTGAAAGTGCGGCTCAATTTCGTTGAGGAGGTTCTTGGTACGGCGTCGGCAAATCCCGACATTCACCGCGAGTTTATCGCAGCAAACGGCCCGGATGCGAAAACACGGAAGGAAGAGGTGGAGGCTATCGGGGTAGATACTGTGGTGGAGAAATCCACAACCGTTTTTCCGAGGGATGCAGACGGAGACCCGATGTTTTGGGATTATCAGATTAAGGGGTTTTTCAAGGATGCGTGTTCGATGCTCGCTCGGGTGGGCGGTAAGGGAAATCCGCAAAATCTAAGCGGTAAGCTCAAGGCGTACAAGAAGGTAATTGACGGCATGGTGTTTGTTGCGCCCCGGAAGATTAAGGTTGTTATTCCCGAGGGTATGACGCTAGGAAACTGCCAGCGCCCACTCCGAGGACAGACGGCGCAAGGGGAGCGCATTGCATTGGCGAACAGCGAGACAATCCCGGCTGGATCGGTGATTGAGTTTGAAGTGAAGCTGCTCGACAAGCAACACGAGAAACTTGTCCGTGAGTGGCTGGATTACGGAGTGTTTCGCGGTATCGGCCAGTGGCGCAATAGCGGTAAGGGCCGGTTTGAATGGGAAGAGGTAGGGTAGCGCAAAGGCAATGCATAGTGCGGCACGGCAAAGGCAATGCGAAGCAGGGCAGGGCTATGGCAATGCGGCGCTATGCTGGGCTATGCAAAGGCGCTGCACGGACCTGCTGGGCAGAGGCGACGCAACGCGACGCGAAGATCGGTGGCGCCGGGCGCAGCAAAGGCAATGCATGGCAGTGCGCAGCAAAGGCAATGCTATGCTGTTCGTGGCACAGCAAAGGCGGGGCGGTGCTGGGCAAATCAATGCAAAGGCAAAGTAGGGGTTGACTTTCAGCTCGGAATATTGAATTGGCCACTACATCTTGTGGTTCACAAGAAGCCAGTCGCAAGATGTAGCAAACGTGATCTAAACGCTCTGAAATCCGGTATATTCCCTCACATGGAAACACAAATACTTCTCGAAGAACTGGCCGCGCAAGCGGGGATGAGCGAGAACGACTACGAGAACATGATCCTCGAATCATGGGTAGTCGATCACACCTACCAATGCCCAGAGTGTTCGGCGAGAGTTGTGAACGGGCGGACGTGTTCCTGCAAGGCGAGTGACAGACTGTAACCCAATACAAGGAGACGACGTGGCACGATACTTTTCACAGACCCAACAATACCGGACCATGATGGCAGACCGGGCCATTGGTGCCGGTCCTACCGACGAGGAGATGGATCGAGAGGCTGAGGTTCACGAGCGGCATACCGAATTGTGGGCTTGTGGACGTATCAGGGAACAGCAGACAGAAATAAACGTATCCCCGGAAAGCCCTGCTGTAATAGCTGACAGGCTCCGTGCTGCTGGTGGGAAGCTTAATGAAGTCATGGCGGCGGCGATAGACCTGCTGTGAAAGTCATTCTCCTCATCATCATTTTTATTGTTGTAATCGTTATCGACCGCATGGATCATAACCGGAAACACTACTTTTAACCTGGAGGGCATTGTGACGAGTGACGAAAGACACGCTGCGAAAAAAGGCAAGGTTCACACACGGTACTACAACAAGGCCGGAAAGCAGGTTCCTGGAACTACCACCATCACCGGAGTAATGAACAAGTCGGCGCTGGTGAAATGGGCGAATGGTCTGGGCCTGCGTGGAATCGACGTGAAGAACTACGTTGACGAACTCGCCACTATTGGTACGCTGGCGCACTACATGATTGAG
>WJMI01000383.1 GCA_014728015.1 Chitinivibrionales bacterium | reverse complement strand
GTGCAAATCGATGCACGGACGAAAGCGCATGGTGCGTGCCGCCTGGCGAGTGGAAATGCATGACAGGATACTGCCGCGACGTATCGCTGGAAATATACATCCACGTCCCCGGCGGTCTTTGGACTGGCCGCGCTCCTCGATGTATGTTTTCTACCGCGTTCGGCGCTGGTTCCACCCCGGGAAAGGAGTTATCATGCATCTGCGATTCGCCCTTGTCTCTGTGCTCGCTGTCGTGCTGGCAGGATGTGGTCCGCGGGAGCTCACCGAAGAGGTCATTCAGAAGTATCCGGACGGCTCCAAGAAAGCCGCCATCTACTACTACGGCAGCAGGAACAACCTGCGGAGGGTGGTCATGTACTACCCCGGCGGCAACATCCAGTCGGAGCATTTCTTTACCAAGGGCAAGTCTCAATGGGGACGTCCCGCACCCAGTGATATCCTCAGGGCCCTGGGCATCGGGGCCAGCGTGTTTCCCGACAGTACCGCCACCGTGTACTACGAAAACGGAAACAAGCGCAAGGAAAGCACGTTCTCCGAGGGTGTGCGTCACGGCAAGGAGATGTCCTGGTTCGAAGACGGGCAGGTCAAGAGCGAAGCCACTTTTGTCAAGGGCGTGCCCCAGGGAACATCGGTTGCATACTACGAAGACGGCGCTACGGCGTCCGAGGTCAGCTACCAAGACGGCAAAAAGGACGGGGTGGAGTCACTCTGGTATTCCAACGGCAACCTCAAGGAACAGACCACCTATGCCGCCGGCACCCGCAACGGGCCCTACAAGGAGTGGTGGGAAAACGGCAATCCCAAGAAGGAAGAAAACTACACGGACGGCATCCTTGACGGTCAGTATACCACCTATCACGAAAACGGCAAGAAACAGGAAGAGGGCGCCTACAAGAACGGGCGTCTCGACGGGGAAAAACGGGCGTGGAACGAGCGCGGCAAGCTGATCGCCAAGGCCGAGTACAAGGACGGCGACCTGGAGAGCGGACAGAGCTATTGATCGCGCTTCGTTGCGGTCCCGCGATCGCGCGGGCCGGCAGCGCGGCTGCCGGCCCGTTTTTTCTTCGGTGAAGGAACCGAAAGCTCCAGAATCCTCTGATGCGTCTCCCAGTGCCGATACTGATCCGGACCCGAGTTATTGATAAGGACGGCAAATACCAAGGTCCGGTCCGGCAACAGCACGAAACCGGCGAGATTCCCGACCCCGTAATTGTTGAGCGTGCCGGTCTTTGCCCGCACAATCCCTTTTAAACGCGAGGATCCGAATCGCCGTTCAAGCGTCCCGTCAACCCCCGCGACCGAAAGCGCACTCACAAAATCAGGGGCCGTGGTCTTGGCCCGCCATTCCCGCGTAAGCAATGCAACCGCCTGGGCCGGACTGAGACGGTTCCTGTTACCCATGCCCGAGCCGTTCGCCGCGGGTATGGCTCCCGGCAGATCCTGCGCCTTCCACCATTTCCGGATCACATCCCCCGCGCCTTTCCACGTTCCTTTGCCCGTCCCTTTCTCAGCATCGATCGTCCGAAAGACCATTTCCGCGGCGAAGTTGCTGGAGTACTTGAACATGTGGCCGATAAATTCAGTGAGCGGCTTCGACGTGAATTCATACAACGGCCCGGATGCCTTCACCGAATCAGGGACACACGCCCGGCGCACGCGGCCCTCCAGAACAATGCCGCACTCGTCGAACAGGGCCTGCAGCACCCACCCGAAATTTTCCCATGTCTGCCATACCTTGCGATACACGTACCGCGGCTTGGCATCGATACTCATCCCGCCATACACCAAAATCGCAGTCCTGCCATCCATTTCCTCGGTCTTCACCTGGATGCCGGACGGCTTGTCCGCGGCGGTCGTCAGAGCGGTTGAGACAATCTTGACACCGCGTATGCTTGGGAACGGACGCACGTGTACCGGCGACCCGACAGAGCTGCCCGGCGCCACGTGCACCGCCACGGTATTGAAACTTGCCGAGAGCGCCGCGGTCGGGGCCTCGTAGGCGCGGCTCGACTTGTCCTCACTGAATCCCGGCCCCGAAACATTGTCGCTGAAGAAACAGTCATCGAGTACAAGATCGCCTTTGATCGCCCGCACCCCCTGGTGTGTGATGTGCTGCACGAAAAGCCATAGGCGCTCCGCAAGAAAGCCCGGATCGCCGCCGCCCCGCACATACAAGTCGCCTTGGATCGTACCGGAATCCCGGTCGAACGCGCCGCCGGCAAACACCTTCGTCTGGAACCGGTAGTCAATACCGAGCAGGTCAATCGCCGCCGATGCGGTCACCAGCTTCTGTACCGAGGCCGGAATAAACGGTTCCTCGGCATTCAGCGCGATCAGCACAGAATCATTGGTCATGTCACGAACCAGCACCCCAACATTTGACGGCTTATAGCCGCTCTGTATCAGCATCTGCTTCACCGATTCGGAGAGTGATGCGCCTGCCGGCACGGCAAGCATGAGGGCCAGGATCATGCATACCAACGGAACTGCCGGGGCATTCCGGGAACGCACATTACCAAACAAACATCGCGAATAATCCTTCATTTTGCAGCGCTTTCGAATTATTTTACTATTTGGTTTGTACGGCAACTGAGGAGCACTGTCTAATGCCCAAGTTCTCAATCGCTTTTGTTACGCCCGAAACGGGAAAACCGCTCAAGCACCGGATTATCGAGAGTGCCGACCAGGATGCGGCCCTCAAGACGTTTTTCGAGGAAGAAACGAGCGAGTACTACTCGAACGACCAGCAGGGCTACCACTATTTCAAAGAAGATTTCTTTGACGACTCCAGTGGCATGGGTAGCCTTATCGTCTGCGAATAGCCCGTAGGCTACCGAAGGGACTTGCCGCCCCCGCCGTTGGATTTCGCGTCCAGCCCCTTCACCTCCGACACGAATTCGCCCCTGTCCTTGAACTTGCGGTACACGGATGCAAACCGCACATAGGCAACATCGTCCAGCTTGTACAGCTCGGACATTACCATCTGGCCGATTTCAGAGCTGGGCACTTCGGTTTTGCCCTGCTTCTCCAGCGCGGTTTCAATCTTGTCGACAATACTGTCGACCTTCTTCGTGCTGATAGGACGTTTCTTGCACGCCGCCATGAGTCCGGTAAGAAGCTTCTGGCGGTCATAGGGCTCTCTCCGCTGGTCATTTTTCACGATTGTCAGAGGAAAATTCTCGATGTACTCGTATGTCGTGAATCTCTTCCCGCACTCCAAACACTCCCGCCGCCGGCGAACCGCTCTCCCCTCTTTGCTTGAGCGTGAGTCGACAACCTTGTCCTGTTCGAAACCGCAGAAAGGGCACTTCATCGGTTCCTCCCCTTCAGGAGGTTAAATAGTACCTACTACATATTGTATATCACATTTAATTTAAATACAATCTCTTTGTTCGGCAAGTCCTTTTCTTCCGCCACGACCTTCTAGTTGACCGCGAAGCAATGGCTTACGGGAGCTTAACTCAAACGCGTTTTCAGATGCTGTTCAGATCTGCATTTAAATGAAGCGTAACTGAGAGGCGGCCGGTCTGAAGAGTTTAATCAAAAACGGGTAACATCACCAACAAGAGCGATACCGATACCGCCGCTCTCCGGCGAATAGCGTGGCTCGAATTCGATGGAGGCGCGGCCCTGAATGCCCTTGTACCTGGTAGCGCGGCGGATATCGATGAAGGCGACGACACGGTTGAGAACCATGGCGGCAAGAAAGAAAGAGGATGCCACGTGCAGACGGGTGGCATCTTCGCGCAACCCGTTGTATTCGTCCTGGAAAAACTCATCGCTCCACCGCCAGTATTGCCCGCTGCCTGTGTACTTGTCCTCGGGCGTGCGGTTGAGCTCCATGACCCGATTGTATTCATCCGAATCCAGGTACCGCCCGATATTTTGCCAATAGTACTCATCGGTGCTCCCGCCGCCTTCCGCCCGCGCGTAGTTCCAGGCGTACGCGCGGCTGTCCCTGAACATGCGCCGCGAGCGCGCTTCGGAAAAAATCATCCCGCACACAAAGAGCGCCTCGGCGCCGAAGTGGGCCAGCGCCCGCTCGCTTCTCCCCAGATACTCATGCCCCAGACCGGGAAGCACAAGCGATGAGAACAATGCGATACCGCGCGACCTGTCGGGTTCCTGTGCGCCGGCAAATACATCTATGCTGTCGGTCACGACCTCCGGCTCCACGATCACCTGCGCCCGGAGCCGGCACACGCCGGCGGACAAAACAACGAGCATTGCCAGTGCGGTCACTCTCAAAATCGTATCCTTACGCCAAGAGTGGACGTGATACCGTTTTCGGTGAACGCAAGCTGCTGGTTGAGGCCGACATGACGCCAGAAACTCTGCCTGCCGAGCAACTCATCGTTGTGCGCCTTGGCGGAAATCATCGCATCGACAGCCGAGACAACATGATTGGCAAACAGCAGAAACAGGACATTGGTGGATATCCGGTAGTACCGGTTGTATTCGTGCACCATGTCAATGTAGTCTTGTTGCGATTCTGAGTACCCCCACACGGGCTTGGATGACACTTCTTTCCCGGTTTCCCTGTCGATCCGTATGAACAGGAAATTCGTGTCTCCCTCCGGATCGCCGACCTCCTGGTAGACTTCATAATTGTACGAGTACGACGCGGCGCTGTCAATGAAGCGGTCATTCGGCGCATCGAGGACCGGCTCGGCATCCTCCCACCCGTGGACCAGGGCCTCCCGCTGGAGGTTATCATAGTAGGCATTGTTCTTGCCTTTTGCATCCTGGGCAAATTCCGTCGAATCCCACACAATGCTTCGCTGCAGGTCCTGTTTCATCGAGTCGGTCCACGTGTCGGGAACGACATCTACAATGTTTTCGTAGTAGCTCCAGAACTTGTCCAGATCAAAGTTCCTATCGGCATATTTCCGCGCGGTCGCCTTGTGATCCCGTCCCTCCAAAGCGAAGTAAACACCCGTCCCGATAATGGCAGCTTCCGCCAGCACGAAAATGCCGGTCTTCACGGGCCGCTTCGCATATGCCTGCCCCAGGCCCGGAAGAAACAGCGACATGAACATCGCGGTCCGGGGAGAGCGATATTCCTCGAGGTTCTTCGCGAAATTTATCGAGCGCGCCTGCTCCACCGTCATCTTCTTCTCGGGCTCTTCCGGGACAACCGTATCGGCAACCGTGTCCGCGGCCGCGGCAGCCGCCGCGGCCTTCTCCTCAGCGTCTGCTTCTTCGGCACCTGGTTCCTCCCCGGCCGCGCCGGCAGCCTGCTCCCCGGCATCCCCGCCGGCCGCCGTGTCCGGTTCCTCCTCAGTCACGCCGACTTCCTCGGCAATAATGCTTTCCTCTTCCTCGCCCTCGATAAGCAGAATGTCTTCCTCCTCGACAACAGCCTCCTCCGCTTCCGCGGCATCCTTCTCATCCGCGACGGTGTCCGGCCCGGCCGCAGCTTCGCCGCCTGCCCCGGCATCGGAAGGCTCGTCTGCCGCATCATTGACGGACGGAGAAGAGGTGGCTGACGGTGCCGTGGATTCGGCCGGTGCCGGCGCTTCGGCCGCGGCGGCTTCGGATGAAGGTTCGTTTTCGGGTTCCCGGCCCGGAGCGGGAGACACAAGCCCGAGCAACAGAAGAGCGATGCATGTAGGATACAGAGAATTCATTCAGATTATCCGGTGCCGGCCGGACATCACAAGCCGAGCACATCCTGCATTGAGTATATCCCCGGACTTCTCGACTGCAGCCACTTTGCGGCTGTCACGGCGCCGCGCGCGAATGTCGCTCTGCTCTGCGCGCTGTGCTTTAGCTCCAGCCGCTCGCCGGGCCCGGCGAACAGGACCGTATGATCGCCGACAATGTCACCCCCGCGCACGGCATGCATGCCGATCTCGCCGCGGGGCCGCTCACCGGTTGCGCCCTGACGGCCGTGCTGCGCATCGCGGTCGTAGCTGCGATGCCGCGCGCCGGCGGCGATCTCTCCCAGGCGCTTCGCCGTACCGCTGGGAGCATCCTTCTTGTGCCGGTGATGCGCTTCGATTATTTCGATATCGAACGCCTCGCCCAGCCGTGATGCGACCACGTGGGTCAGGTGGAAGAGAAGGTTCATGCCCAGTCCCATGTTCGGGCTGAACACGACGGCGCCCTCCCTCGCATAGTCGTTGACAAGTGCAACCTGCTCCGCCGACAGCCCCGTCGTTCCGATAACAACGTTCGCCCCTCTCCCGCTGATTTGACGCAGGAGATCGCAGGTGGCATCGGGCGACGTGAAGTTGATAATCACCGAATTCTCGACCGGCAGCGCCTCCATCGAGGGACGCAATTCCAACTCCATCCCTGCCGCACCCAGCAACGCTCCCGCGTTCTTTCCGATCGCCTCATGCGACGGCGCCTCGGTGCAGCCCACCAGGCGGGTATCCGGATCGGCCAGTGCCACGGCGGCTATTTCCCGGCCCATTCTTCCCAGCACGCCCGCGATAATGATATTAACAGCCATTGTGCGCTACCGCAGGGGCCTCACGCCGCCTGCTTCGAGTACGGAAAGAAGTTTCTGTTTATTGTCCTGGCCCATGGGGGCGAGGGGCAACCGAAGCGGCCCCGCGGCGAAGCCCAGATGTCCCATCGCCGTCTTCACGGGTATGGGATTCGTTTCGAGGAACAGCGCCTTGGCAATTGGGAAAATCTCCTCGTGAATCGATCGCGCCTCCGCGCAGTCGCCGGCAAAGAACGCGTTCAGCATCGCGTTCATGCGCTCGGGAATAATGTTGCCCGCCACCGATATGACGCCCGCGCCGCCGCACGCCAGTATGGGAAGCGTCAAGGCATCATCCCCCGACAGCACGGCCAGACGATCTCCGCACAGGCGATGGATCTCGGATATCTGCTCGATATCGCCGCTCGCCTCTTTCACGCCGATCACCGTGGGAATACCGCACAAGCGCTCGATGGTCTCGGGACGAAGATTGACACCGGTCCGCCCGGGAACATTGTACACGATCATCCCGATGTCGACCTGCGATGCGATTTCGGCGAAATGGCGGTACAGCCCTTCCTGCGTCGGCTTGTTATAGTAGGGCGTTATGCACAGGATCGCATCCGCGCCAGCGGCCCTGGCGTGCCGCGCAGCTTCAATCGATTCGCGCGTGTTGTTCGATCCGGCGCCGGCAATCACCGTCACCCGTCCCCCCGCCGCATCGATAGCGCAATCCACGACCCGGTTGTGCTCTTCCCACGAAAGCGTGGCCGCCTCCCCCGTCGTTCCGCACGGCACGATTCCGGCGACCCCCTTGTCGATAAGGTGCCGGATGTTTTCGCGAAACCCCTGCTCGTCAATTTCGCCCCGCGCATCGAACGGTGTGACCAGCGCGACGTACAGCCCCTTCAGCCGCATCCTCCGTTCTCCCTTCCCGTGCAATGGTGCACGAAACGCTACTGGGACTCGTCCTTCACGACCCAGACCTTCAGCGTCGCCTGGACGTCCCGATGCAGATTCACCGGTACCGAATAGACACCGAGCTGCTTGATGGGCTCTTCGAGCGCGATCGAGCGTTTGTCAACCTCGAAGCCTTCTTTCTTGAGGAACTCGGCGATCTCCTGCGCGGTGACCGATCCGAATATCCGGTCCTCCTCACCCACCTTGACCGGAATCGTACACGGCACATTCTCGATTTTCGATGCGAGCGCGCCGGCCGCCGCCTTCTGCTTCTCCTCCCGTTTCTCGGCAAACCGTTTCGCCTCCGCGACGCTCTTCTTGTTTCCCTCGGTGGCGGGGACCGCTATCCCCGAGGGAATAAGAAAATTCCTCGCATACCCGTCCCGGACATTCACGACATCCATGGCCTTGCCCAGGGATTCATGGTCCTGCTTCAGCACTACTTCCATACAGTTGTCTTCCCCTGTTCGGTTCGTTTTCTGGTGGTTCTCGGCTCCCGCGCCTGCACGCGCGGCCGGAGCCTACCTGATATTCTCGGCAACAAACGGCAGCAGGGCGAGATGCCGCGCCCGCTTGATCTCGGTGGCGACCCGGCGCTGATGCTTCGCGCACAACCCGCTGATACGGCGCGGGACAATCTTGCCCCGGTCGGTAATCATGCGACCGATCGCCTCCGTTGCCTTGTAGTCCGGCTCCGTCTTCGTTTCGCAGAACACGCAGACCTTGCGCGCGCGCCGGCCCCTGAACTTCCGGGAACTCCTGCCCCTTCCTCTGCCCTTTCCTGGTCTACCTCTCGGCGGCATGCTGATCCTCCCTTCCATCGTCGGACCCGGCCTCATCCGTCTTCGTTGCCTTGTCGGCGGACTCCGGCGGCGCTGCCTTGGTTCCCGGCTTTCGCACTACGGTCATGTAACGGAAAACATGCTGGTTCAACTTAAACTGCTTCTCGAGCTTGGTAACGGCATCACCCTCGGCCTGATACTCGAACAGGTAATATACCCCGTTACGCTTCCTGTCGATCTCGAAGGCGAGCCTCCGCCGCCCCCAGGGATGCACCTGTTCCAGATCCGCGGCTTTCTTGAGGGATTCCTCTACCTGCTGGCGCTCCTTTTCGATGACATCGTCACCAAGCGTGCCATCGAAAACGATGCATGTCTCGTAGGGTCTCTTCACATGGCCTCCTTTGGACTGACGGCCCTAGCGCGCACGCCAGAGCAGGATGAATAGCTGGATATGTGTTGCTTTCTATGTTATGGCATAGCCGAGACGGCGACTCAAGCATTGTACGTGCTCATGGCGGCTTCCATCCCGCGGTCGAGGAAAACCCCAACCGCTTCCGCCGCCCGGTCGACCGTCTCCCGTGTGCGCTCCTCCTCTTCGACAGTAAACTCGCCCAGCACGAAATCGACCGTCGATGTCCCCTCTGGAAGCGGGCCGATGCCCACCCGCAGGCGCGGGAAGCCGGTCCCGACCGCTTCCACCACCGACTTGAGCCCGTTGTGCCCGCCGTCAGACCCCTGCCGGCGGAACCGAAGCCGCCCTGAAGCAAGGTGAAAATCATCTACGACGACCAGGCATTCCGACGGCGCCCGGTTGAAAAATCCTGTCAGCTCCCGGACAGACCGTCCCGACCGGTTGACAAAGGTAACAGGCTTCGCGCAGGCGACCCGCCTGCCGCCTTGCGTGCGGCCGACAGTCACGTCCGCCCGGCACATGCGGCGCCGCCCCACGACATCGATCTCCCGGACAAACCTGTCGACAACCAGGAAACCGATGTTGTGGCGCGTATTCGCGTATTCGGCGCCGATGTTGCCCATGCCGAAAACGATGGCATCGGCCGTCCGGTCCTCCGACGGGCGCGAACGCATCGCCCGCACCAGACTCCGGAACGCCCCGCTCAACCAGGACATAGCCATCGGCCGCGCATCACGCGCCCTCTTCGCCGCCCTTCTCTTTCTTTTCGCCCTCGGCCTTGTCGCCTTCAGCGGCCGCAGCGCCTTCACCCGCGGCCTCACCCTCGACAGCCTCGCCCTCAGCGCCCTCTTCGGCGGCCTCAACCACAGGCTCTTCAATCTTGGCCGCGTGGGTCACGCTCGCAATCACTTCATCGGGCGAATTCCTGAACGTCACGTTCTCAACCGCGAGGTCTTTCACGTGAATCGACTCACCGATGTGCAGCCCGGAGACATCCACCGTGATCTTCTCGGGTATGTAGCGGGCCTGACAGTGAATCGTGAGACGCTGGACCGGGTGGTTCAGCACGCCCTCTTCCTCAAGCACGCCGACCGGATGACCGACAATCTCGATCGGGCATTCCACGGTCACTTCCTCGTTCATTGCCGTGTGCTGGAAATCGATATGTTCGATATGTCCCGGCAGCAGCACGTCGCGCTGAATCTCCTTGATGATCGCCACGGAATCCACCTCGGCATCGGACAATCCCAAGTCTATCAAATGCGTTCCCTTCCCCGCCCGCAGAATCGCTCCGAACTCTTTGCAGTTTACCTCGATGTTCTGCGCATCGATATTCCGGCCGTAATAGTTGGCAGGAATCCATCCCTGCTGGCGGGCCTTGCGGTTGTAGGATTTCCCCCTGCCCGATCGCGGGCGGGACTTCAGTTTGATGATCTCCAAAGCAAAACCTCCATTGATACGATCCTGTTTCGCCGTTTTCCTGTCTCGCTCATTGCTGGGGCGGAAGGATTCGAACCTCCGAATGCATGGACCAAAACCATGTGACTTACCACTTGTCGACGCCCCAGCAGTGGGCAATCGTACAAAATAATACATCGCTGCGCCGCTTTCCAGACCGGATAGCCGGGCGGGCGGGCGACAAAAAAGGCGGGACATGCGCCCCGCCTGCGGTTTCGTGCCCGATTTCGTCGTGTGCGAGCCTATTCGCCGTCAGCCGGCCCGGCACCCTCCATATCAGCATCGCGCGGCGGCGCCGCACCGGTATCCTCATCCGCCTCGGCCCGCCGCACCGGCTCGCCGCCGCCGGCCTGGTTGAGTTCCTGCTCAAACGCATCGAGGACCTTGTCCTCGATCTCCTTGCGCATCTCGTTGTTTATCGGGTGGGCGATGTCCTGATAGCTGCCGTCCTTGCGCTTGCGGCTCGGCATGGACACGAAATAGCCTTGCGAGCCGTTGATCACTTTGAGTCCCCGCACTACGAAGCAGTCGTCGAACGTCATACTTGCGAAAGCCTTCAGCTTTTCTTCATCCCTCAGCGTGATCCGGACTTCTGTGATGTTCACGTAGCGCCTCCTGGTAAGTAATAATCAGCACGGATCCCAACCGGATCGAAGGCCCGGACTCGCGCCGCTCCGCCCGGCGGGTCGGCACCATCTCGTAGTACCCACACCACCTTCGCGCAAGCGTGCACGAAAGGCCCGCCCCGCTGTTTCCGGCACACATTTGCCGGCGGTCCAGCCGCCGGGTACACTGCCGGACAGGCGCGCACGCATCCCGGGCAACATCATGATTCTACCACGAAATCGGCAGACATGCAAGGGGATATGCGTCAAGCAAGACGCACGGGCCGATGTGCCCGGAAGTCGTGACGGGAATGCGAACGCGCCGGGCATTGCACCCGGCGCGCAGGACTCAGGCGGCGCGGGCTATGCGACTCACCCGCGGCCGTCCGGTGGGACTAACCTGCGGCGTTCGACCCCGCTTGAGGCACAGGACAGAACGATAGGATTCGCCGCCGTTTATGAATGACAAGACATCCTGTTTAGACTCCGCGCTCAAGAACTTCCACAGGGGCTGCTCAACACTCAGCAGCCGAGGCAAGGCATCCTGAATCCAGCCGTCCTATACCGGATGGTAGATGTCTATGTCGGAGGGCCTGAGCTTCCCGCGGCAGCTGGGGCACTTGCAGGCCAGATCGACTTCTTCAGAGATATTGAATAGCCCGTATTCGTCTGTGATTTCCTCGCCGGGCTCGATGTCCCGTATGGCGATCTCGAAACAGTATGCGGTATCTATCGTGTTACAGTTGCACGAATGGTTCATGTATTTGGCATGGTCCCAGCTCATGATCCTCGTGCCGGCTACATCGATGCACGAATACTTGTCGAGAATCTCACGGTATCCCGTATCCAGGGCGGCAAATGCCTGCGGACTGACCCGTATGTCGAAGATATCCTCGACATACGTGATGGTACCCTTCGGGATGCGCGCGGTAGCGAAGACACCGTAGCCAATCGTGTCGGACACGAAGCCGACCTCGGTCGCGGGATGTATCATACGTGCCCCTTTGTTAGGTGAGTTCCGAAACGACAGGCAAAGTGCCCGGCGGGATTCCGGATACCCCGTTGGTGGTCCGTCGCCCTCTGACGGCCTGCCGTGCCCCATATATAAACCCGTGTTGCATCTGTGTCAAGCAAATAATATGGTTTTGATGCCGCGATTCTCCCCCGCGCTTTCCGTATCCCGGTCCCCGGCCGGCTTCTTTGGCACCGGCGGAACAATTATATTCCGTTGTCTTGAGAGAGTTGCGCCACGAGCCCGGCGCGTAACAACCCGTGTACGGCTATGCCCAACAACAAGAACCTTATCTGTCTGCTGGACTATTCTCCCGAGGAAATCCGCTCGCTTATCGCGAGCGCGAATGCCCTCAAGCAGGGACGTCTCCGCGACGATCCGCAGGCCATGGCCGGCCGCAGCGCCGTCCTGATTTTCGAGAAACCGTCGCTGCGCACGCGGATCACCTTCGAGACGGCGATCCACGAGGTCGGGGGTCACGCAATCAACCTTGCCGCCGGCATGGTGCAGATGGGCAGGCGGGAGTCTGTGGAGGACGTCGCGCAGAATCTCCAGCGCTGGGTGCACCTGATTGTCGTCCGGACCTATTCGCACGACACGGTGGTCAAGATTGCCGCGAGCTGCTCGATTCCTGTCATCAACGCGCTCACCGATGCGTTCCATCCATGCCAGGCGCTGGCTTTCGCGCAGACCGTCGACGAAAACCTCGGGGGCGAAAAAAAGGTGAAGGTCGTTTTTGTCGGCGACGGCAACAATGTGTGCGCATCACTGATGATCGTATGCGCCAGGCTCGGCTGGGATTTCGTGCTTGCCTGCCCCGCGGGCTACGAGCCGCCGCCAGCGCTGCTCCAAGCCTGCGCCGACGCGGCGCGCGACAGCAGCGGTTCCATCGATGTAACACACGATCCCGTATCGGCGGTGGCCGATGCCTCGTGGATTTACACGGATGTATGGGCGAGCATGGGGCAGGAGGCCCAGCAGGAACGCCGGGCAAAGGACTTCGCCGGGTTCCAGGTCAACGATGCGTTGATCGCCCGGGCGCCTACCGAAGTACTGGTATCGCACTGTCTCCCCGCCCACCGCGGGGAAGAAATAACCAGCGAGGTTCTCGACTCGTCACGCTCCCGGGCCCTTGACGAAGCGGAGAACCGGCTGCACGCGCAAAAAGCGGTAATCGTCCACCTCTTCTCATAGAGCGGCAGGTTGTACCATGAACGAACAAAGAGTTCCATCCGGGGTGCAGGGCCTGGACAAGATGATCGCCGGCGGGTTCATCCGCGGCACGGCGAACCTGGTCGAGGGCGCGCCCGGCACCGGCAAAACCACCCTCGCGATGCAGTTTATCTACAACGGGATCGTGCATCACCAGGAACCCGGGCTGATCGTTACGTTCGAGGAATTTCCCCAGCAGTACTACCATGATGCGCTCCAGTTCGGCTGGGATCTCAAGGACCTCGAGTCCCAAGGTCTTCTCAAGGTCGTGTTCTCCGATCCCCAGACTACGTTGAGTGAATTCGACAAGCTCGACGGCCAGTTCGTCGACCTGATCGAAGAGCTCGGCGTGAAGCGGGTCGCGGTCGACTCCATGACCCATTTCGAATCGCTGTCCATGGACGAAATAGAGCTTCGCGAGATCGAACGGAAATTCATCAATTCCCTGAAGCGCGAGGGCGTCACCAGCATCCTTTTGCGGGAGAACGACTCGCTGCTCGGCCAGGTCGGCGCGGTCACCAGCAAGATACCGTTCATTGTCGATTCCTACATGCTCCTTCGTTATGTGGAAATCGACAGCTCCATCCAGAAGGCCATGCTGGTGCTCAAGATGCGCGGCAGCGATCACGAGAAGGAGATTCGCCGGTTCACGATTGGCGGCAACGGCATCGAAGTGGAAGCGAAGTTCAGCGGCAGAGAAGGAATCATGAGCGGCATCACGCGCCACACGCCGCAAGATGCCTTTGTCAACGCTTTCGGGAAAAAGTAGGTATCGTGACGCTCCTCACGGGCATGAGCAGGCTGCTTCTGACGGGATACGTCCTGGCATTCGTCTTTCTCAACCTTCTCGCCTACCTGATATCATCATTCTACCAGAAAAAATTCGACCAGCCGTCTCCCCGCACGGGATTCATCCTTGCCGTGGCCCTGGCAGTTCTCTATATCGCCTGCCTTTTTCTGGGGAGCGGCGCGCCGCGCGGCTGGCGCGTTGTCCAGATGCTGGTTCTGTTCGGCTCGGCCATTGCCTCGGCATCGAGCGCCATGGCATTGTACTACACCATGAAACGCGTACGGAAATAGCATGCAGGGGCCCTATACACTGAT
>WJMI01000382.1 GCA_014728015.1 Chitinivibrionales bacterium | reverse complement strand
GTTGGGATGATACTACTGTCGTGCCCGAGAAAACCTTGGCAAACCCATCGGGGGGGCCTATCATCGTTGTGTGGGCCGCGGAGGATGACGATGGGAACACAAGCGCGGACACTTTTCTTGTGAATTTCAACCGTGCCCCACACAATCCTGTCGTTTCGGCACCTGAGTCACGTTATGCTTGGACAAGCTTCGACCATGAAGCGGGCAACGGTACGCTGCCGCTGAGCATGTCGGCTTCTGATCCCGATTATCCTAGCGACACTCTTCTCTTTGCTCTTTCCATTGGGCCATCACCTGGACAGCTGGCGAAGGTGTACAACGGTCATTCGGGTGAGCACGCAGCTGAAGGCATCGGTTCAGGTGCTGTTGTTCACTGGCAACTCATTGTACAAGATGTATATGGCGATACTGCAATTGGCACTGGCAGCATCATAGCCCCCGCGTCTCCCCCCGTTCGACCGGAAGGAATGCTGGTGATTCCGGCCAAGGATTCGACCTTCCAAATGGGAAGCCTACGTCTCACTAATAACCTGCAAACAGTACAGTTCACGTATGACTTCTGGATGGATTCGACCGAGATCACCCAAGGGCTTTACCAAGAGGTAGTGGGAGAGAACCCATCTTCGGAAATAGGCGATCCGCTACCCGTGAACCGAATCAACTGGTACGAGGCAGGATTGTTCTGCAACGCGCGGAGCAAACGGGAAGGGCGTGACACAGTGTACGCTTATGCGTCGCTTACACGTGTTGTCGGCGGTGACGGCCTCAGCCACTATAGAATGAATGATTTCACCATAGACTACTCGAAGGCCGGTTATAGGTTGCCAACAGAAGCGGAATGGGAATATGCATGCAGGGCTGGTACAACTACAGATTTCTATTGGGGCAACGACATAGAAGGCCCGTACTCCACTTCGCGTGATCCCGATGCTGACGATTACGCATGGCATTCTGGCAACGCATCTTCTATGCAACCTGTGGCGATGAAGTTGCCGAATGCGTTCGGATTATACGACATGAGTGGCAATGTATTTGAATGGTGTAACGATTGGTATCACCATTCTTATCCAGCGGATCTGCAAATCGACCCTACAGGACCGGAGAATGCTCCAGATCCATCTTTAGAATACCGTGTGTACAGAGGCGGCTCCTGGAGTTTCGGTGGTACTTTCTGCCTTAGTAGTGCATATAGGGTAGGACTTGGTGATCCCATAAACGGAGGGAGTTTTCGTTGCGTCATCGTAACGGAGTGACATAGTCAGAGAGAGGTACAATGTCAAACTACCTTTCGGATTCTATCAGGAGTTCTATCGTCGCTGGATTCGGCAAACGTGGAATTGAGTTGATCCTAGTAGATAGTCTTAAGCAAGCACCCATTAGAAATGGCTTACTTCAATTCAGCCTTGCGAAAGATACCCTTAATCATGAAGTAGTTCTTTCTGTGGGGTATTATTGTGGCCCATTATGTGCTCGTCATGATAGTTTTATTGTGGTTCACAACAGCGACGGCACATTTGGCATAGGAAGATTGCTTGAGAGCCTGAAATCATAGTTCTGAATAGCCGATGACATGCTTTACATAATGTCCCAGAGACACACTTTACATTTGACATATTCTAACTACCCAATAAACCAAGGACGAGGGGCGGGGCCCCAACGCTGCGCTTCGCTTGCGTTGCCCGCCCTCGCCGGATATTGTGAGCGTTAGGAAAGGAAACCAAAATGCGTACTCGAATCGTGGTGAATGCATCGTTGCTCTGCGTGGCAGTTGCGGTAACAGCCGGGATCTCAGCGCCGCCTCCAGGACGAATGAAGGATGTGACCGGAGTCAGGGTTGTGGACTACGGCATTTACGAGAAGCGTGTGATAAAGACTCCTGAGGCTCCATCCACGGTAGCGGGGGAAGTGAAGGTCGTCAAGAAAGAGGGGCTTGTCAAGCAGACTGACACTATACCTTTGGAAGTAGGCCAAACGTTCGGCCTACGATATGAGATCGTCGCGGAAACCAAACGGAAAAGGCTATATCCGGTCACATACCATGTCATTTACCCATCCGAGATGACTAATCCTGAAACCGGCAGGAGCGAAAAGGAATGGACCTTCAAAACAAGAAGCATAGGGAACTCTCCACGCTATACCGGTTTCGGCTTTGACAATGAGTGGGAGTTGCTTGAAGGTGATTGGATATTCGAAATATCGGTCGGAAAACACAAGGTGAAGCAGGTGTTTCACCTAACAAAAAAGTAACCCAACGACGAGTGAGGGGCCCGGCCGGCTGTCGCCGTCCCCCCTCACTCGCGGGGTACTTTTGGCGTTAGCAGGCAAAACACAAACAGCACGAAGCATACTACGTAGGGTTTTGCCGAGTTCGAAAGGGCTTTCGCGAAGCCGGGCTCTTCTGTTGGGTGCCCTCGTTTGATCGGCACTGGCGCTGCAGAATACCGATCAGCAAGCGGATGATGCGAGCTCGCAATGAGAGCCCGGTGCGCAGGGGGAACGAACAACAACTGCGGCGGCATCGTAGCCATGTCGGCATTTGGCAGCTCAGCGCGCCGGTAAACTAGTTTACAAGTGGTGCAGTGCGCCGCAGTTGGCGGCTAACTGCCAAATAACCGGTGACGAGTATGGGACCCCGGCGCTCGGCCGCGCCGCCCCATACTCGCGCAGTATTTGGAACGTTAGTGAACACAGACAAACCTTTCTGATTGAACGGTCAGCAAATGCCGAGAAAAGACGACAGTGCCGAGAACGAAAGATTCGGTTCCGAGCGATCGAGGAAGACTCCCTACAC
>WJMI01000381.1 GCA_014728015.1 Chitinivibrionales bacterium | reverse complement strand
TGTAATTTGGCGGTGATTTTTGCTTCGGTTTCGAACCGTTTGGGCAAGTCGGGGTTGGCCGAGGGTGGCAGGAGCTTGATAGCACGGAAGACTTCGAGCTTTTGGTTCCAAATCTTGTATATCCTGGCCATGCCTCCGGCGCCGAGTTCGCCGACCACGGTCCCCGAGCCGATAGTGACGGGCTTTTCGGTGAGGGGGGAGTGTTACCGAAGATGCATACGGGCTGTCCGTGCCGGTTTGGCCGGCACCCGGGCGGCGGCCGGCAAACACGCCGCTGCCGGCGGATGCCGCATCCTTGACAAAGGTCTTCTCGAGAGGAGGATCGTCCCGGGGGTGTTCCTGGTAGGTCATGGATATTTTATGTTTAGATGTTTCGAGCTTTTCGCAGGCGAAAATTCCAACTAGAAAAACGCCACTATTTCGAATCCTACCACACACGCGCTTCCCAGGACAATACCCACAGTCCTGCGGACAGCGGCACTATGCGCATCATCCTCGTAGGCTTTCTGCACGCTCGGAGTTTGCGCCAAGGGGTTGACATCGGGCCGGGCCATGGTCTCCCATTTATCGTGGCGGCCATGTTCGACAATGGCCCACGCAAAACCGCCCACAGCCCCCGCGCCCAGGGCGAGGCGTATAAAGGCTTTCAGGTCGAACGGACTCCTTTTCTCCAGGGTCTTGGCGAGATTGACTGTCTTGCCGCGCGGGACAACCACGTCTTCCGTAGCCGTCGCGTAGCGCTTGCTGGGATGGCGCAGCTCGACGCGATATTTCCCCGGATTCATGAAATCGTTGGACAAAGGGGTCGTGCCGAGCGAAGTAAGCAGATATGCGCTTGCGCCCTCGGGATCGCTCGTCACTTTCAGCGAGCCGAACTTTCCCTCCATGGTTTTTTCGACAACCGTTACCTTGTCCGGCTGCACAAGCACGTCCTCCACCACGCTGGTATGCTGGACCGGATCGACGAGCTTCACACGATACCGGCCGGCCTGGAGCTTCTTGCCCACAATAGGCGAATCGCCGACATACGTGTCGTCCAGCCAGACTTCGATCCCCTCCGGGGTGGTTTCCACGGTGAGCGCGCCTTCATTGGCCGCAGCTGCCGGCAGAACAAGGGCGGCAATGCAGCAGGCGGCGGCAGTGAGCATTTGGGGTGCTTTCATGGCAGGCCTTTCTTCACAAGTGCACGGCCACGAACGTCGCGTTTGTGCGTTTGCCGCGCCATGCGGATATTTATATTCCCGTAAACTTGTCCGTCACCAGGATAAAAATAGTTAACCTAAGGCAATATCTCAACGGAACCGGTATTCGTTTCAGGGGGTACGTGATCGTGTTTGGGAACAACAGAGTTGTCTGGAAAGAGGGCATGTTTCTTCAGCCGCAGCACTTCCAGCAGGCTGAACGAGGCATGCTACAGGCGTTCAATGCGCGGCTGGCTGCGCATTTTCCGTACAGCCACGGATTCACCGAGTGCGTGGTAAGCACTGATGCGCTGCTTGGCGGCACGGTTGCCGTGACGCGGGCGGCAGGGGTCATGCCCGACGGCACGCCGTTCGATATTCCCGGGGATGCTCTCGTACCGGATGCCCGTCCGTTCGAGGAGCGGTTCGCGCCCCAGCAGCAGAGCCTGGCTGTCTTTCTTGCACTTCCGCTTCTCGTGGAAGGCCGCGGCAACGTAAGGGCTGAAGCCGACCGGGGAGCTGATGCATCCCGGATGCGCAGCCGCACTATAACGGTCACCGACGAGGTGCTTGGCGCCCAGAAAAAGGACATCGAGGTGGGCGAGCTGCACTTCGCAGTTCTTTTCGAAGGGGAATCGCGGGACAACTATACGACACTTCCGCTCGCGCGTCTGGCGCGGGATCAGGCGGGGCAAATCAGGCTCGATGATTCGTTCGTGCCGCCGCTGCTTCACGTGGGCGCATCACTGTATCTCATGAACGAGATGCGCTCGCTTCTGGAAATCCTTCTCGCGAAGAATGCTTCTTTGTCGCAGGGACGGCGGCAGCGGGCAAGCGGGCTTGCGGAGTTCGGCGGGGCCGAGGAAACCGCGTTCAGGCTGCTTCAGACAATCAATACATTCACGCCGCTTCTGAACCACTGTCATGTTGCCCCGGCGGTGCATCCGTTCGAGTTGTTTTCGCTGATGACCCAGTTTGGCGGTGCATTGTGTACATTTTCGTCCGAGGTCTCGATCCGGCAGTTGCCGCGGTACGACCATACCGCTTTCGGTGACGTATTCGCGGCATTTTCCCGCATAATTCGTACGGTAATGGGGGCCGACTTGGCTTCTGCGAGCGTACCGGTGCCTATTGAGGAGACAGGCCCGGCGACATACGTCGGCACTGTGCCTGATCAGCGCCTTCTCGATGCGGCCAAGTTCTATTTCGGCGTCTCAGCCGCGGTTCCCGAGAAAGAACTTGTAGTGGGGACGCTCCAACGTATCAAAATGTGCTCTCGGGACAGGCTCGAGCTCCTAATCCCTTCCGCCATGCCCGGCCTTCCGCTTATTCACACGTCGCGTCCGCCCGAGGCCCTCTCCACCAAGCCCGGCTACGTCTACTTCACTCTTGACCAGGGGAATGATTTCTGGCAGGGGATACGTTCGTCGGGAACGATAGCGTTTTATTTTCCGAACAGTTATCCTGATTTGAAGATGGAGCTTCTTGCGCTTCGGGAGTAGGGGGGAGCGGGTATATGGCGGGATCGTTTGCGGACACGATAGCGGGGCAGACCATGGATTTGGATTTGTCCCGCGTGCTGGCGGCAGATAGTCGTCGGCTGGAGTCGTTGTGCACGGATTTGTTTTTGATTGTGATTCGCATGCGCGAGGCCGAGGATTTGGGCGAGCCATCGGCGCTGGCAAAGCTCATCAGGTATTATGTCGACTTGTTCGAGAAGAACTGTCCGGTCATCGGCTTGTCGAAGGAGGACACAGCATTGGCCAAGTATGCCCTGGTGGCGCTTCTGGACGAGACGATTTTGAGCATACCGGGTCCGTGCCGTGATCATTGGATAAGCAATCCGCTTCAGCTCGAGTATTTCGGCGACAACGTGGCGGGGGAGGAGTTTTTTCGCAAGCTCGATGCCATGCTGAAAGAGCCTGAGAACAAGGCGGGGGTGCTTGAAGTGTATTACCTGTGTTTGTCGCTTGGTTTTGAGGGCAGGTATAGAATTGCGAACGCGGATGAGCGCGTGCGGATTATGGACAATCTCGGCCGCACGCTGAAGCGGGTGATTGCGGGACGCCCCGCCCATTTGTCGCCCCACGGAAGGCGGGCGGCGGTCCTGCCGGGCGCAAAGCGTTCGCGAATGGTCCCTCTTTGGCAGGTTGGGGCCGGGGCCGCGGGTACGGCCGCGCTGGCATGGGTGGTATTGGGGATTCTGTCCAACGCGCACGTACGGGCTGTGCTTTCCCGTTTGCGCTGACTTTACAAAAGAGTCTTTTTCCGGTTGTTTCTTTGGCGGGGCCGGGGCTGTCGCCCCCGCGGGCGGCGCGCTTCCCGGTGATCCCGCTTCCGCGGGCCCGGCCCTTTTTCCTTTTGCCGGCCGGGAGCATGCGACCGCCCGAAGTGCGTTACGGCACGAGGGCTTCGGCTCTTGCGCATTGTACAGGTCTCGAGCAATGCAGTATTTTTCGTATGAAGAATCAGTATTCCGGCGCCGCAAACCAGGGAGTTGCCTGAAAGCAACGCATGCAGGATAATACCGGTCTGGTAGTGTCCATGTCTGCAGGGAACCAACGATGCGAAACCCCGCCACGTGCGCCCGTTCGGGCCTTCTTTCCTTTCCGTCCCATACAGTTTTCCCTACCGGCTGTCCATTTGTTCTTGAATCGATAGATTCCGGTCTGTTTTTCTTTCTCCATTATCAACCGAAAGGCGGTCGGTATGTCCGAAGCTGCTGTTGATTACCGTCCCATGTGGACGAGTCTGGGAATCAATCTCGATGCACATGACTCGTTGCTTGCCGTTTTATCAGAGGCGTACGGTGACATTTTCATGTCTCAGAAGAACCGTCCGGAAGGGATGGCCTATTTCGATTTCGTGATGTCCGAAGTGCATGGCCTTCGCATCAGGGAATTAATGGATGCCAAAGCGGAAGGCCGGAAGGTCATCGGCACGTATTGCACGTTTGTACCCGAAGAGCTGGTGCGTGCGGTCGATGGGGTCATGGTGGGGCTGTGTGCCGGGGCGGACTTTGCGGTCGATGAAGTCGAAAAGGTCCTTCCGCGCAATACCTGCGCGCTTATCAAGTCTACATTCGGCTTCAAGATCGGGCGTGTCTGTCCCTACCTCGAAGCTTGCGACATGGTGGTTGGCGAGAGCACCTGTGACGGCAAAAAGAAAGCCTACGAGGTCCTTGACCGGTTAATACCCAATTTCTATGCCATGGACATGCCTCAAATGAAGAGTATCGAAGGGAGGGCGCTCCTTCGTGCCGAGTACGTGAAACTGAAGGAACAGCTTGAACGCATGAGCGGTAGAAAAATCACGCCGGAAGCGTTGAAGAGGGCAATCGGAACGGTCAACAGGAAGCGGCACGCTGTGCAGCGGCTTGCCCGGCTGCGGGCGGCGGACCCGGCGCCGATTTCCGGACTCGACAGCCTTCTTATCAATCAAGTCTATTTCTACGACAATCCCGAGAGATTCACCGGCTCCGTGAATACGATATGCGACGAGCTTGAGACGAGGACCAAAGCGCACGAAGGTGTCAAACAAAAGGGCACAAAGCGATTGTTGATGTCAGG
>WJMI01000380.1 GCA_014728015.1 Chitinivibrionales bacterium | reverse complement strand
GTAGACGATGTGGCCCGGTGAGCGAGTACGCCCGGCATAGGCTCGACAACAACAGCGAAGGACATGTTCGTGAGAACAACGACAAGCCGTAGCGTGATCGTTTTGATGGTCGTACTGCTGGTTTCGGTATCGGGCCCGGCGGGTGCGCAGGATGCCGATTCGGTGGAGGCTGCCGGCACAATGTCGCTCGATGTCAAGGATACCGACATTCGCGACGTCATCCGAATGATCTCCAAGGGCTACGACCTCAATATCATTCTGGATAAAGAGGTCGGCGGCAAGGTCACGCTGCATCTCAGCGATGTTCCCATTATGGAAGGACTGACCAGCCTGGCCGAATCGCAGGGACTGGCGGTGACACGCGAAGGCGCGGTGTACCGCATCGGCTCGCCGGCCGACGGCTATCGCATGAACATCCGATACTCGCGCGGACTGCTCACCGCCGATGTCCAGAACGCCAACGTGGTCGATATGCTTGAAGAGGTGAGTTCCAAGTCGGGCGCCAGTATCGTTCCCGACAGCAGAATTGGCGGCACCGTGTCCGGCAAGCTCTACAGCGTGCCGCTGGAAGACGGGCTGCGGGCGCTTCTGGAAGGTAACGGCTACAAGGTCGTCAAGCGCAAGGGCATCTTTCGGGTGGAGCAGCCCGACGATACCCGCGCGGCAAAGGCCATGGGCCGGCGGCGGGTGAAACCCGGCGAATTCTTCGTCGACTACTCAAACGGGCTGCTGTCGCTCGATGTCATGGGAAGCGATTTGTCGGATGTGCTCGAAGCGGTGGCGGAGCAGGCCGATATCGAAATCGTCACCTACGGGAAGGTGACGGATTACGTCAATGCGAAGCTCAACGATGTCCCGCTTATCGAAGCATTCGCGCTGCTTCTGGGAGGCACCAAATACACGTTCATCCAGAAGGAGAACGTGCTGCTCGTTGGAGACCGCAACACCGCCACGCCGTCGGGCCAGGCGCTTTCGACATCGGAGCTCATTCACCTGCGCCATATCAAGGCTGATGACGTGCCGGCGATTCTGCCCAAGAACATCCCCGCCGCCAACATCAAGGTAGTCAAGGAGCAAAACGCCCTGCTCATTTCCGGCACATCGGAAGACATCGTAGCCACGCGGGAGTTTCTTTCGAAGATTGACATTCCCACGCCGCAGGTTGTTATCGACGTAATTGTGGTAGAATACCAGCGCGACCTCGACAAGGATTTCGGGTTCGCGTTCGGCTATGACCCGACCGGGTCATCCGGAAGCAACAGCTACCAGTTCCCATCGGTGCAGGTCAACCGCAAGGGTGAGAGCGCCGCCGATTTGCTCAGCGGGCTGTTCCCCAATGTCCACACGATTTCCGAGCTGGGCGAAAATTTCTACATGTCGCTGCGTCTGCTCGAATCCGAGGGCAAGGCGAAGGTGCTTGCGCAGCCGTCAATCACGGTGCTCAACGGAAACAAGGCGACTATCAACGTGGGCCAGACGCAGTACTACCGAATTGTCGCGGGCACTTCCGACAACCCCACCTACCGCTTCCAGCCCATCTCCTTTGGTATCAACCTTGATATCACTCCCTGGATATCGCGCAGCGGGCAGATCACCGCGGTCATCACCCCCGAGATCTCCAACAACATGGGATTCAACAGCGAAGGTTACCCCAACATTTTCAAGCGTTCCGTCAATACGACGGTACGGCTCGAAGACGCGCAGACGCTGGTGCTGGGCGGGCTGCTTCGCGCCGAGGAGCAGGTGTCGCACAACAAGGTTCCTGTTCTCGGAGACATTCCTATCCTCGGCTACCTGTTCAAGAGCACCAAGAAGCTTAAGATACAGACGAACCTTGTCCTGTATATCACCCCCACCATCGTGGGCCGCGAGAGCTACGTCGATTTGGCCGAAGAGATAGAGATGTTCCGTGAGAAGGAGAGCCGCGGATTTCGGGAGGATTTCTACGAAGGGGTGATCGAGAGCGCCAACAAGCGAGCAATGAACCGTCGGCGTATCGACGGCGTGTGGGTGGGAGAAGGCGAAGCGCCCGCGGAAGAAATCGACTCCGTGCCGGTCGACGATGAGGCAGAAGAGGACGAAGGCGCAGATGAGCCGCGCCGCGGTCCTTTCAGAAGGCTGTTTGGACGCGAGGGAGAAGACGAGACGGAAGAGGAATCTTTGCCGCAAAGCATACCCGATGCCGATACATCGGGCAGCAGTCTCGACATGGAAGCGCCGCAACAGCAAGAGAATCAGACCGAAATCAGTCAAGACGGGTCAATACCCGCGCGGGAACATGGCGGCCCAAACGCACTCACTCCCGTCGCATCGCAACCCCGTTCGCGTGTCGAAGTTCCCGCGCCACAGGGACAGGGCGATCGCGACGATTAGTATTCGTTTGTCTCGGCGTCGCGCCAGGTACGAGTAATCGCGCGCGCCGCGGCTCTCACACGTAACCGTCGACAGGGCGGTGCAGGCGTTACCTGGCTATATGCAGAAACTGAGCGGCATTGTCGAATCCCGCTTGGGGCGCTACCTTCTGGTCGAGATGATCGAAGAG
>WJMI01000031.1 GCA_014728015.1 Chitinivibrionales bacterium | reverse complement strand
GTATTGCGTGTCGCCCCAAACCATGTCCGCAGCTCTGTCGCTCCTTAGAGAAAAGGGACTGCTGGACTATTCGCGCGGGAAGCGCATCCGTGTCACCGCCGCACTATCCCCTCGCGGCACCTCCTTCGAATCGTTTGCCGGCGATATCAGGCGTCGCATCGCCGAAGGTATCTACCGGGTCGGTCAGCCCCTGCCCAAGGCAAGCTACTTCGTAATTACCGGGCATCTCTCAAAGTCCACGGTCTGCGATGCACTGAAGCAGCTTGCTGAGGAAAACCTCATCCATAAAAAAGGAAAAGCATGGCTGGTCGGCCCGGCCCCCGGCCGTAGAACCGCCGCCAGCTCTGCACGTGCCTCCGCGCCCGTTGTTCTGGTGCTCGTTCCCGGCTATGACACCTGGCGCTCGCTTCTCGGCATACACATGCGACCGTTCGCATACTCGTTTCTCGCCGAGCTCGAGCGGCATGGCTTTCAGTATGTTCTCGTTCAGGCGTACGACACCGACGGGAAGCGGCGGCTCGTGCCGGCCGGAAAGCGCGCGATTCTGGATACGGTCAATGCGCTCGGCGCTCGCTATGCCGGCGCACTGGCGGTGCATGCTCACCATCGCGAGGAGTTTGCCGGGCTCCAGGACTGGCTGGCATGGATATCCCGGTTCGACCGGCCGGTCGTGTGGTTCGATTTTGCCGGCATGCATCCTGAATTTGACCGGAAACGCATTCCCCGGCGCAACTATTATCGATGCTTCACCGACCAGCAAGAGCTTGTTCGCATCGTGCTCCGGCATCTGCACGAGGCCGGGCACCGCAATGTCCTGCTGCCCCTGTGCCTCCGCCAGGCACGGGAAGGATGGACCGCGGGGCGTATTGCACTGATAGAAAAGGTGCGCCAGTCGGAATTCAGCGGTATGCGTGTCGATCTCGTGGAATCAAACGAAGACATATGGCTGCGCGGCATGGGCAGCTTTCTCGAAGATGATGACGCGGTGATATGCGATTTCGCGTATGAGACCGAGCAGGACATTATCGCTGCCGCAACCGGCATGTCCCCCGCGGCCCGCCTCAACCGCCTGCGCGCGCGTCTGCGCGCCGCGCTTCCCTCGCTCGACCGCCTGCTGGCCGACACCGATCACACGGCCATCATCGCGCTCAACCAATGGTTTGCCATAAACCTGCGATACTGGTTCGGCATCATCGGCGAACCGCTCCCCCGCCGCTTCTCACTGATCACGTTCGACAACTATTCGTTCTACGCCCGGCATCCCGTTACCACGGTGGATATGAACTTTGACGATCTTGGCTATCGCGCAGCGCACTTGATGATCGGCGATGTCCCCGTGCGCGCGGACCGAAGGGGCAACGTGCCCAACCGGCCCAGGCTGGTCGATCGGGGCTCCGTGCTTTCGAGAGCCGGGCGATCCGCCGGGCACGTCTCCAACGGCAGCCATTCAGCACCCATTTAGTACTTTAGTCTTACCAGTCAAAAAAAACGGTTACGATGCTCCTCCGGCCGGCCCCTGGCGGCCCTGCCAAAAGGAATCCATCCATGCCCACCAGAAGAAAACATGTCAAAAAGCGTGGTCCGACCCCATCGAAGTGCAGTACCACGATGAAGCCGCGAGTTGTATCTGTTTCGCAATGTTGAGGACGGATATCAGGAAGAGGCAGCATGCGCCAACGCCGGGGCTCTATTCGCGCTTCGTGACTTCGCGCCTTCGTGGCTATGCATGATTCAGGCTAGGCAACCGCATTCGCCTCCGGCGATGCCCCGAAAATCTTCTGCACGCGCTCCGCGAGAACCATCCCCAGTTTCAAGTGCTCACTGGCCTCCAGGTGCACGCCGTCAAGAGGACTCGGCTCGACCACCGAGCCGGCATCCAGGAAATAGCATCCGTGGAGCTCCGCCATGGCGCGATAGTGGCCGGCAAGCCGGTGCGACTTCTGCTCGGCGCCCTCGAACATCTCGGCATACTCGGTCAGGCCCTTGACAATTGGCGGGGCGACCAGCAGCACTTCGGGCGGACCGGCATCCGGACCGCAGGTACTGGCACGCGCCGCCGCCGCCAGCACGGCCGCGCCCTTGGCAATGTCCTCGGCAGACACCGAAAACCGCATTTTCAAATCGTTCGTTCCGAGCATAACAATCACCAGGTCCAGCGGCCGATGCGATTCGAGGCAGGGCATCAGGTAATCTTTCCCGTTGCGCTGCCCCTCAATCGGATCGTCCCACACCGTCGTCCTTCCACACTGGCCCTCCTCGATCACCCGGTATGCGGATCCCAGCTCGGCCTGCAAAACACCCGGCCAGCGAACATCAGCCGGGAACCGCTCTCCGCTCGCCGGATCATGCCCCCAGGTATTCGAATCGCCAAAACACACTATCGTCCGCATTCCAGTTACTTCTTCTCCAAAAACCGGATAACATCCAACGGCTTCTCGAACACCTCCTTCGCCCCGGCCTTTTCAAGCTCCTCGCGCGTTCGAAATCCCCACAGCGCGCCGCAGGGATACATCTTCGCCGCGACCGCGGTCTTCATGTCCGTCTTCGTGTCCCCCACGTACAGAATCTTCGACGGCGCCCGGCCGAGCTCCTTGGCAACAAGGCTCGCGGCCTTCGGGTCGGGTTTCAGCGGCAGGTCATCGGTCGCCCCGCGTATCGAAACGAAATTCCAGTGGGGAAGCAGCGTTGTCACCGCTGTGCGCGTGAATTCCTCGTCTTTGTTCGACAACACCGCGCTCTGGATGCCGTTGTCCTTGAGCCAGTTCAAGACCTTGGGAATGCCATAGTAGGGCCGCGTCTTGTTCTTCCAGTTCTTCCTGTATTCCTCCCGAACGCGCGTGACACATTCCTGGACCGTGCCCCGGTCGCGCGCGCCCTTGGGAAGAGCCCGCCTGGCGAGATTGACAAACCCGTCACCAACGAAATACCGGTAATCGTCCGTCGCGTGCTGTGGAAAACTCATCGCCGCAAGCACGGCATTCATCGAGTCGGCAAGATCGTCGAGTGTGTTGAGAAGCGTGCCGTCGACATCAAACACAACTGCACGGAATCGCACTGATAGCTCCCCTGCTGGCGGTGACTTCCGGTTCGAACCACCTACAAAATACTATGCACGCCCCCGGCACCACCCCCGTTTTATTTTTTTGGTGATCGTCCCCTCGCCCGATACAGCGGCGTGCCGGCAAGGACCTGCGTTCATGGATTTCAAGCTCCACACCGATTTCGCTCCCACCGGCGACCAGCCCGATGCCATCCGCGACCTCGTCGAAGGCATTCGGCGGGAAAACCGCTACCAAACGCTGCTCGGCGTAACCGGTTCCGGCAAGACTTTCACCATGGCCAACGTCATTGAGCAGGTTCGCCTTCCCACGCTCGTCATATCGCACAACAAGACGCTCGCCGCCCAGCTCTATCAGGAATTCAAGTCGTTCTTCCCGGAAAACGCCGTTGAATACTTCGTCAGCTTCTACGACTACTACCAGCCCGAGGCCTACCTCCCGTCCACCGATACCTATATCGAAAAAAGCTCCGACATCAACGAGGAAATAGACCGCCTCCGTCTCAGGGCCACCAACGCCCTGATGTCCCGCCGCGACGTCATCATTGTCGCGAGCGTGTCCTGCATCTACAATATCGGTTCCCCCGAGACCTACGGCTCAGCCGCCATCCATCTTGCCAAAGGCCGGCACCTCGATCGCGATCTGTTCTTCAGACGGTTGTTCCGTATGCAGTACACACGCAATGACACGAGCCCGGTGCGGAGCACATACCGGGTGCGCGGCGATGTCATCGAAGTATATCCCGCGTATGAGGAAATCGTCATTCGGATTGCCACGTTCGGCGATGAAATAGAATCCATCGCCCGCGCGCACCTCGTAACCGGCGCCGTCCTCGAGGAGCTCGACGAGATAACCATCTTCCCCGCGAAGCATTACACCACCACCCGGGTCGGCATCGAAGATGCCATTGCCGTCATCCAGAAAGAACTCGGCAATCAGCTCGCCTCCTTCGAGAAAGACGGCAAACTGGTCGAGGCGCAGCGCCTCAAGCAGCGCACCCTCTACGACATCGAAATGCTGCGCGAAGTCGGCTATGTATCGGGCATAGAGAACTACTCCCGCATTCTCGAGGGGCGCGAGCCGGGAAGCCGCCCCTTTTGCCTGCTCGATCACTTCACGCCCCCCTTCCTTACAATAGTCGACGAGTCACATGTGACCGTCCCGCAAATCGAAGGTATGTACAACGGGGACCGCGCGCGCAAGCAGACCCTGGTCGAACACGGCTTTCGGATCCCCTGCGCGCTTGACAATCGCCCGCTCACATTCGGCGAGTTCCAGGACCTGGCCGATCAGGTCGTGTTCTCCTCCGCCACGCCCGGTGACTACGAGCTCGAAAAGAGCGAAGGTATCATCGTCGAGCAGGTCATCCGGCCCACCGGACTCGTGGACCCGCCGGTCACCGTGCTGCCCGCCCGCAACCAGGTCGACGACCTCATCGAACAGCTGCGCACGGTCGTGCAGCGCAGGGAACGGGCCCTTGTCACCACGCTCACCAAGCGCATGGCCGAGAACCTCGCTGAATACCTGGGCACGCTCGAATTCAAGGTGCGATACCTCCACTCGGAAATCGACACCCTTGAACGCACCGACATCCTGCGCGACCTGCGCGCGGGCGTGTTCGACGTGCTCATCGGGATCAACCTGCTCCGCGAGGGCCTCGATCTTCCCGAAGTATCGCTGGTTGCCATCCTGGATGCCGACAAAGAAGGCTTTCTCCGCTCGACACGCTCGCTCATTCAAATCGCCGGCCGCGCCGCGCGCAACATCAACGGCGCAATCATCCTGTATGCCGATACCGTCACCGACTCCATTAAAAAAGCGCTCGACGAGACCACCCGGCGGCGCACCAAACAGCTCGAGTACAACCGCGCCCACGGCATCGTACCACGGAGTATCGTGCGCAAGATCGCGAATCGCTTACTCGACTATGAAGAACCCGCCGGGGAACCCGAGCTCCTCATGGCCGCAGAGGAGCGGGAAGCGTACGGGCGGGCAAACACCCCGGCGGCTCCGGAAAAACTTGACGCTCGCATCGCCGAACTGCACAATCAGATGATGGAAGCGGCGAAGGACCTTCAGTTCGAGAAAGCCGCCAAGCTGCGCGACCGCATCGCCGCATTGGAAAACAAACAGCACCATGGACCTTGACCTTGCCCGAAAAGACGTAACCGCCAAACAGCCCGAACAGGTCATTCCCGCGCTGCGCCTTCTGAGCAACGAGGGCGCCCTTACCGATCTGCAGGCCGTACTCGGTCTGCTCAAGCTCGGCAATCCCACCATCCAGAAAACAGCCATCGAAACCGCCACCACCCTTATCAGAAGAAACCTCATCGAGCATTTCAACGAGCTTGCGCCGCAAGTGAGGGAAAAACTGAGCCAGATCATGGAATCGCTTCATCCCCGCATCATCGAAGAAATCAGTAAGGATATCTATGGCGACGACGATCAGCGCCGCCTCCGGGCCGTCCAGATCCTCGGACTCCTCAAGAAAAACCCCAAAGTCCGCGACATCCTGGCGGAACTGGTCAAGGAACGCGATGAGAAGATCAGGGCCACCGCCATCAAGCTGCTCGGCAATCTCGTCGGACCACACGAACAACAGGTCGTTCTCTCGCTCCTCAACGACCCGGACAAACGGGTCAGGGCCAATACAGTCGAGGCTATCGAGGGACTGGCCAGCAAAAGACTCCTTCCCATTCTGCTGCGCTTCCGCAAAGACCCCAATAACCGCATCCGCGGCAACGTGCTCAAGGCCCTCTACAAGATGGGGCACAAGGATATCGGCGAAGATCTCAGACAGATGCTTGCCAGCGATGATGACTTCATGAAGGCCTCCGGTCTCTGGGTCGTAAGCCAGACAGGGCTCCATACCCCGCAAATCGAGGAACTCGCCGGCAAAAACATGGTTGCCGACAGCGAAATGGTGGCCTCCAATGCGGCCAAAGCGCTTAAAACGCTCAATACGCCCCGCGCTCAAGGATTTCTTCGATATCTGGGGCCCAAGGCTGCCTAGCCCCCCACATCTTGTATGGCCCAAAAGGCGCTCATCTCATTTTCCGCAAGAAACTGGTTAAAGCCAAGCAACCCCCATGCCGATAATTGTAATGAAAGCAGTCTGTACCTCCACCAAGGATGGAGATGCTAGCAGGGGGTTCACCAGGGACGGTTCATTTTTCCAGGGACGGAAGTAACCCTCTTTCAGCTGCAAGACACGAACCTGCGAGGTGTATTATGAGTACCATCAATCCAATTGCCGCATTCGGCGTACCCCAGGGGGTCAAGCCGGGCAATGGCAAGGTGGCCGACGCAGGGAAGAGTACTGCAGCCCAAGGCAAGGGAGAGCTCGTTGAGATCTCTCAGACCTCGAGTGAGCTCAAGAGTGTCAAGGACGCAGTAGACGCTCTTCCTGATGTGCGGCTGGACAAGGTCGAGGAAATCAGGGCAAAGATCAAAATCAATGACTACCCGATTGAGAACAACCTCGACGCCGCCCTGAAAGAGATCTGGCAGGCCAATCTGGTATAGCGAAGTGGCATGCGTGCGGCTCAAGCGCTAGGCCGCTTTACATATACCCGCTAAGGCCCCGTAGTGCTTGTACGGGGCCTTTTTTGTATTTTCCGGGAGAATTCGAAGGCATTCGCCCTGGGCCGAGGTGGCGGAACTGGTAGACGCTGGGGACTTAAAATCCCCTGATCTTCACGGATCGTGCGGGTTCGATTCCCGCCCTCGGCACCAATTCTTCGCAAGGTCTGGGTAGGCGATACGAAACCGCGCGCACCGCGTTCCCGTACACTCCTGTCTAGTATCCGGCTCGCATATCCGCGAAAACATCCGTCTATATTCAGGACTCCCCTGCTGTCACAGCAGTTTGCTGCTGTTTCCTGGGGCATCCACGGCTTTCGACTCCAGCACCAGGCTTCGGCACGCTTTTCGCTATACCGTATACGAAAGTGTGTACAACTGAAACATTTCGACGGAGGACTATCATGGAAAGCCAGGAACGAAGAACCGACGGGAGGCGCCGTGACGCACGACTCATGCCCGTCACATTCAACAGAAGAGGAATGGTACACCATGCCCTCGTAGCCGATGTATCCGACCATGGCATGAAAGTGGTCGCCCTCGATCCCATGCCCTCACTCCAGGGCTCAGCCGATGAGGACATCCTTTTCACCGCATGGACGCCAAAAGGATTCTCCTCCTTCTCGGGCCGCATTCGATGGATCGATTTCCAGCCCCACGGGGCATCGGTAGGAGTAAAGATTACCTGATGCGGACACTCCGGTAAACAGGATGTCCATCTCCTTCATGCCCGTGAGACGAGCCCGGGAGGAAATGGCGTGTAAGCGGAATACGCAGGATGCGACTCACCTTCGAGAGGAGGTCGGTTATGAAACGGACAATTCTCGCCGGTGTCGTTGTCATGGGACTTGCGGTATGTGAAACGCCGCAATCGGGCGCAGTAGAAAAAGGAGAAGGTGACATGGAATCATCACTTCAGTCAACGGCCACATTCGCCGGTGGATGCTTCTGGTGCATGGAACCGCCGTTCGAAAAACTGGACGGTGTCAATGACGTCGTCTCGGGATACACCGGAGGCGAGGAAAAAGAACCCTCCTACAGCCAGGTCTCCTCAGGACAGACAGGCCATTTCGAGGCCGTCGAAGTCAGCTATGACTCGAACAAGGTCTCCTACGCGGAACTGCTCGACGTATTCTGGCGCAGCATCGACCCGACCGACCCCGGCGGGCAGTTCGCCGATCGCGGAAGTCAGTACCGCACCGCGATTTTCTATCACAATAAAGAACAGAAGCGCGTTGCCGAGAAATCCAAGGCGGCATTGCAGCAATCAGGGAAATTCGACAAACCCATCGCGACAGAGATACTTCCCGCGAAAACGTTCTATCCCGCTGAAGACTATCATCAGGATTTCTACCGGAAAGATCCCGGCCGGTACTCCCGGTACAGCTACGGGTCCGGAAGAAAGCCTTTTTTGGACAGCGTGTGGGAAGGACAAACCGGGCCGATAGCATGCGCGGCATTCGACAAACCCTCTGACCCGGCTTTGCGCGAAGAGCTTACCGGCATACAGTACCGGGTAACGCAGCAAAACGGAACAGAGCCGCCGTTTCAAAACGAGTACTGGGACAACAAAGAAGAAGGCATCTACGTGGATGTGGTCTCCGGAGAGCCGCTGTTCAGCTCGACCCATAAATTCAAGTCGGGAACCGGATGGCCCAGCTTTACGCAGCCGCTGGTGGACAGAAACGTTGTGCGGGAAAGCGATTCAAGCCACGGCATGGTCCGCACCGAGGTCCGGAGCTTGTGCGCGGATTCGCATCTGGGGCACGTGTTCCCCGACGGTCCCGCGCCGACCGGGCTGCGCTACTGCATCAATTCAGCGGCACTGAAGTTCATACCGCGGGACAAGCTGGCGGCGGAAGGGTATGGCCAATTTGCCTCCCTGTTCGAGTAGGACACTGCGCGCGCGGCCGGCTAGATGACATAGTCCCGGCCGCCGCGCTTCCTCTCCATGTCTACCATGTCCTGAAGTGTTACCCCGGAGAGAGCGCGCGTTTGCGCATCATGAAGCGTGCGCCATACTTCAAGTGCTGCACATGACGGCGTCCGATCGCAGGATGCGGGGTCCTCAATGCACGGCACCGGCGCGATCGAACCCTCCAGGGCCGTCACTACTTCCAATAAACTGATTTGGGATGGCTGGCGCTCCAGGATAAATCCACCGTCCGCGCCGCGGACCGTGCGAACAAGATGCTGCCTCCTCAGCACGCCCAGTATGTTCTCCAGGTATCCCTCCGTCACCCCCTGGGCCTGTGCAATGTCCTTCCGTTTCACCGGCCCGTTGTTGCCGCGTCTGGCAATTTCCAGCATGGCGCGCGTGCCGTACCTGGTCCTCGTTGACAGTCTCATATCCTTCCTTTTTCGATTGTCCCATAGCGATTATCACCACCAAAACGCCACGGCACCACGTGAGTGACAGGAGCGAGACGCGGTTCCCCGGGCGTTCTTCTGATTGAAGCGTATACGACCCGACGCGCCCTCTTCCCTCATCTTCTCCTTGGCGTCTTGGCGCCTTGGTGGTTAGCTCTCATCTCCCAAGCCGCCAGATGCAGCACCCTCCGGAAGACTCCTACGCATGCGCCTTCTTCAGGGCGACATCAAGGGCCTCTTTCAGATCGTCAATGTTCTCAAGACCGACCGAAAGCCGCACCAGTTCCGGCGTCAGCCCGCTCGATTTCTGCTGCTCCGGCGACAGCTGCGAATGCGAGGTGCTTGACGGGTGAAGTATCAGGCTCTTGGCATCGCCGACATTGGCGACATGCGAAAACAGCCCGATAGTGTCGATCAACCTGACCGCTGAATCATACCCGCCTTTCACGCCGAACACCACCATGCCGCCGAAACCGTTGCGCAGGTATTTGCCGGCCGTCCCGTACGACGGGTCCCCGGGCAGTCCGGGATACCGGACCCACGAGACCTGCTCGTGCGATGCGAGAAACCGGGCGACTGCCAGGCCGTTGTCGCAGTGACGCTGCATTCTCAGCGGCAGCGTCTCTATTCCCTGAAGAAACATCCAGGCATTGTCCGGCGCGATGCATGCGCCGAGGTTGCGCAACGGCACCAGCCGCATCCTGAGGACAAAGGCCAGCGGGCTGAGTTCGCCGAGATCGTGCGCGTAACGGATCCCGTGATACCCGGCATCCGGCTCGTTGTACAGGGCGAATTTCTCATCAGTCCAGTCAAAATTCCCGGCATCGACCACCACGCCGCCGATACCCGTGCCGTGCCCGCCCAGCCATTTGGTGAGCGAGTGCACTACGATGTTCGCCCCGTGGGCGATCGGATTGCACAGATAGGGCGTCGCAAACGTTGAATCGACAATAAGCGGCAGATGATGCTTCCGCGCCACTGCCGCGATTGCTCCGATATCGGAAACGCCGAGCACCGGGTTGCCGATCGTCTCGATATATACGGCGCGCGTTCGCTCGTTGATCGCGGCCTCGAACCCGACGGGCTTGTCGTGATCGACAAAACGCACGGTTATGCCGAACTGCGGCAGAATCGAATCGAACATCGTGTATGTCCCGCCATACAGATTGTTGGCGGACACGACCTCGTCCCCGGCGCGGCAGATATTAATGATCGAATAGTATACCGCCGATGTTCCCGATGCCAGTGCCAGCGCCGCCGCCCCGCCCTCGAGCGCGGCCATCCGTTTCTCCAGAACATCCTGCGTCGGATTCATGATCCGGGTGTAAATATTGCCGAGTTCCTTGAGCCCGAACAGGTTTGCCGCGTGCTCCGCGTTCCTGAACGCGTACGAGCTGGTGCGGTGGACCGGCACCCCGCGCGCCGTTGTCGCGGGATCCGGATCCTGCCCCGCATGCAAAGCCAGTGTTTCAAATCGATGTTTCTGCGTGCTCATTTTGCCTCCTCGAATAACCAGGTACTCAGATACCGCTCCCCTGTATCCGGCAATACGACGACTATCAGCTTGCCGCGGTTCCCGTCCCGGGCCGCCACCTGAAGCGCCGCCCACATTGCCGCGCCGGACGAAATCCCCGCGAAAAGCCCCTCCTTTTTTGCCAATGCCCGCGCCGTCGCGCCGGCATCCTCCTCCTTCACCTTGAGTATCTCGTCGACAACTCCCATGTCAAGGACATCAGGAACGAATCCCGCGCCAATTCCCTGTATCT
>WJMI01000379.1 GCA_014728015.1 Chitinivibrionales bacterium | reverse complement strand
GTAATGCCGGCGGTATTCGGCACGGCCGAACTGGCAGGGACATACGGGTGGGTACGGGACCTCGGAAAAGGTCCGGTGATTTCGAAAACGTGGCGGTCGCGGCTGTTCTTCTTTGCCCTGGGATGGTTCTTTCTCGCGTTGCTGCTCGCCTGGCCGACCTACTTCTTTTATCTCGTGTGGATCGCGGTCTATTTCATTGTCGAGCCGGTCAATGTAACGCTCGGTAACCGTTCGCTGGCAAGCGCCACCGGGCGCGGTGACTGGCGGCCGGTTGTTTCGCTATGGACCGGCTGCCTGATCTGCGGGTTTTTCTGGGAGATGTGGAACTTCTATTCATACCCCAAATGGGTCTACCACGTGCCACTCGTGGATTTCTGGCACGTATTCGAAATGCCGCTTCTGGGTTACAGCGGGTATATCCCGTTCTCCATGGAGCTCTTCGCGCTCTACCATCTGGTGACCGGCGCGCTTCGCCTTCCGGAGCGGCGGGACTTTGTCCGCGTGTCACGAGATTGAAACCGCCGCCGCGGACGCGGAGCCGCCGCGCCCGAAGAGATCTTCAGAACGAAAAATCCTCTTGCGCGGGAAGCTCGAGCTTCTTCGAGGTTTGAAACGCGTATTCCCTGTTTTGGTGCACCACGCGGACTTCGCCGATGTCGCCGTCAAGCCTCACTTCATCATCGGGCCCCCGGTTCTTGATAACATTCATCAGGCAGATGGCCTTTTCAAGTCCGTCGCCCCGGCCATAGTTCCACACCTCGTCGGGCTGTGCCATCCGCGGGCCGTCGTAAATCGACTCGTTGGGCATCATCCAGAGTTTCCGGGCAACGCGTCCGAAATCCACGCGTTGGGAGCCGCCAACAGATACCGGGTTACGCTCGAACGCGGCCTTGAGAAACGGTTTCCACGGCGCGCGGGTCATGTCCCGGTACGCGGTAAATGCCAGGTCGGCGACCGGCTGGCGGTCGCGGACCGACTCCAGGTACTCGATGACCTCTTCGCGGGACGACAACCCGTCAAGGGCAACCGGATCGACCGATGTCCATCGCTTGCCCGTGTCCGGCAGCCGGGGTTCGGTGTTTGCGAACGCGAGCAGATCGGCAACGACTTCTTCCACATTATAGCAGCTGTGATGCAGATTGGCTTTCAGGTCCTTGACGTTGCAGGGGTTGTCAACAGAGACATGGTTCTCCGTGAAAAACGCTTCGATCTCCGAGAGTAGGATCCGGTCGGGAAGTGGCCCGGTGTAATACTCGTCTTCGTCGATTTCGTGGAGCAGATTCGGCTCGGTTGCATCGCCGACCCGCGCCTTGCTTCCGTGTTCGTAGGCATAGACCTTTTCCGCCTCGATATACCGCGGTTTTCCGCAGCACGCATGCACAATCTGGAAACAGTTCTGGAGCTTGCTGTTGCTTCTGAGAAAGCTGGCGAGCACCTCGAACGAAACATCAGTTTTCAGGTATTCCCGGAGTTTGCCCGAGAAACGGCGGTAGTCCTGCGGCGGCATGGTGGCTTCATCGTACAGGGCATGCACATATCCCGCGTTGTTCATGACAATGGTCACGCGCTCGTTTTCGAGCGCCCGGCGGGCTTTCCCGGAAAGCTCGGTGCCGTTGAACCACATGTTCCTGGTGACAATGCGGCGGTTGTTGGTCAGAATGCCGTCTTTGATCGCCACGAGGTTTTGCGAATGCAGGGGTGTGGCCATCAGGTAAATGTCTTTGAGCGGGATATTTGCGGTGACCCGCAAGGCGCCGGCATACAGCGCGGCGAGCGACACGCATTCGCCCGCGCCGGCGGGATAGCCGGGCTTGAAGCGAAATGCCTCCATTGCCTCAATCGTTTCGGTCTTCCAGTAGGGGATGACATTCGAATCATACTTATCGAGCCCGAAATGGCGCCGGATGTCGATATCGAAATAGTACTTGTCGCCCTCGTACCCGAACAGCGCGTTGCTTTGCGCCAGTACCTGCTCGTCGATGTAGCCGCTGAATCGCGCGAGCTCGCGTTCTTTCGTGGTGAGGCCCCAGGTGTCAAGATCGAGGTTGAACGAGAAATTGTCCATGATGTACTGCTTGGTGCGGTGAATCCGCCGGTACGCGCTCATCTTTTTGTGTTTGCTGAACCAGGGATCCTCGCGCCACCGCCACAGGACCGGCGACATGATATTCGCCAGCACGAGCGAGTACATGAGCTCCGGAAAGATGAACACTTCCATGTCGGAAAGCGTCACCGCGGATGAGTATTTCTCAACGGATGTTGGATCGTGCGGGTTGTACATCAGGACGCTTTCGTGGTAGAGGGAAACCCGGAGAGGACAGGTACGACTTAGAAGATATATCCCTGCGTGGGGCAGCATATGGCAGGGGGGCATTTCCTGTTTCCTGGATGTCAATAGAAGTGTTGTTGATGGATATTATCACGCATATGGTAGGAGCCGAGTCCCGCCTCCGCACTCCCGCGTTGGTCTGTGCCTGCCCTGCGGCAGGTCGTGCTTCGCCGAGGCAGGCCGGGCGTTCCATAGGAGCCCCGCTACAATATCGCCGCGAAGCGGCGTTCAATACCCCCAAGGTATATTACTCTCCCTTTTATGAAAACCCTGGGCATCTGTTTCGGCGCAACAACCATCCAGTGCGTTGAGCTGCACGCTGATCCGCAGTTCAAGGCAGTGGCAAAAAGCGAGCGCATTCCCCACGAAGGCAATACCCGCCGGGCGCTTGCGGGGCTTCTCTCGCGCACGAATCTCGAGGGCATTGACCGTATCGCGGTCACCGGAAGGTCTTTCCGTTCAAAGGTGTGCTTTTCATCTATCTCGGAGGCCGAGGCGGTAGAGCGGGCGCTGCGCGAGGCGTGCGGCGACGGGCCGTATCCCGACGTGGTGCTGAGCCTGGGCGGCGAGACCCAGTTCGTATACCGGATAGCATCCGGTGGAGGAATCGAATCCGTACGCTCCGGAAGCAAGTGCGCATCCGGAACAGGGGAGTTTTTCCTTCAGCAGGTACGCCGCATGGGGCTGTCGCTCGATGAGGCCGTGTCGCTTGCGCGCGAGGGGTCCCCGCATCGCATTGCCGGCCGTTGCAGCGTGTTCTGCAAGAGTGACTGCACGCACGCGCTCAACAAAGGCGAGCCGGTCGGTAACATTGCCGCGGGTCTCTGTACCATGATGGCCGACAAGGTCAGCGAGCTTATCAAAGATGAATCCTGCGGGTCTGTCATGGCGATTGGCGGGGGAGCGCTCAACAGCGCGCTCATGGCGATCTTGCGGGAGCGGTATCCCCGCGTAACCGTGGTCGAACAGGCGGCCGTGTTCGAGGCATACGGGGCCGCGCTGTGGGCGGCGGACAATCCGGTTGCGCCCGCGCCTGAGGACATACGCGATGTTGTTGTGCATGACGGTTGCTCGTTCGATGTACATCCGCCTCTGGCCGGATTTCGCGACATGGTCACATTCCGCGAGTGGGACCGCGGCCGCGCCGGGAGCGGGGATACGTGCGTGCTCGGATTGGATGTGGGCTCCACGACCACCAAGGCGGCGCTGGTACGCACTCGTGATCGATGCATGCTCGCATCGGTATACCTTCGTACCAACGGAGATCCCATCGATGCATCGCGGCGCTGCTACGCGGATATCGCGCGGCAGATCGGCGAGACCGCGGTTGAAGTCATCGGGCTGGGCGTGACCGGTTCCGGCCGCCAAATCGCGGGCTTGCACGCGCTGAGCACCACCATTATCAACGAAATAGTGGCCCATGCGGCGGCTGCCGCGTACTTTGACGATTCGGTCGATACGATTTTCGAGATCGGCGGGCAGGATGCCAAGTATACCTGCCTGACTGGCGGAGTGGCATCCGACTATGCCATGAACGAAGCCTGCAGCGCGGGGACCGGATCTTTTCTCGAAGAGTCCGCGCTGGAGTCGCTGAATGTTCCCATGGAGCAGATAGGGGAGCGGGCACTGAACGGAACAGCGCCGCCCAATTTCACCGACCAGTGCGCGGCATTCATTTCGAGTGACATCAAGCGGGCGGGCCAGGAAGGAATCGCGCATGACGATATTCTCGCGGGTCTGGTGTATTCGATCTGCATGAACTACCTGAACCGCGTGAAAGGCAATCGGCCTGTTGGACAGCATGTTTTCATGCAGGGCGGAGTCTGCTACAACAGGGCCGTACCGGTTGCCATGGCATCGCTCCTCCAGGCGCCCGTTGTCGTACCGCCCGATCCCGGGCTCATGGGCGCGTTCGGTGTTGCCCTGGAAGTAGCCGGCAGGATTGAGTCGGGCGCGGTGAAGCGTTCGGAGTTCGACCTGAAGGAGCTGGCCGCGCGTGATGCGGTGCGCGAGGACTCGTTCGTATGCGCGGGCGGGCGCGAACGTTGCGATCGGAAATGCGAGATTGCGCGATTTCGTATTGGCGGCACGGTGTATCCGTTCGGCGGGATGTGCGACCGGTATTACAACATGCGTGTCAGGAAGGATATCGATGCGGGCGAGCTCGACCTTGTCGCGGTGCGTCAGAAGCTCATGTTTGATACCTATGGCCCGGCGGCGCCGGAGCCGGGTTTTCCTGCCGGTTTCCGGCATCGGCGGCGAACGGTCGGAGTGAATCTGTCCTTTTCAACGCACAGCCTGTTCCCCCTGTACGCGAATTTCTTTACCCGGCTGGGGTTTGAGGTTGTGCTGCCGGATGCTGTCGATCCCGGCGGCCTTTCGCGCATAGAGGCGGCGTTCTGTTTTCCCGCCGAAATCAGTCACGGCGCGTTTTGCAGCCTGTTGAAAAAGAAATGCGATTATCTGTTCGTGCCGCAGGTATCGCTTCTTCCGGTGCCCAACGTTCCCACGTACAGCCGGTCGTGCCCGCTGGTACAGGGGGAGCCGTATTACCTCAAATCAACGTTCAGGAGTGATATCGAGCGGGCGAAAACCACGGTGCTTTGCCCGGTCCTGAAAATGCAGGATGGATACGAACAGGCGCTGGATGCGTTCGTTTCCATGGCCGGGGCGCTGGGGGTCCCGGAACGCGATGCCAACAATGCGTTTCTGTTCGCCTGCGCCCGGCAGCAGGCATTCGAGAACGAGCTGCGCCGGGAAGGCCGCAAGGCGCTCCATTATCTGGAGAAGCATCCGGACCGGTTCGGCGCTGTTCTGTTCGGCAGGCCGTACAACGCGTTCGCGCGTGAGTCCAACGCCAATGTGCCGCACAAGATCGCATCGCGCGGATGCATGGTAATCCCTCACGACATGCTCCCGGCCGATGACTACCGCGTGGACGGCAAGATGTTCTGGGCGCACGGCCAGCGTATCATGAAAGCCGCGCAGTTCGTGCGTGACCGGCAGAACCTGTTCGGTGTGTATGTCACCAATTTCTCCTGTGGTCCGGATTCCTTTCTCCTGGGATATTTCCGAAATGTCATGCACCGCAAGCCGTCCCTGACAATCGAGCTCGATCAGCATACCGCGGATGCCGGCATTGACACGCGCATCGATGCCGCGCTGGATATCATGGGGCACTATCGGGCCATGACCGGCGCCCCGCCTTCTGCGGAAAAAGCATTTCGCCGCGCGCGAGTGGCGTTCGAGGGCATTCCGTATGTGTATGCATCTGACGGCCGGAAGTATGCGCTCAACGATCCGCGTGTCGAAGTGGTGTTCCCTTCAATGGGCGTGTATCATTCCCAGGCCGGGGCGGCGGCACTGCGCGGGACCGGAATCGACGCCAGGGCCGTGCGGCTTCCCGACAGCAGCGTGCTCCTGAAAGGCCGCAAGAATACGTCGTGCAAAGAGTGCCTCCCGTATCAGGTCATTGTCGGCTCGTTTCTCGACTATCTCGACCGGAAAAAGGACCCCGACAAAGTGACGCTGTTTTTTCTTGCCACCGGCGGCGGTCCCTGCAGGCTGGGGCAGTATTTCCGGGCGTTCGAGCAGGTGCTGGAGCGGAAACAGATACCCAATGCCGCGGTCCTGACGCTCACCGATGAAAACGGGTATGCCGGACTGGGACGACGCGCATTGCTTCGGGGGTGGCAGGGAATTGTTGCGGCCGATGTGTTCCGTGATATCAAAAGTTTTGTTTCGGTTGCCGCGAAAGATCCTGGTGCTGCGCACCAGAAGCTCGACTCGGCATGGCGGGAGGTCTTGGCATATCTCGAAGGCAGGCTGTCGGTACGGTTCACCAAGCTTTTGGCGTGGATCAGCAGGCGTTTGTCATCCATCGAGGTGACGCGCGCGCTGCATGAGGTGCCGGCCGTGTCGCTGGTGGGGGAGATATTCGTGCGCAGCGATGAGTTTTCGCGCAACGGCATTGTCGAGTTTCTGGAGGGTCAGGGATTCATGGTGCGTGTCGGCCCGATAGGCGAATATCCATGTTATGGCAACTACGTGGTGAATTCGGGGCTTGGCGAGCGCCGGTTCTCCCTGAAAGAGCTTGTCAAGATCCGGCTGACGTCCCGCATACAGGAATGGTGGGAGCGGCGGATCAAGACGGCCCTTGCGGCATCGGGCCTGTACCGTTTCGAGATGATGGATGTTTCCGAGACGATACACGGGGTGCGTCACCTGATCAGCGACGAGTTCAGGGGTGAGTGTATCCTGACAGTGGGCCTGGGCATGCGCGAGATCCTGCGTGATACGTGCGGCGTGGTTTCTATCGGGCCGTTCGGGTGCATGCACTCCCGCATGGCGGAAGCGATCCTCAAGCGAGAAATGAACGTGCCCGGCAAGTCCCGCATGCCCGGCTGGTCGCACAGGGTCAAGGCGCTTGTCCCCACGGATGCCGAATCACTCCCGTTCCTCGCGATAGAGACCGACGGCAATCCGTTCCCGCAGATAATCGATGCAAATTGCGAGGCGTTTGTTTTGCAGGCGAGAAGAATGTTCGAACGTCTACATGCTGTTCGCTCTCGAGATGACACTGCAGGCACGATGTCTCGCTTGGCGGGCGTTGGCACTCGACTGGCAGGTGTTGTTGCTGAATAATACCACACATATGGTAGGGGCCGTTTTCGAGTGTCAATTGCTGTTGCTTCTGGATGATACCACGCATATGGCGGGGGCCGCAGTAGACCGCCGCGTTGCACGCGGCGATTGTTTGTTCCGGGGCGAGCGTCGCCGCAGCCCCCTGGTCGGGGTATGACGGCGTCATACCC
>WJMI01000378.1 GCA_014728015.1 Chitinivibrionales bacterium | reverse complement strand
GTCTTGATGTCGCTCAGCATTTCCCGTGTGATGCTCTGCTCGCCGTCGCACATGGCGTTGGCCGGATCATGGTGTGTTTCAATCAGAAGCCCGTCGGCGCCGGCGGCAACCGCGGCCAGGCTCACGCCCTTGACACTGTTCCGATAGCCTGTCGAGTGTGATGGATCGAATATCACTGGAAGGTTCGACTCGCGCTTCAGCACGGTTATCGCCCCGATGTCCGGCGTGCTCCGCTGAAATTCGTCTTCTTCGAATGTGCGAATTCCACGCAGGCACAGAATCACGTTGGGATTGCCGTTTGACACGATATACTCCGCGGCCAGCAGGAAATCCTTGAGGGTCGAGGAATCACCACGCTTCAGCATTACCGGACGTTTGGTCTTGCTGGTAACCAAGGCCAACTCCTGCAAGAAGCCGTACGACTTCATATTGCGCTGGCCGACCTGTATGATATCGGCGTAGCTGATCACGTTCTCCAGTACGTTGTTTTTCTCCAGCGAGCCGTCGGCATTGGCATGCCGGTGCAGTCCCGTGGCCTCGGTGATGATTTTCAGGCCGTAGCGTTCGCGTGCTTTTTCCATGAGCTGCAGGCCTTTCAGCCCCATCCCCTGGAAACTATACGGCGAGGTGCGCGGCTTGTATGCACCTCCGCGCAATATCGGAATGCCCAGCTTCGCGACATACCCGGCGATGGTCATGAGCTGCTGTTCGGATTCGATCGAACACGGGCCGGCCATCAGTACCAGCTCGCGCCCGCCGATCTCGATATTGTCGACCTTGACAATCTTGGACTGGCCGGAAAACTGACGAGAAACCAGCTTGTATGGCTTGGATATTCGTATGACCTTATCAACCCCGTCCAGCTCGGCAAAGTAGCTTTCTTCGACATTGCTCAAGTCTCCGAGAACGCCGATAACGTCAATGCCGGTCGAACCATGAATTATCTGGTACTCAAATCCTCTGGTTGTAATCCGGTCAAGAACAGCCTTTTCCTGCTGCTCGGAGGCGCCTCTTGCCATATGAATAATCATGGGAAACCAATACTCCTTGGATTAAGAGCAGGCAAAATAAATCTTGTCGCAGGCAGGCTGTTTCCGCTATTCAGCGCCCAAAAAGGCCTTCCCCCTTCACGCCCGTCCCTGTTTGTGGTATAATAGAAAGATGTACCGGCATGATTGCCGCGGCATGCGAAGACGAATTGTACACGCAGTACCTCGGTGCAGAGGGGACGGTCGCCATGTCAGTCACCGTTTCGGAAAATGAGCGGTTCATCTATGTCCGATACCACCGTCAGGAGTTCAGAGATTCGGATCAGTTCAAACGGGTGCTCAGCAACCAGGCAAGCGCGCTGGCCGGCAAGGATGTCGTGGTCGACTTGTCGACCTGCAACAGCCTTACGTCGCCGGAAATAGGCGCCATGGCACGCTTGCTTCAGGCATTCCAGGGATCTCCGCGTTTCCTCAGAATCTTGCCCAACGAGGAGGTCAAACGAGCGCTGGAGTCCACCAATATCACCAAGATGGATAACCTGGTGATGTACGACGGCCAGAAACAGTTTGTTGAAGAAGTCAAGAGGGCGGCAGAAGGCGGGCCTTCCTGAGAATCCGCGGGAGAAAGCCCGGACGGGCTCATGGTTCTCTCATGACCTCTAGGCGGGCACGCGCGCGAAACACGTACACGCCTGCGGCGCGAGAACTCAAGGAACCGCCGTATGTCGAAACCGCCTCGACAGGTACGCGTCTCCCCAACAAATCCACTGCGACATCCCCCGGCTCAAGGGGCGAAGCTGCGTGCATGTGCGATCTCACCACCGAAGCCCCATCGTGCGCAAATGCGCCCGCGTCGTGCGGTGATACCCGGGTGTTGCCGTACATGTCTCTTTTTGCCGCATGCTGCGCCTCTGCCGCGCCGATAATGGGACTTCCCGCCGACGGTCTCCCGTTACGCGAAGACCCGTCCCACGACATGTTTACAAAATCATCAAGGCCTTTGCCCACGACATAACCCGATGTCGCGCCGGAGTGGCATCTGCCCTTGACGGAAAGTATGATCCCGTAGTCCAGGGCTGTGTGGGATCTGCAAATGCCCGCGCAAGAACGCCTGCCAGTACCAAAACCATCAACATGAGTGCTTCGGGCCTCAGGCGATTCTGTCTTGCCAGCATTCCCAACGTATAGGGAGACATTACTGTGCCTGCTTATACGAAAGTAACGTACAGAAACAGCTTCTCCCTTCACTCGAAGTTGCTTTTACCACGAATGCTCCAGCCGGAAGCGGCGCACGCTTGAGGTCCTTTGATGAGTGCGCAACGCTTGTCAAAAGAAATCTCCCGGTTGCGGAGTAGAAGCTCACCTCTGCCGGACCTGCCTCCCCTATCCCTTGCAGCCGGCGATGCCGTCTGCTTCCGCGATCCAGAACCGTGTTTCCCTCCCCGCTGCCAATGCGCTGCGTGCTCACCACGACATCATCGAACCACACGCGATTACTGAATCCTTCGGCATCCGACGTCGTGATATAGTGCTGCACCCGCACGCGGTTCATCGCGAGCGTGGGGCTCGTACGCCACATCATGGTGTCGACGTGGTGTATCAGTGAATCGTTCACCCAGTATGCCATCTCGCCGTCGTGCATCCCGACAGTATTGGCCTTCATCATCATTTCAAAACAGAACCACTCGCCAACGGGAAACGCAAACGGCGGGCTGGCTTCCGCCCACATTCAGGAAATGGTGCACGTAGCGGTGATCGTCGGCAAAGCGTATCCAGACGCGGAAGTAGAGCTGGTCGAAGCTTCTGAGCGCGCAGTTGGTCTGCTGCTCCCCGTCGCACGCGCGCCAGTCAAGGCTCGCACCTTGATAGCCTGCATTTTCTTCAGCAGGCATGTATGCAGACCAGCCGCCGCTGTGAGCCTGCTGCGATGAGAGCGTGATGCGTCCCCGGTCATCAGTACCAGTGCCGTTGCCGCCGCCGCGTCCCGCCGACCGGCGAGGACGTTGAATCATTTTGGAACGATGCCTTCGATTCAGGTTCCAGCGCAAGCACGCGCTCCAAAAATGATATCGCCTTCTCTTCAGTCGCACGAATATACCTGACAATCTCCGCCGCGCGCTTGCGTGTCGAGGACTCCATCAATGCGAGGGCGACAGTTGAACGGCGGTCCTCGTGCGTTTCGAGCGGTCCAACCGAAAGGAAAAGGTCCCAGAGGGCACCGAAATGATCGGAGGATGCAACATAGAACCCGGCGGCCGCCCACAAAAGAACATTCTGCTCTTCGGTGAACCCGCCGAATTTTCCAGCGCACCGCTCCAGGAACAGAGAAGCCGCCTTGCGGTGAAGCGGTGATGCCAGGGCTTCCATTGCAAACCACCAGCCGGTCTTGCCCACGTCTTCCCACGACATGGAGATTTCCTGGTGCTTGAATCGGTCGCCGTCCTGTTCAAGGCATTCCGCCAGAAGGTCAAACGCCTGCAGTCCAGAGTGTCGATACGGGCGTTCGTGGTCACGAAGGCGCCCGCGCCCCAATCCGACAGCCCTTCGCACAACCGAAAGAGCGACCTCGTGGGGATTGGGAGAATGAACCCGCTCCTTGCAGACAAAAAAACTCAGGGCCGCTCCCCCTTCGCCCTGACCCGGGGCGAAGCCGTTGCCGACCCAACAGCGCTCATCCGGACGTTTTCGCGCCCGGTATCCCTGCTCCCGAATCCCGTCACGGCATTCAGGATCGCTGTCTTTCCATTTGGGCGGGGCTTCCCATGTCGCGTGCGGAAGGAAAAATACGAGGTCCTTGTTCTCGTCGTAGCCGGTAACCACGACAGGCGGCGCCTTGGGATCCACGGCCGGATCGCCACCGAAAACGATTACCGGATTGCCGGCATCGAGCGCCTGTTTCACGGTTTCCCATGACCTGCTCGCCGCAGCGGCATCCAGGGTTTCCTTCCCAGCGCATACATCATCGGGGGCGCTGTCACCGAACCCCCCGGCCTCGTACAGGTAGTCGTAGCCCAAGGTGTTGGCCACAATAACGCCGATAGGCTCTTCATGAGTGTAGGCCAGGCATGATGCCCAATCGTGACTGAACCAGAATCGAAACGGATACGCCAGGATTGCCGCGAAATTGACATCGTCCAGATACACCTCTTCGGCGCCTGCAAAATGAAATACCGAACGCAGCGCGGAAGGAACTCCGTCGAAATGCCATATCGTATTGTAAAGCTCTTCGGCGGGAACGCCCGGAATCCAGGTCCGGGCCTCTTTGGACCTAGTGTATGGTTTTCGTGATTTCCCGGGCATGTGCTTCTTCGCTCCGTTTCCTGCTATGTCCACGATATGTGTGTCACAACCGCGCCGCGCGATATCCGGTCAGGCATTTCCCTTGTACTTGGCCCAGAGGTCCTTGAGCAGTTCCCTGGCCTTCTCTTCCAGCTCTTCATCGCTGATAGCAGTCAATCGTCCTTCGACTTCATACTGGTCCATGACCCATCGCGCCAGCGCATGTATCCTGGTTTTTTTGATCCGGTCGTTACCGGTAAGGCCAAAAAGCTCGTTTACCCATATCGCAACACCGTCGACACCGCTTTTGTCGGTTATTGCCACGCGCGGCGGCCTGCCGAGGAGCTTCTCCGTGTCAAAGATATTGTAGATCCGCTCGTCCTGGCGAAGGCCGCCGGCGTGTATGCCGGCGCGGGTCGTATTGAATGCCTTCCCGACAAACGGGTAGTTGCCGGGAATCGGAAGGCCAATCGAGCGCATGTACTCGGCAAGCTCGGTAATGACCCTGGTCTCTATGCCTCGCGTGTCTCCCATAAGGGCGATATATTCGATCAGAGCCGCTTCCAGCGGCGGATTCCCCGTGCGTTCGCCGAATCCGAACAGTGTCGTATTGACGGCGTTGCATCCGTAGAGCCAGGCCGCGAGCCCGTTTGCATGCACCTTGTGAAAGTCGTTGTGGCCGTGCCATTCCAGGCGGTCGCTTGGCACGCCGCACTCTCTGTTCAGCTTGTATACCAGCTTGGGTATGCTTCGCGGAAGGCGCACGCCCGGGTAACAGAGCCCGAATCCCATTGTATCGCACAACCGCAGCTTTACCGACAACTCTTCTGACACGCCCGCGCTCATTTCCATCAGGCGGTCCGCGAACGGGAGTACGAAACCGTCGATATCGGCACGCGTGATGTCTTCGAGGTGGCATCGCGGGCGCACACCCGCCTCAAACGCCGCGGCGACAACATCGCAATAGGCATCCATGCACTCCTTGCGGCTGGAAAACTTGAGCTTATTGAAGATATGATAGTCAGAGCAACTGGTAAGCATGCCGGTTTCTTTCAACCCGGCCTCTTTCACCAGACGGAAATCGCCCTTCACCGCACGAATCCACCCGGTACATTCTGGATACGGCCTGTCGAGAGAACGGCAGCGATCCAGGGTCTCGCGATCGTTTTTCGTATAGAGGAAAAACTCGGTCTGGCGGATGATGCCGCTTGGCCCGCCGAGCTTTGACATGAGGTCGTAGATGCGAACCATCTGGTCTACCGTATACGGCGGACGGGCCTGCTGGCCGTCGCGGAATGTCGTGTCACTGATAACCAGGTCACGGGAACGCGCCTCTTTGGGCTCAAACTGGACAGGCTTTCCCTCGATATACTCAACCAGGGGCCCGTCAAAAAGAATGCGCGGCGGAAGGCTGTATTCGAATGTGTCTTCCAGAAGGTTCGGTTCGGTTCGCTCAATCAGGGGATGTGTCATTTGCTTTTCGTGTCTCCCTTGTTCATCAGATATCAGATGTGATTCCAGGATGCCTCAGAACTCCAACTTGGAAGTACAAACAGTGCTACTCTCTCTTCTGACCTCCGGCTTTCGCTTCCATCCGTCATGTTCGTGGACAAACTACGGCCCGGCAGGCTGGCCTCTGACTTCTACCTACTCTGTCTTTACATCCTGCTCAGCACATACCTTGGTGATGTACTCAATGGCTCCGCCGACAGTATCGACGTTCAAGGCCTCGTCCTCGTCGAGTGTAATGCCGAACGCATCCTCGAACATGGCGACCAGCTCAACCGACTGCACGCTGTCGGCGCCGAGGTCCGCGGCAAAAGCGTTTTCCAGCTCGATTTTTTCGACCGGGACCTTGGTCACCTTCGACGTAATCTCCTTGACTTTTTCTTCTACGCTTGCCATGAGCTATTCCTCCCCTTTGCCCCTATCGTTTTTCCTCTTCCCGTTGCGCGTTTTCTATTCTTTGCTTACCCACAGATCCCCGCAGCAGTCAAACTGCTTCGATCCTTCTTCGTTGTCAGTCACGCGTACCCTCTTCTTGTCCACCCAGTTGATCAGTATTTGATTGGCGCCCTCCGCTCCCCGAAACCCCCATCCCATGTGGATGCAAATCCATTTGGACGAATTTGACGACCACGTATTCCTGTTATGGCTCAGCCCGCTGTCGCGCGTGTCCGGGCCCCACGACACGGCTTGTTCATTATCAAAGTGGAATACGATGTCGCCGATATCTTCCCACCGAGCGATGCTGGTGCCCGTGTGCTCCCGGTTGCCGATCATCAGGTAGTCGCCCGCGGGATCGATCCCGGTACAGCAACGAAACCCCTCGCTGATCCGGGTGGAACGCTCCTTGCGCAGCACGCCGTTGTCATTGACCATATCGTACGCCGTGACACATCCCTTGGGAGCGATTTGCGTATCGTTCGGCCGCACGGCCGCCCTGGTCAGATCGCGGGAAATGCCGAACCGCCATATGCCCTTGCACCAGGTCACCACATGCTCATCAGCGCCCGTGACCGCGTTTACCCGATGCAGCTGCGCGGAATACTCGGGATCGTCATACCGGCCCTTGTTGTAGTATATCCAGTCGCCGGACGGCCAGTCCAGACAGCCCTCGCCGTGACCGGTACTCAATTCACGGACTTCTCCGCCGGCAAGCGGCATCACGCACACCCGGTTGTCGCAGCGCGCGAAAGCTACGCGTGTGCCATCAGGGCTTATCACCGGGTTGCGCGCAGGACCCTCGCTGAGCATGACCCGGTTCTTGACAACACTATCCGTAATATCGTGACGCCAGATCTGGCCAAATCCACCATGAAGGTTTTCGTTCGTGCCGGACCAATGGGCCGTTACGCTGACACCGTCCACACCGTTTCCTTTCACCACCACGCACGCACGGGCACCACAGGCAGGCTCTCGAAACAGAGAAAATACATCCCAATCTTGCCCGTGCAAGTCCATCCGGCGGCCCCTGCGTTTCCGCCGCGTGTCCATGTGCCGCTACGCAACGGCTCACCGCCCGGTGAATCGTTGCAGCTCCAGGACATTCCCGTGCACATCTATGTTTATCTGGAATTTGCCCAGAAACGACATCCCGAGGAGCCCGTCCACACCCTCACCGGGCGGTTTCTCGAGCATTACGGCGGCAACGTTCTCAACCGTGGCATCCTGCACAGTCACCGACCGCAGCATCACCGGCCGGGCGCTCGCCCGCTCCCCATTGGCCAGAGTCACTTCAATGGGATCCGTATCGGGAAATGCAATGCGCAGCCTGTCGGCAAAATCACGGGAGAAACTCACCAGCGATGCGCCGGTGTCAAGGATAAACCTGCCGCGGGCGGTGCCGTTTATCCGGGCCGTGACCACCAGGTGTCTTCCGATACGGCGCGGCTTCTCTATGCGTGTGGTCTCGAAATCGCTCCTGAATTCTTTCAGCCGCCCTTCAACCCGCCCGAAGAACGCCCGTTCCTCCGCAGTTATGGCTCGCAGGGATTTCCTTGCGCGAAGAACCTGCTTTTCGAATGAGCCGAGAAGGCCGGAGTACTCCGACAGGGCGGAACTTCCCTCGTCAAGCTCGCGCTGCGCCAGCGCCAATTCATGCTGGGCGATATCGATGTCCGCCCGCAATCCGTGCGCCTCTGCAACCAGATGGTTGTAGGCGCGCACATTGCCGTGCGGCGACGCTTGCTTCACGCGCTTGCCGGCCTGCACCAGCGCGAGCCGAAGCGAGTCCACCTGCGCGCGCAGGTCATGGATATCGCGCTCAAGCCCCTGCCGCCGCCGATGCCACCGGACAGCCCGCGACCGTGCCTGTGTCAGGAGCGAAAGCGTGTCGCCCAGGCCGGCCAGCCGGGCGGGAACAAAGCGTCCCTGGTCGAAGAATGTCTCCCCCCACTCGCTCTGGAGACTCCGGGCTTCAGCGGCATCACCCCTCTCAACACGCTCGATATTGGCGCTCTCAATAACGGTCGTCCCGAAACCCAGGTCGACTGTCACATTCTCCGCAGTGCGCTCGGTTACCACTCCCTCAACCCAGCCGCCGTCCTTGAGATACACGACATCGGCGAGAAGCATCGATACGCCTATCAGGACGGCCGACACGATTCGGGTGGCACTCATGGTTGCTTGAAACATACATCGACCGGGGGAAAGCGGAACAAACCGAGCGTCGCCTGCGCCGGGGCGCGGGGTCACCGCGGCGGAAGCGGAAAACGCGCCGTCTGCATCGGCCGGGGCGGACGCGAATTCAATGCATAATGCTCTTGATCTCGACACCTTTTTCTATCTCGAAATCAAGGGCTGTCTCGTGAGTGCGCACCAAGTCGGCAAGATGCAGCGTCTGAAGAGCATTCGTGACGTTCTGGGCCAGGTTGACTATATGAAGCGTTGACTTCGTTTCTTTCAGCTTTTTCACGATGTGCACGATAACGCTGGCCATCGAGCTGTTCAGGGTCTTGGCCTCCCACATGTCGAGGATCAACTCCTTCCCTTCGCCCTCCAAATGCGGATCGAGACTCTTGCATATACCGGGGACAGCATCCTTCGCGATATACGGGTCCATCTCAAGGACCGTATATCCCTGCTCTTCTCGTACCTGCATGTCGTAAGCCTTTCAGGATAGTGCGGAACCGCATCGCGGGATTCGCGGGCAAAACGCGGCCCTTCAGGTAAAAGATACTATTCAGCATGCCCTTCTACATCTGCATGCCCTGTACCCCCACGTTGGTCAGCCCGGCCTCTGCGGCCCATTGCAGCACGCCCGCTCACCGTTCGATCGCTACGTGAAACCGTGTGGATGAGCCATCGGCATACCTGAGATGCGCGCAATACACTCCCGCGCTAAAGCATGCGCCCAGACCAATCGTGACCGCTCCCCGATCAGGAGGTACACGGCGGGACAGGAGCCGCCGCCCGGCAAGCGTACACAAGTCCACATTCGTTGCGTCCCCTCCCTCAAGACGGACCGTCAATCGAGCCCCGGGGCCGATGAAGAACCGGGGCCTTACCGGCATTCCGCGCGATACAGGTGCATCCCACCGGACGATATCGGTGCTGTAATACTCGGTGCAGCCTCCTTCGCCATAGGTTGCCAGGTAGCCGGCTTCCGGATATCGCCATTCCCCCTGATTGCCGTCAACGAAGTCGAAATAGTAGTACCGGCACCCGTTGGATGCGGGAAGCGTTACACTGAAAGCACCCTTGCCGGTCGTGCCCATTTCCATGGACATATCGTGACGAATCCCGTTCAGCACCAGTTCCGCCGATAATGGCGCCTGACCGGTGCTGTCATAGTAGGCGGTCATGAAAGTTGTCGAATCCTCTTTCAGAAAGAAATGCGTGCCGCAGACAATATGGTTATCGACCTCGGGAGCTCCGCCGCCGAAGTCCTCCACCCAGAAATGATTGTAATCCTGCTGCCCGTAGGCATATCCGCACCCCAGCTCGCGGTACGAGGCATTCATGATATTGTCGCGATGTCCGGCATTGCCATCCGAAGGCGGCGGATTGCCGTCGAGTATCCACTGACGCATGGTTCCCTGCGGGGATTCACGCCCCGTGGCAATGTTCTCGGCAATAGTGCTGCTCTTGTTGTTGTAGTACGATTGCACGCGCGTGGACCAATCCGTTCCGTCACAGGACAGGTGATTGTTCAGTCCGCAATTGTTTGCCATGTCTTTGGCGAGAAACCGGGCCGCCCGATTAAGGTCGTAGTTCCAGTACACCGGAGCCACCGCCGGCGAGCTTGCCGGAAGCAGAATACTATACAAACCGATATACGCATCGCGAAACGCCTGCGGTGCCATGCGGCAGGCATTGGTCAATACCAAAAGCCCGCGCTCGTGCCAGTTGGGATAGCCGCCGGTGGGATCTGTCTCGGCAAGACTTCGCCCCGAACAGCAGCAAGCAAGAAGAAAAACCAGCAGCCTGTGTCGAATAGGAATGCTCATACATTCAAATAGTACCATGCTGTGCGCACGGACGCAAAGCCGAAGTGGCCGCCCTGCGCACATTTTGCCTATCACGGGCCGTTGCCGAGCGCTGCAAGAAGCGCAAGAGCCTCCTGGACATAGTACGTTCCTGTCCGCGGGTAATCGTCGCGGATCGACACGAGCAGGCGCGTGATGGTCTCCGGATCAGCCATGCCCTGCATCGCGGAAAGCACCGAGATCTTGTCTACCTTCTCTTTCAGACCGGTTTGCGGCACATATGTGCCTTCAAGAAAGCCCAGGTCGAGGTGATCCCTGAGCAGGCGGCGAAGGTCGGAGAACACGCCTGCATCGATCGACTCATCGAAATAGATATCGAGCCAGCAGTGCACGTTGAATCCTGTCACGAAATACGGTTCTTCGCCGTAGGCGTACAGCGCGGCATCCACCTGCACCAGCCGCTCGAGCCACTCGCGAATCCATGCCGCATCGACGTTGTCGCCGGTGGCCTTGATACCCCGCGCGCAGTATACCATGTCGCGAATGCCGAGCTCCCGGAGAGCGGGAAGGCCGAACAGGCGGCAGGCGCCTGTTCGCGCCGAATGCACGCAGCAGGAATTGCCGGTCAGGAAGAAACACTTGAGGTTGTTCTCATACGACGGGTGCTCTTCGGGCGTTGAGAGCACCCGCTCGCGGAATATGCCGGCAGGCAGCTGCTCCCCCGCACCTTTCATCAAATACACGAATTCCGCGAGCGTGCATGCCGGCGAAACGCAGCACTCGCCGCACCCCTCGCAGGCGACACCGGGGAGCTCGCGGTACAGGTCTTCTATCCTGCGAAGCATGTCGTGGGCCATGCCAAGAAAATACATCCGACTGACTGCCCGCACTCAAGCGTGCGTGACCCTTGTCACAGGGGCAGAAATGTGGTATAATCTTGACTCACACCGGCAAAGGCAGGATCCTATGGCAATCAAAATCACTACGCGCACTGCAGGCGAAAACGAAATCCTCGTACTCGAAGGCAGGATTGTTAATGTCGATTCGGACAAGTTCAAAGGCCGCCTGGAAAGCTTCTCGGAAGGCGGCCGGAAGAAAGTCATCATTGAGCTGACCAAAGTTGATTTCATCGACAGCTTCGGCCTGGGCGCGATAGTCGGCCATCATACCATGCTCCAGGAGCAAGGGAGGGACATGGTGATTCTCAACATGAACCCCGACCCCCAGGGCTACATCCGCCGCCTCTTCGAAATGACCAGCCTCGATACAATTTTCAAGATTGTCGACAAAGAAGAAGATCTTTAATTCTTGGAGATGCCAGCCCCCTGGTCGGGGTATGACGCCGTCATACCC
>WJMI01000377.1 GCA_014728015.1 Chitinivibrionales bacterium | reverse complement strand
GGTGACCGGCGGCCGGCGGTGGAAGGTGCGGGCATGACGTTTCTCGGGGTGGATCCGGGCACCGCTATTACCGGGTACGGGGTGATACGTGCCGACGGCAATACGGTTTTCTGGGTGGATTCCGGAATCATAAGACCGCCGTCGGGCGCAACCCTTGCCGAGAAGCTCGAGGTGATATACGATGGCCTGTGTGAACGGATTGTCTCGCATATGCCCTCGTGCGTGTGTGTCGAGCAGGCGTTTTACGGCCGGAACGCGCGGACCGCTCTGGTGCTTGGCTGCGCGCGGGGACTGGCGCTTCTGGCGGCGCGCAAGAGCGGCGCCGTGGTGATGGAATTCTCTCCAACGGAGATAAAGAAAACGGTGGTGGGAAACGGGAACGCGGCCAAGGACCAGGTGTCGTATATGGTGCAGACATTATTGTCTCCCGGGGAGAAGCACGCGCAGGCTGATGCCTATGATGCGCTTGCCGCGGCCCTGTGCGCTTTTTATCACTACCGTGCGGACAGCGTGATCGGCCGATAGAGGGGCAGGGGCGGATGTTTGCGTATCTCAAGGGCATGGTAGCTGAAAAGACGCCATCGGCGCTCGTGCTCGATGTCGGCGGCGTGGGATATGCCCTGGAGATCCCGGCATCCACATTCGAGCGCATTCCCGGGAAGGGCCATGAGGCCAGGGTGCTGGTGCATTATCAGGTGCGGGAGGATGCGCACCGGCTATACGGTTTTGCCACGGATGCCGAGCGTGATGCATTTCGCCAGTTGATAGGAGTGAGCAAGGTGGGCCCGCGGGTGGCGTTAAGTATACTCTCGCACATTTCCATTGCGGGGCTTGCCGGGGCGATTGCAAGCGGGGACCCGTCACGGCTGAAGGGCATCCCGGGTGTGGGCGCGAAGACCGCGCAGCGCCTGACGGTCGAGCTGAGGGGCAAGATTGCGCCGGACGACGGCGTTGAGGCCGAACGGCCTTCCGGCGAGGGGGGCGCGGCTGACATCGCCGACCGTGACGCGTATGCAGCGATGGTATCGCTGGGATATTCGGAGGCGCAGGTGACCAGGGCGCTTTCGCGGGTTAAGGAAACCATAGAGACCGAAGCGCCGGTGGAAGAGTGGATTCGCAGGGCCTTGCAGGTGATTTAGGAAGAAGTCAGAGGTACAATGTCAAAAGTCGGCACGGGGGTGCGCCAACGAGCTACTGACATCCGACCTCTGTCGTTGCCATGAACAAGCCAGATAACAGAAAAACGATCTCCGGGGCGCGCAGTGACGAGGATGCCGCGTTTGATGCATCGCTCCGGCCGCAGCGGTTTGCCGACTTTGTCGGGCAGGAGAAACTGAAGAAGAACCTGGCGGTGTTTGTGGAGGCCGCGAAGAAGCGCGGCGAGGCGCTGGACCATGTGCTGTTCTGCGGGCCTCCGGGTCTGGGCAAGACCACGTTGTCACGCATACTGGCCAACGAGCTGGGTGTTGGGATTAAGGCGACATCCGGGCCGGTCCTCGAGCGCAAGGGGGATCTGGCGGGTAATTTGACCAATCTTTCCGAGCGGGAAATCCTGTTTATCGACGAGGTGCATCGTCTGAATCGCGTGGTCGAAGAGTGCCTGTATCCGGCCATGGAGGATTTCGTTTTTGACATTATGACCGGTGACGGTCCCGCGGCGCGGGCCATCCGGATTCCGCTGAAACGGTTCACGCTGGTGGGATCGACAACGCGAGCGGGGATGCTGACATCGCCGATGCGCGCCCGGTTCGGGTATGTGGGACGCGTGGATTATTACGGTCCGGAGGACCTTCAGACGATAGCGCTTCGTTCGGCGCGCATTCTCGGCGTGGCCTGCGATCCTGATGCCGCGCTTGTTCTGGGTACCCGTGCGCGCGGCACGCCCCGCATAGTAAACCGGCTTCTTCGGCGGGCCCGGGATGTGGCCGAGGTGAAGGCCGACGGCCGGGTGAATGTTTTGGTGGTGAAAGAGACCCTTGCCATGCTGGGCGTTGACGATTGCGGTCTTGACGAGATGGATCGCCGGATACTGGGGGCCATTGTGGAGCATTACGGCGGCGGGCCGGTGGGGATCAACACGGTGGCGGTGGTGGTAGGCGAGGAGCCCGATACCATAGAAGAGGTATACGAGCCGTTCTTGATACAGGCGGGATATTTGAAGCGCACGCCGCGGGGCAGGGAAGTGACCGCGCGGACATACACCTATCTCGGGGTCAAACCGCCGAAGGGGAAGAAGGGTTCGGGGGCGCAGGGCAGCCTGTTTGAAGAAATCTAGGAGCCGGCCTGGGGCGGCGGCGGACAAGATGACTCTATATAAATAGAAACACAGAGGTCGGCATGAACTGGTTTGAGAGCGGACGGTTTCTGATCATCGCGGGCGCGGTATTGATTGTGATAGGCGTGCTGTTTTCGGTGGCGGACAAGCTTCCCCTGGGGCGCCTTCCGGGGGATTTCAGTTTTGGTTCGGGGCGGTTCAAGGTATACGTTCCCATTGCGACGTGCATTCTTCTAAGTGTGGTCCTCACGTTGATCCTCAATTTTTTCTCGCGGAAGTAAACAGTGGCATCGCCGGAGAAGGGGAGCGCGGCAAAGGGCGAAGACGGTGCGCGCGTGAAGCGTCTGGCCGTGACGGTCGCCGGGCGGGTGCAGGGTGTGGGATACCGGTTTTTCGCCCGGGAGCAGGCGGAGGCGCTGGGTGTCACCGGATGGGTGCGCAATACCGCGCGGGGCGCGGTTGAGGTCGAGGTGCAGGGCGAGACACAACGGGTGTATTCGTTCTGCAATCAGCTCGAGCGGGGCCCGATGTTGAGCCGTGTTTCGGATGTTTCGATCAAAGAGGTCGCGCTGGTGGATGGTGAGGTCGGTTTTACCGTACGATACTAGCAGGCTTGTGTTTCTTCATTTCGTACTGACTATGCAGTGGGGGCCATCCCGGCACTGTTTCCTCCCACGGTCGGGTGTTCCATGCGCCACAGGATGAACGGCTTTCTATAATCTCCCGGTCGGACCAGCCCGCCTTGTCAACGCTTGCGGGGCCCGGCGTATTGCTTTACTGGTAGGGGTTAGTCAGCTCCTCTGTAATACATTGTTGTTGAGACAGATACGTTGTTTTGTTCCCGGGTCGGAATGTCACATTCATGCTGCCGCGATATCTGGAATGAACCTTGCTATGGGAGGGCGCGACTGTAGGGGCGCTGGGGCATGCGGTTGCTTGAGGTTGTGCACGGAGATATATTAGAGCCGCTTCCAGCTCTTTAATAGAGGGCTCCGCGTGCCCCCATAGCTCAGCAGGATAGAGCACAGGTTTCCTAAACCTGGTGCCGCACGTTCGAATCGTGCTGGGGGCACCATGCGGATACCGGTCGGGTTAATGTGAGTATTGACACCGGATTGTGGTTATTGTATATTGTAGGATCGCCAGCCGGTGTGCTGGCGACTGCTCTTTGAAAGCTTCGATGTGTGTAATCGGATCTCCGTACATTTTTTTTGAGGGATGAAAACTCTCGATTTACTTATGGAGAGTTTGATCCTGGCTCAGAACGAACGCTGGCGGCGCGCTTAATACATGCAAGTCGTGCGAGAAAGCACCCTTCGGGGTGTCAGTACAGCGGCGAACGGGTGAGTAACACGTAAGCAACCTGTCTCCAAGTTCGGGATAGCCCTGCCAACGCGGGGATAATACCGGATGTGGTCACGAGATCGCATGGTTTCGTGATTAAAGGTGACCTCTACACGTACGTTACTGTTTGGAGAGGGGCTTGCGGACCATTAGCTTGTTGGTGAGGTAACGGCTCACCAAGGCAGTGATGGTTAGCCGACCTGAGAGGGTGATCGGCCACATTGGGACTGAGATACGGCCCAGACTCCTACGGGAGGCAGCAGTAGGGAATTTTGCGCAATGGACGAAAGTCTGACGCAGCGACGCCGCGTGAGCGATGAAGGTCTTCGGATTGTAAAGCTCTGTTGAGTGGGAAGAAAAAACCCGGAAGTAATATTTTCGGGCCTTGACGGTACCACTCGAGGAAGCCCCGGCTAACTACGTGCCAGCAGCCGCGGTAATACGTAGGGGGCTAGCGTTGTTCGGAATCACTGGGCGTAAAGGGAGTGTAGGCGGGAAGATAAGTTAGGAGTTAAAGACACAGGCTTAACCTGTGGCCTGCTTTTAATACTGTCTTTCTTGAGTATGGGAGAGGGTGATGGAATTCCAGGTGTAGCGGTGGAATGCGTAGATATCTGGAAGAACACCAGTTGCGAAGGCGGTC
>WJMI01000376.1 GCA_014728015.1 Chitinivibrionales bacterium | reverse complement strand
TTTAAACAAGTGGGATTTTCCCACCTGAATACTTTTGGCCCTTAAAGAAGTACTGTTTTTTAGCCGCTGTATCTATTGCTGATGATTCTGGAGGTTTTTTATGGTTGAAAGAATTGTTGAAGAATATGATGCCAAGCTCGATAATAAACATCGCTGCGTCATTCGCGGCATAGCCGCGTTCAACCGCTACCATGTGCGCGTGTTCAACAGCGGCAAAATCGAGATGACCCCCAGAGTCCTCGCAAGTCCCGAGGAGCTTTCGGAAAATGCGCGGCGCATGCTCTACGGCTCGGTGCGCAGCCTGAAGAAAGGTGAGGCCGGTTCCGCCGTGGATTTCGGTAAATATCGCAAGTATCTCAAGGAAAAGGACTGAGCGGATGGCATTCACCGTGCGCATGGGCGTTCCGGGCATGGAAGCATACTGGCAGGATCTGTGCGCACGGGAAGAACAAGGAAAACTCGACAAGGGCGAGTTGAAGACATTCAAGAAGTTGCTCCGCGCCCTTAACCATCTATCGCTCGACCCACGCTATCCAAGCCTTAATTCTCACGAGATTGAGCCGCTTTCCAAAATCGCCGGGTTCAAAGTCTGGCAATCGTATCTTGAGAACAAGACTCCGGCAGCGGGCCGGATTTTCTGGGCATACGGACCGGGCAAAAGCGAGATCACCATTCTGGCTATCGAGCCACACCCGGAGGATCGCAAAAAGGCAGGCTATGCAAAAGTACGCCTGTCCGATCTACCGCCATTGTGAGCTGCGCGGATCGCCGCAAAGCGAGCAAAGTTTCTTCTTTAGTCGCCCGTTTCCGGGCCATGCCATAGCTGTCTTCCTTATTGACATATAGTAGTCTCCCCGGCATTTTTCGAGGATGCCGGTCCGCAACGAGTTCGTAGCCTCGCGCAAAACCGGTGCACTGGCGCAGGTGTTCGCATCGAAAACCTTACGTAAGGTAGTACGTAAGGTTTGGTGCCGTGACGGAGTCTATTTCTTTAGCTGCTAAAGAAAAAAGGGAGGCCACTGGGGGCCGGACGGGAGCGGCGCAAAGTGATACCGGCATGCGCAATCAATGCCGGTGAGAAAAACGCGGCGCGGGGGGTGGGGAGATACGAGTTTCCCGCGCTCGGCATCAGCGCGGCTACCTTGCAAGCCTGAGCGGCAAGCGGGCTACATCCCATTGCACCCGGCGAACAAAAGCTATCGAGCGGCGGCGCAAAAACGCGGGCGGACACGATGTACGCGTAAAGCGTTTTTGTCGAGCGAAAGCGCACGCCGCGCAAACCGCCTTTCCCTTGCCCCCTTTTGATCCGGGCGTACGACGACTACGCCCACTTTAGCGGGCGCAGAAGGGCGTGTACTCGCGCCCTGGAGCGACCCGCCTCGCATGCGGAGGAGTGGACGAACGGAAACTCCGCTTTATCAGGCGGCAAAAAAAGGATTGGGGGATTTCAAAAGGGGGAAGGGAAACTCCGCAATGTATCGCTTTTGTGCGACGGGTGGCTACCATGTTTATTGGCCTCTCGTCAACTTTTTTGTCTTCATGGCACAGTCCCACTTATAGGCAATGAGACAACCCCCAAATCCGTACTTTTCTCGGATTCAACATTCGTGGCCACATCCAGCGGAACATAGGCATCAAGCGTTGAAACAAAGTGGAGATTGTACGCACCCGTGGGCAGATCCATTAGCGTGAAGGTACCCAATGTGTCGCTGCAGGCCGACACGAAGGGTGTTCCGAGCGCCATTATAAGCACAGTGCGGGGATCATGTCCAGCTTGCAGGCCGACCCTTCCTTGAATACTGCCCGGTAGCCTTAATGTGTCTGCAGGAATGTCTACGATACCCATGCCCACGGTACAGGCAACCGAGTACCTAAGTGAATAGACGTCCTGCGACATCGCCAATATGTTATAGACACCTTGACCAAGGCTTTCCATTGAATATTCACCCCTAGTATCAGTAGTAGTGGAGTCGGCCGTTGAATCACGGAAGTAGAACCCAACGACGGAGTTCGCCCTGCGCCGACGTAAAGGCACCGGACCCTTATAGTTGACCGGCACAAAATAGACGCGTGCGCTGTCGGCTGGCGACCCATCTTCAAATAGCAATCTCCCGCGGATTATGTCCTTCCAAACCACCGATATTTGCCACGACAGCGTATCACAACACCCACTGCCATTGCAAACCTGAACAGATATTTCAGGCTCTCCGGTATCAGTCCCACTTGGGTGCCAACGTATAATGTTATCTGTTATCGAAATCTCTGATGAGCCTCGAATGACCGCGAATTCGAGTGGTGATTGATGAAAATCATGCGCATGGAGAGTATCGCAATACACCGAATCTGCTATGGCCGTGTCCGACATGTCGGCGACAGTATTGTCGAAAACGGGAGCATCTATCACCGCTACGACCCAAGACACCGTATCGCAGGCCTTCTCTGCATCACAAACTTGTATTGAAAACACAACCGAGTCAGAAGGATAATCCCATGCTGCAGGCCAAATGAGAATACTGTCTGCCACGAGATAGGCAGCCTGCCCGCCTTCAAGGATGGCAAATGACACGCTGTCACTACTTGTACCGCGTACGTGAATGGTGTCTCTGTATGTGGAACCCCTAAGGACTTCCGAGGTCATGGAAGCACTGCTGTCGGAGATCACGAGCGACGCGTCTTGTGTGTCGACTTCCGTTGGCAACTCGAAGCAAGCCACAAAAAGGCCCACAGGAAGAAAAAGTAGAAAACACTGTTTCACGTCTATTGCGTGCTACTTATCTGGGCATACCCAGATACGCCAAAGTTGTCGATATACAACAAGTCTTGATCTGTCGCCGAGGACATACTAAAAAACGCCCGTTGCACCCCGGATACATCCGACAGGTCAAAGTGCGCAAGTGCATCATCCCATTCTCCTGTACCTGCTATCGATCCGACGGCCTTATAATGCAGACCTTGACCGTCAAGGTAGTAGAAGAAGACATCCCACGTGCTGCCTTCAGCGGCCTTGTATTTCCACGATGCGAGTCCTGACTTTCCCGGCATATCCGCCGCTACCGAAGAGGGCACTTCGATGTGCCCATAGTTGGACGTACCCACGTGAAGCTCGGCACTGCGGGCAGAATTGTACCCGGCCCCATACTCGTACTCGCTCGTGGCGTCGACCACAATTGTCTTTTGCACGCCCTCAAAATCGTCGAAAAATAGATCTCCCATAAGATGATACGCCTTCTCCATCACCAGCGCGTCGCCACCGGGCCTGTGATGCTTCACATCTATCTTGTGCCACTTCTCGGGCCGCCCAAAACCGTCGTAAGTTATCCGCCTGCCCGGGTTATTGTTGGCATCCACCCTGCACATGGGCAAACCGAACCGACTATCGTAGTAGGTCGTGGTAACCAGCGCGTTGGATCGATAGAAACGGATATCGTCAACAAAGAAATCGGCGACCCCCACTTGGCCGTCGCTAGGAAGATTCCCAAGCCAAATACGGAAATAGCCAACGTCGGACAGTGGATGAGTGCCGATTTTGCTCTTGATCTCGGCTGCGCTGAATCGGTGCTCAATGTACTGCCAAGCGTCAACATTCAAATTATCAACAACCTTGTCGCAGGAGCCTATCTGGCTGCCATCCGCCTTGTGTATGCCGACAGCCATGCGAACCTTGTCACTTGCTCCAGGCAGCGGGCACACCCAGGCTGAGAAGACATGATCCGGGCTTGCATCCGCAACTACAGCATCCACGTTCTTGGTAGGACCGTAAGAGTTCTTTGCGTGCACGGTCTGCTCGCCAAAATGCGCGGTACCGGTCGCCAGTGCACATATGCCTGCGGGACTCGTGAAGCGATCGCCTTTTATCCAACCGTTGTATTCATCGAAGTCCGCGTTGGGGTCAGCGGCGTTATCGTCATAGTCACATGTGAACACCGCGCAATTGTCAAAAGGAATGCCTTGCAGAGTGGCAACTGGAAGCGAGTTCTTGAGACCGTATATCGTCGCCGTACGAAGATATCCCGATGCCCCGGCTCTTGTTGAAAGATCAACTACGTGCCCATACTTGTCCTGAATTTCGTGATAACTCTGACGAATCCAGCCCTCTGTGTTATCCCCGGGCGGTGGCGTACCGTAATTGAAACCGTCAAAGTCCTCTGCAGCAGTGCCGTCTTCGTTCATGGCCCACTTCCATACGTATGAAGATCGAGGCCGCCATGCACCGCTGCCCGCATCCCAAGTCGTTGCGCTGGCTGTCACTACCGTTTCGTCGACAACGTCCGTGCTGTTGCGGATTTCCGTGCCACACGTTTGCGTGAGCATGTGTTTGTCGGCCATGCCGGGGTAGTACCAATACGCCTGCAGCGGCTTGGATACCCGGTATGGCGTTGTGCCGTCAGCGGCATATTGGATGGTAAGATTGGGCTGCCCATCTCGATCAGAGAATTTGTATTGCTCGTCCGCTGCGTCGAGCTCGACCAACGCATCGATTGGATTCAATTGGTAAATGGTGACTCCATCGGTCTTGTATTGATATGCCACGAGATCGGACACGTCCTCCTTAAGCTCTGTAGATATCACTCCCTGCCGAACAAACGAATTAAGGCAAGAATCTGTACCGCCCTTTTCGTGGGAGATCTTCCCATCGTCATCAACTGAGAGGCAAATGTTGTACTGTTTCAATCCGTAGATCACCGCAATCATGTCGTCTTCGCCAAGAAGTGCTATCGGATAATTCACGCCGGTTCCCCACGGGGTTCCCTCTTGCCAGAAGGGCGTCCAATTCCCGATTGTTCGACTCTGTGCATGTATATAGCCAGGTACGGGTTCGAAATCGTAATACACCTGGAAATTCATGTACTGTTTTGAATATGGTGGATTTGAGTATGGTGGATAGTCTTCATAAACGTCATGTACCTCTGCCGTTGTCATCACCACCAAGAAGCACTTCTTGCCGAACATGTTGAAAGTTCCATACGCGACCCTGACAGGCTCAAGGTACCAAGGAATCTCGGGATCGCTGGTTACATACAATGAAGGAACTCCCAATGCATTGTCAAGCACTACTTTCGTGTTTTCTTTGGGAACTTGGTCTGGCGCAGCGGGTATTTCTGGAGCATACCGGAATTCCGTTGTCCTAGAGACCCCATCAAGTGTCGTGATGGACTTAACCAGTCGCGGCCATCCCACTTCCCGAACGATTTGGTGTCCCTTTACAATCCGCACATTTGGATCCTGCGCATCAAAGCAGTGGATATTCTGCAGCTTTGATATCGGCTCTCCCTCGGCATTATGCGCGGTCTGACACCTGAGTTGGCCCCGTCTCCAGCTAAGGTCGAAGTCGCCGTATTTTCCACCATTTGGATGTTCTTCTGATGTGTAGAATTCATACACAACATAGCCATGGGGCGCTGGATTGGTCGCACCGGGTTGATAGTCCCTAACGACCTGTACCATCTCGTATTGCACTGTTGTCGACGTATACAGTCCACCACGGGTCCGGAGAGGCCGGGTGTCGGTTTGTGCCAAGTATGGATTAGGAAGAGCTGTGGCGTGTCCTGAACAGTTTGGCTCGCCATTCGCCTTGGGCTGTTCGACGAACACACCCGGCTCGTCTGTGTAGAAGTAGCTCCAAGTGAGCTCATCGGCCACGCCATCAGATACGAGAACCTGCTGGACTCGTGGTCCACCTTCTTCCCTGACTACAGGCAACCCGGAACCGTCGGTCTCGACCACCTGACCGTTCGCTCTATCGAACTTGTTGTCCTCATATTGCCACCTGATCTCCGCCCCTGACAAAGTCTTCACTTGCTGCAGTGACCAAGCGTCGCTGTGGGTAGTGCGGTATCCCCAATAGTCTGCCCACTCGATGTTGTATTGGTTCCCATATTGAACCACCCCGGGTTTTCCAGAGACTTGTTTATTTGAGTACTGTCGCCATAACAGCTTCTTCTTTTGCTTGATAAAATATTTCTTCATATTCTGCAGGTGGAACATCCCCAATTGGTGTCAAAAGTCTCCGATTGTTGAACCAGTCAACCCACTCCAGCGTGGCAAACTCGACCATTTCCAGGTTCCGCCATGGTCCTTTTCTGCGAATCACTTCAGTCTTGAAAAGCCCTATGACAGATTCTGCAAGTGCATTGTCGTATGAATCACCCTTGGAGCCCACTGACACTTGAGCGCCTGCCTCTGCCAGTCGTTCGGTGTAGCGGATGGAAAGATACTGAACGCCATGGTCACTGTGATGTATTACATCCTCGATGTCATGACGTGAAAACAACGCTTGTTCCAGGGCATCAAGAACAAGGTCGGTTTTCATCGAACTCGCAACACGCCACCCAACAATCATACGTGAAAAAGCATCTATCACAAAAGCCACATATACAAAACCTCGCCACGTTGCCACATACGTGAAATCTGCTACCCACAACTGATTGGGACGCAATGCGGCGAACTGTCGTTCTACCAAATCCGGTGGACAGGCAGATGCATTATCTGATACGGTGGTATAACACGTTTTGCCTCTGACAGCGCCGTAAAGCCCCATAACCCGCATTAATCGCTCCACAGTACATCGGGCAACGGAAATACCCTCCCGGTTCAGTTGCCGCCAGACTTTGCGTGCTCCGTACACTTCCTTGTTCTCTTTCCACACTCGCTGTATCTGAGGCCTGAGAATCATGTCACGTTTCATCCGCCGTGGCTGCAGTTCAGGATTCCGCACTCGTGCCCGATGAGCGTAATACGTTGCTGGGGCAATCGGCATGTTACGGCAGATTGACTCGACCCCATACAAAGCCCGATGCTCATCGACAAACGCCATTAATACTTCCCTTTGCGGTCGAGCTCCGCTTGTGCGAAAAAAGCCGAGGCCTTGCGCAAAATCTCATTGGACCGTCGAAGTTCACGGTTCTCTCGTTCAAGCTCCTTCAAACGGCTGCGCTCATCTGTCGTGAGACCGGATCGCATACCACGGTCGCGCTCTGTCTGCCTGACCCAACTGCGAAGAGTCTCCGGGGTACATCCAATCTTGCTCGCAATGGAGCTGACCGCAGACCACTCCGAGCTGTATTCGGGGCTATGCTCAAAAACCATCCGAACCGCCCGTTCCTTAACCTCTGGTGAATAGCGCTTCTGTACTGACATTTGTTCCTCCTTCTCAAGGAAAAATGTCTCTTGGGAACCCGGGGTGGTTCACACCGGAAGCCTCCAATG
>WJMI01000030.1 GCA_014728015.1 Chitinivibrionales bacterium | reverse complement strand
TCTATCCTCTCTCTCGCGCGCGTGCCGTACGTGCGGGCGGCATCAGCGTTATTAATAAGATACGCAATTGCATCGGCCAGCTGGTCCACCGAGCCGGGGTCCACATACAGGCCGCAGTCGCCGAGCACTTCCTCACACGCGGTCCCGCGGGCGGCAACGACGGCACACGCGCCGGCCATGGCCTCGGCCAGCACCATGCCGAAGCTCTCCGACGAGGACGGGAACACGAAGATGGCGGCATCGGCGTACTCCCGCGCAAGAAGGTCGCCTTCCAGCCACCCGGTGAATGTCACGGCCAGGCCCAGCTCACGGGCAAGTGTTTGCAGCGCATCCCGGTATGGCCCGTCCCCGACGACCCGTGCGGAAAACCGCGTCTCGAGCCGTTGCAGCGCGCGAAGCACGAACTGGATACCCTTGCGCTCAAGCAGGCGGCTCACCATGAGTATCGTAGCGGTCTTTTCCGGTGACGGTGCTATCCGGTTTGCATCGAATCCATACGGAACAACCCGTACACGGTCCGCGGGGTCAAGTTTCGATTGGATGAGTTCCTTGAGGTAGCGGGAGGGCGTGATAATCGCCGCTGCATCGGCGGCCGCGCGGCGCCACCAGGGAGCGATCACCCGGTGGACCAGGCCGAAACGATCCGGGTTGAACCCGGGAACATCAGTGCCGTGGCTCGACACGATGTACGGAACAGAGAGCAGGCGCGAGAGGGCGCGCGCGGCGATGCCCGCCGGCACGATGAAATGCGCGTGGATAAGGTCGTAGTGGCTGGTTCGGCCCAGCCGCCATCCTTTGAAGAAGGCGGCAATCATATAGGTGAAGAGCTCGAACGTCGTGCATACGTGTTTGTGCAGCCGCACGCAGGTTACCCGGCGGATAGTCAGGTTCCCGCGTATCTCAGTGCGTTTCAGGCCGGGAAACCATGCGGTAACAAGGTCTACGCGGATTCCGGGAATCGCGGTCAGGGCCTCGACAAGCGTCCTGGTAAACGGTGATGCCCCGCCGCCCAGGGGGGGGTACTCGTTGTTGAGCATCAGTATCTTCATGCCAAGCCCTTGGAAATCATGCGTGGGGCGACTCGTACTTCCCCTACGCGCGAATCGACGATGCCAGGATTTGCGGAAACGCCCGCGGCGAGAAAAACGCATTGGTGACTTGAAACGAACTATGGGTGCAGGCACAGCCGTGTCCCGTCTTTCTCACGGCATCCCGGACATGATCCGAACCCCACAGGGCACGGAAGTTGTAGTTATAGGCGGAAAGCTTTGCGATGGGATCCTTGAGCTCGCAGAGCGCTACCTGCCCGTCGGGATACACGACCGCATGTACGCGGCCGGCCAGGCAGGAAAGCGAGCTGTGCTGCCCTTTCAGCACGCGCACCGTATTTGACAACACGTATTTCTTGAGACCGACCGCGAGGCGCGATTCGATCGCGCTGTACGTCGAGCTGAAATGATAGGTGCGGTAGACATCGAGGATGTCTTTCGCGACGGCATCCAGGGCATCGGCGGGCGGCGGCTGGAGGTCGGGATCGGCCGGCTCGCCGCGGATCATCTCGAAGTTGTGAAAGTCAACCGGCATGTTCGCCCGAACGAATGCCGCCAGTCTGCGCACGTCGCGGTAGTTCTGGTTGAACACGACCGTGCAGACCTTCAGTGATACATTGGCGTAGCGCTTTTTGAGCTCGCCGACAAGCGCAGCCGTGCGCAGCGCCTTGTCGAAACAGCCTTGTACGCCGCGGATCGTGTCGTGGAATTCCCTGAAACCGTCGAGCGAAATCGTCACGACAACACTGCCCGGCACCGATCCGGCGATGTCCGCCACCATGGATGCGGTCTTCTCAGGGAGCAGTCCATTGGTGGGGATTGAGATGTTTTCGACGCCGGTTTCCCTGACAAACACGCGGCAGATATGCGGCAGGTCGGCGCGCAGGAACGGCTCGCCCCCGCCGATGGCCAGCCACACGAGCTTTCCCATTGATGATGCAACCTTTTCAATCTGTTCGGTGGTCAGGTCCGTGTTGGCGTTGAGACTGCTGGAGAGAAAGCAGGTTTTGCAGCGCGCATTGCACCGGCTGGTGACATACATAATCAGATAGATCGGTGTCGCCAGATGGTTTTTTGTCACCAGGTAGCGGATGTTACGCAGCATGCTCATCGTATCACCTCTCCTGCGGGATCGACTGCGTGGCCGGGCGCGAACCATGCGGGTCCATGCCCAGAGCGTGAAACGCTCCGGCGGACCAGCACAGTCTACCGATAAACACCAGCGGGAGAACATGGACAAAGGATCTCAGGGGCCGGTATCGCACGTTTTTTCTGATGATATGCGCGAGGGAATAGAGAATCAGAAGTGGTGACAAAAGGGCGAACGAGAGGCGGCTTGCGGGAAAGAACCTGCTGAACGGAACGTGGGGCTTGTGCATCAGCCGAAAGAGAGTACCGCCGATACCGTTCCGGTAGAACGTGGCGGCGAAGCTTTTCAGGTCGCGGCGGTTGTGGTTGTGCACGATTCGCGCATCCGGACGGAACACGACATCGTATCCGGCGCGGGTGGCCCGAAAACAGAATTCGAGATCTTCGGCGGCCGACAGGTGCTCTCTGAAGCCTGTCAATTTCTCTAAAACGTTCCGGCGGACCAGCAGGTTGGATGTGCGAAGATACATCCGCCTTTTCGCGGGCAGCTGCGGCGCGAAGTCATAGCATTCCGAGACATAGTATGCCAGGGCGAACCGGTTGTCGGGTCCGTTGCCGTCAATTTCAGCTCCGCCGGCAATGCCGATCCTGTCACTGCGCGTTATCTCGGCGACCAGCCGTTCGAGGCATTCGGGTTCAGGCGCGCAGTCGGCATCCAGGAAGTAGATGATCTCCCCGCGTGCCTCGGCGAACCCCAAGTTGCGGGCGCGCGCGCACCCCGCGTTTCTGTCCAGTCGTATCACTCTGCATCCCGCGCGCCCGGCGATATCTGCAGTCGTGTCGGTGCTGCCGTCATCAACGACAATAACCTCACCGGGGACACGGGTCTGCCGGCCCAGATCGTCGAGCGTTCGGCCCAGCGTTGCCGCGGCGTTGTATGCCGGAATGACGGCGCTCACGGTGATCGTGCC
>WJMI01000375.1 GCA_014728015.1 Chitinivibrionales bacterium | reverse complement strand
GCATCGAAACCGAACCGGAAACCGAAATCACCGGTATTTTGTGGTCGCAGGGGAGCGTGGCACACGCGGGACGTATTGCGGGGGTTATCAGGGCGAGAGTTCTGGTTGACCCCGCCGAGGCCGCAAATGCATCTCGCAACATGATGAACGGCACGGTTGAGCCCCTCGAAAATATCGGTGAGTATGCGCTCCCCTATTTCGTGGGCCTGGCCGGTATTGTCGATTGGCGGGAGAAATCGTGAGCGCGCCAAAGAACGTGTCTCGCGGCATGACCGTACTCGAGATTCTCGTCGCGGTCGTTATCCTGACCGTCGCCTCCACCGCCTTTCTGCGCATCCTGGCCGTTGGTGACCGCACGCGCATCTCCACGCTTCGGATGCAGCGCGCGGTATTGCTGGCCTCAAACGAAGCAGAGCGGCTCAAGGCACACGCGGGCGATGCGGCGGTTATCGGCGACACCGTCTACGAAGTGTCGTTTGGCAAGCAGGTGCTCATTGTGGAACGCGGACCGGTTGAGCACGATGAATTCGGCGAAGTGGACAGCCTGTCCGAAGAGAGCGAAATAGGAATCCTGGTCCGGCAGGCCGGGCGCGACTCGGCCATCGTCGCGTTCAGACTGCTTCATCCCGCGGCGGTTGAAGAGGAGTACTGATGAAACGACAACGCCCAGACCGCGTGCGCCGGCGCGCAGCGCGAGGTGTTACCGTACTCGAGCTGATGGTCGCGGTCACGCTGGGGACCGTGCTCGTGAGCATGGTGTACCTTGCCTGGAGCACCATACACGGCAAGGCCGTGCGCGACCGTCGCGCGGACCTGTTTCATTCGGAAGCACTTCGGCTCACGACATCTATCTCCGGTCAGCTACGCCGATCGCCCCGTCTACTCGGCTGGCATGGCTACGGTCTATCCTTTGTGTCGGCTGGGACGGGGGATACGTTGAGCTACGAATGGTATGGCGGTAAGCTTCTGAGAAACGATACCGCGATTGTGCTTCAGTCACAGGCGTCATGGGTCGAGCAGTTTGACGTATCTATCGAAGAAGAAGGGTGGGGACCTGCCGGGCCGCTCTTTCTGCTCAGGCTTGCCATTGCGGTGAAGGACAGCTTCGACAACGAAACCCGCATCCCAAGCTGCGTTGCCGTGGCCCTTCCCTCCGGAAGCGGCGGTGAGACAGAAGCCATTTCTCCGTGGAATTTCTAGCCCCAAAACAAATGAACTTCATTGACGTGAGACCGGTTTCGGCGATTTTCTGACCTTTACCAACACTATCGAGTATGCATATCTTGAGAATACTCACCCAAGAAATGCTTCCGTGTTTCGGTAAGGTTGCTGCAGAGCCCGAGCCGGAACGCCGCGGTGCAATAAGGAGGCTAGTGAGAGGGCTTGTGGATGCATTCAGAAGACGCACCGCAAGAAAAGAGGAGCGCCACGAAGAGCCTGTGGCCATGACCACCACCTCGGGTCTGGCTCCGGATACTGGTGCCCAGCGGCGCCAAAGCGACTTTGTACCTCGGTTCAGACCTGTGGGTGAGCGAGATTTCAGTGTAGATTTGGCAATGGCGGTCCCGCCAAAGTGCACCAACGGGGACCCCGTCTACACCTACGATGCTCTGAACCGCGTGGTTACGATGACATCGCCCGCAGGGGTGACGGAGTACGTGTATGATTCCACCTCGGGTCGATTGAGCAAGATCATCAGCCCAGAGGATGATGAGTACACATTCGGGTACGACCATGGTCAGTTGGACACCATCGGCCGACCGAATGGGATTGCCACGCACTATACATTCGATGACAATGGTAACCTGACACTCATGGACCATCGGCTGGGCGCAAGCAGCTTGCGGTCGTTCGCGTACACCTATGATGCAAATGGCATGCGAACGGATATGACCGATAACGATGGAGCCCACGATTACTACTACGACACGCTCTATCAGATTACAGAGGCCACACACCCGACGGTCGGCAATCCGCCGGAGACATTCACCTACGATGCGGTTGGAAACCGTACCGGAGGGAATTACAGCCACAACTCGGTGAACCGGATGCTCGCGGACAATGACGGCTATGCATACGAGTACGATGCCGACGGGAACATGACCGCGAAAATAGACAAGATTTCCAGGGATACGACGAAATACACCTGGAGTATCGAGAACCGGCTGACAAAGGTAGAAAGGCCCGACGGCGATATCGTCGAGTATGTCTACGGACCTCTCGGCCGCCGGCTGCGCAAAGTGCACAACGGGCTGGCAAAGGAGTACCGCTACGACGGGGAAGATCTTATACTTGAGATGAACCCCCAGGACACGATTCTGGCTTCGTACACATTCGGCCCGGGCATTGACCAACCTCTTGCTATGAAACGCGGGAATAACGCCTACTACTACCTGCAGGATGGACTGGGGAGCGTGAGTGCAATCATCAACTCGACCGGCGCGGTTGTGCAGGAGTATCGCTACTCCGTGTTCGGCAAGATAGTGGAGCAGCTGGGCGACAGCATCGAGAACAGCTTCACATATACGGGTCGGGAGTTAATAATGTCCTATGATGATGAGTTGGTATTCAATAAAATAGTATTTTCTCAATACCGTGAGTCAACGGGGTGCCGCGTACGCGGCGGGCCCCTTCGGCTTCGGCGGGCATTGCCTGGTTAGAGTCTACTTTGCCGAATCGCTGCACATATCCTCTCTGTAAACTACCTTCCTTCCCCGTCTCTGCACAACCACGCCTGTAAGCATCGCGTTTCTGTAAGCACCCTCGCCTTGTGGTCGCATCCCTGCGACGCACTTTTGCCGTGAACGCACGGCAGGTTTCCTCGTAACGTGTTGATAATCCACACCTTGGCCAGTTAGCGCCTGCTCCTTGGCATACCCGTTGCACTTCTTGTCTGTTTTTTGCTTTTCCGCAGTCAGGAACAGTTTCGTGTCGTCCGCTCAGCCAGTTGCCCAGCAGAAGTTCTACCGCCGCCGCGACCCCGAAGCCTCGCCGTTTTACAGACTGGTGAGCGACTACTTCGACGAGTTTGAGCGTGAGTATGACCCACGATACAGCATGCGATTCGGTTTCTGGCGACCGGTCATCCGTGAGGCTATCGAGAAGTTCCTTGAGTGCGGAGACCTTCGGAAGGGTTTTGCTCGAGTACGATGCCCCGAGTGCCGAGAAGAGTTCTTCGTAGCCTACTCATGCAAGCAGCGCGGGTGCTGTCCGTCGTGCGATCAGAAGCGGTCGCTTGTCCTGGGCATACGTCTTCTTGAGCAGGTGCTTCAGCAGGTTCCTCACCGTCAGTGGGTCTTCACAATTCCAAAGCGGCTGCGCGTCTACTTCCGCTTCACACGTGGGTTTCTTGGAGACCTCTGCCGCGCTGCCTACGATACGGTGCACGAAGTCATGGAGCTTGAGTCATACGAGGAGGGCTGCACACCAGGCATGGTTGGTGCTGTGCAGACGTTTGGTGATCTCGTTCACTGGCACCCTCATATTCACGCCGTCGTCACCGAAGGCGCTTTCGACAAAGAGGGGTGTTTTATCCCCGTGCAAAGTATCCTTGTCGACCGTGCAATAGAAATTTGGCGCGGCAAGGTTTTCGATATTCTGTTTGAGGCAGGCCTCCTCGACCTTGAAGATATCGGCTCCATGATGGGCTGGAAGCACTCGGGCTTCAGTATCGACACCAGCGTCCGCATTGCAGCCGAGGACCACGATGGGATGAAGCGTTTGGTCGAGTACATCGCGCGGTGCCCCTTCTCACTCGCCCGAATGGTTAAGCTTACCCAAGACGGCAAGGTCATGTATCACGGTAGCCACCCCAAATGTTTCCGCTTCCCTCAACTCGGTAGCGAGATGGACCTTAGCCCCGGTATGCGCCGAAACTACCAGATGTTCGAGCCACTCGATTTTCTCGCCGCAGTGACGCAGCATATCCCAAACAAGGGTGAGCATCAGATACGGTATTACGGGTATTACTCGAACAAGCGGCGGGGTATGCGAACTCACAGGCAACAGCAGGACGCAAATGACGCGGGCCTTGAGCCCCTGAGTGCCTATCAGCTTAAGTGCCGAATAACCTGGGCGGCCTTGATAAAGTGCGTCTACGAAGTCGACCCTCTCCAGTGCCCAAAATGCGGGGCCGAGATGATGGTTATCGGGTTTATCGAGCGGGAGAATACGGACCTTATCCGCACGTGGCTGAAAGCGGCTGGACTCTGGAAAGAACCTGCCGCAAGGGCTCCGCCACCAGAACCTAACCCCCTGCCTCAGGTCGCCGAACCTACCGTCGACTATGAGTTCTTCGACACGACATGCGTCTGACGTCCCGCCTGTAAATATGGCCCAGCCCGTCTTGTTGTCCAAACTTGATTTTCGGGCCTTCTGTCAATGATATTCATGATGGAGACCGGTGGGCTGCAAGCTCCTGGGTAACAAAACTACTGGCTATTGTCAAGAAGGCCAGCGAGCCCGAAGGCTTAAATTGTTCGCCGCCCCGGAAATCAAAATGCCTATCAGCTAATCATCTTTTACCCGAAGAATCGATGGGTCCGGATTAAAACCTCTCAATATGGGATTTTTAATCGTTCGCACAACAGACCTCAAACAGGCTTAGGGTGCATATAATAATTGAAGGCCACCACTAAAATTATATAGATAAAGGAAAAAGAATAAAAAATGGCAGGCCCTGAGTAGCGATTGACTCATCAGTCCAAGATTCCCTACAATCACGCCGATAGCGCAAAGCTGAATATCAGCATTTTGCAGACAAGACACTTATCGAATTAAATCAAATCCAAATTCAATTGGCCGCTTGCGAGAATCCGATTCAGATAGCTTCGTGCATTGCGCATTGAATCAGAGTCGGGCATGAAACATATCCCCTCATATGACATGGCAGAACCACAAGAATCACTACAGGTTGTGTGATATCAGGCTGCATTGAAATCGATGTAATGCTGCGGATTAGTTATGGGACACTTCAATATTTATTTTTCTATTTTGCGTCTGATTCAACAGCATCTGGTAGAGACTCGAAACAAAACTGAATAGCCACTTAGCTTC
>WJMI01000374.1 GCA_014728015.1 Chitinivibrionales bacterium | reverse complement strand
GCCAAGAAGAAGGCCACGAAGAAGGCAGCAAAGAAGAAGAAGTAAGTTCGCTTCTACGCGAAGCCTTCACAGGATTGGAAGGCGGAGAGAGGGATTCCTTTCTTCGCCTTCTTCCTTGTGAGGTGCGGGACGGACTAGCTTTATGACCTTAGTTGGGTGGCGCAGCAGGTCCTTTTTGTTACCTTCCCGAACATCCCCTTTCCTCTGCGAAATAGGCGGGCTGCGGGAGAGCAAGTTATGCCAAGGAAGTCTGCGATTTTGGAAATAGGAATCAGTTCCCGCGCATGTGCCGTGTTCCGCGACACGAATCTGCTGCTCCATTTACACGTCCCTTTTGTCAGATAGTTGTGGCCGCTCCATCTGAATCGACCAAGTGCTTTCACGGTACCGAAGTAGCCGGCTCTGAGCGGATTGAGATGAATGTACCGAATCAGTTCCCTCGCATAGGCAGAATCTTGGCAAACAACCGACTTGAATCGATCCTGGAATACATAACCTCTGCGCCGGTACTTGCGGTTGAACCAGCGGGCGTAACCACCGTTTAGCGGGCGCATCAGTCTCGACATTGGCAATTCATTTGTTCTGAGGAAGAAATGATAATGATTATCCATGAGACACCATGCATAGCAGTGATAGCCGACGTCGGCGATATGAGACGTGAAACGGCGAAGGAATACCTCCTTGTCTTCCTCTTGTCTGAAAATGCACATGCCGTCAAGTCCCCTGGCCATAATGTGAACCATCGCTCCAGGAGACTCTAGGCTCTGCATACGCGGCATGGACTGGTCCTTTCCTGTAGCTATTGGACATGTAAGGTCATAAAGCCAGTCCGTTCGTGCCCTCGCCTCGCCCAGCCGATCACCCTCCCATCCACAACTTCCTGTCCAAACTGCGATACTGTATCGCCTCGGCGATATGCGGCGACCCTATCTCCTCCGCCCCGTCCAGATCGGCAATGGTGCGCGCTACCTTGAGGATACGGTCGTAGGCTCGCGCGCTCAGGCCCAGCCTGTCGATAGCGCTCTTGAGCAGTTGGGCCGACTGAGAATCCAGCTCACAGTATTTACGCAAGTGCTTCGATTCCATGTGCGCATTGGCAAAGATCTTCTTTTCGCCGGTGTACCGCTCGAGCTGTGCCCGGCGCGCGGCAATGACTTTCTTGCGCATGGATGCCGAATCTTCGCCGGCCTCTTTTTGCGCAAGCTCATCGTATGACAGCGCGGGAACTTCAATGTGAATATCAATCCGGTCCATAAGCGGTCCGCTGATCTTTGACATGTACCTCTGTATCTGCACCGGCGTGCAGGAGCACTCATGACGCGGATCGGTGTAGAAGCCGCACGGGCAGGGGTTCAGCGCGCACGCCAGCATGAACCGTGACGGGTAGGAGAGTGCAATGGCCGCGCGGGAAATCGTCACCCGGCCATCCTCGAGCGGCTGCCGCAGGTTCTCCAGAACGTTCTTGTTGAATTCCGGAAGCTCATCGAGAAACAATACGCCATGATGGCTGAGGCTGACTTCGCCCGGCCGGGGGTAGGCCCCGCCGCCGATAAGTCCGGCATCGGAGATGGTGTGGTGCGGGGAGCGAAAGGGGCGCGTTGCCATGAGCGGCGTGCGCGCATCGAGCAGTCCGGCAACACTGTGAATCTTGGTCGTCTCCAGCGCCTCGTCGAGCGTCAGGTCCGGAAGGATCGTGGGCAGACGGCGCGCGAGCATGGTCTTGCCCGAGCCCGGCGGGCCGACCATCATGATGTTGTGACTGCCGGCGGCGGCTATCAACAGCGCGCGCTTGACATGCTCCTGCCCCTTGACATCCTTGAAATCTATCGCGTACTGACGCGCCCTGCTGAATAGCGAGACCAGGTCGGTCGTATGCGGCGAGAGCTCGCTTCTGCCCTCCAGAAAATCGAGCGCATCGGTAAGCGTGGCAATTGGGTATACCGACACGCCTTCCGCCACGGCAGCCTCCTCGGCATTTTCCGACGGCACCAGCATGCCTTTAACCCCGAGGTCCCGCGCGCCAATGGCCATCGACAACATGCCTTTCACGGATTTCACGGATCCGTCAAGGGAAAGCTCGCCCACCACGGCGTAGTTTTCGGTGGAATTAACCGGGACCTGTTCGGATGCGGCAAGCAGGCCGATAGCTATCGGCAAGTCGAACGCCGAACCCTCTTTTCTGACATCAGCTGGCGCCATGTTGATGGTGACCTTACGGTTGGGGAAATCGAAACCGCAGTTCTTGATCGCGGACATCACCCGTTCCCTGCTCTCGCGCACAGCGCCGTCGGGAAGTCCGACAATGGTGAAGCTTGGCAGCATGCGGGCGATGTCCGCCTCGATGCCGATTTCCAGCGCATCTATTC
>WJMI01000373.1 GCA_014728015.1 Chitinivibrionales bacterium | reverse complement strand
GTCTGGGCCTCGCTATTCTTGCGGCCGCCCTCATGCTGTGCAAGCCGTTCGGCCCCAAAGACAAAAACGATGACAACAACGATCAGACAACGGATGTGGCTGCGCCCGAGATACATCCCGCGGGGGCGACATTCACCGATTCGATTGCGGTAACGATTACCTGCGATACAAAAGATGTCACCATCATCTATACGCTCGACGGATCCGCTCCCGAGATAGGCGAATCTGATGAATACACCGACACCATAGTCATTACCGACACCGTGACGCTCAAGGCGCTGGCGTACCTGTCCGGGGAAGAAAAATCCGATGTCGCGACCGCCACATTCACGCCCGAACCGGAATCCAGTGTCACCGAGGTCGGCATTGACAGTGTAACGCCCCCGGACACCTGGGAAGACATCATGTGCGCCGGGCCGGTGGCCGTGTATTTCAGCGGCGACATCGACACGAGCGCCCTTGACGACATCGTATTCGTGGTTACCGACGAAGACGGCGATACCGCGGAAGGCACGGTGGGCTGGACCGGCGGCGTGTTGCGTTTCACGCCCGATCCCGTGCTCGCAATCAACACAGAGTACTCGGTGGTCGTCGACAGTATCACCGATACGCTCGGCCTGCCGGTGGAAGGCAGATCGTGGGGGTTCTCCACCGGCCGCCTGCTGCGCAGCTTCACGCACGGGGGCGGCGGCTACTATCACAACCCGGTATCCATTGCCGGCGGCTATGTATACGCGGGCACCTGCACCGCTGATGCCTGGCCTGACAAGCTCGCCGGGGACCACTATTTCATGAAGCTCGACTCCGCATTCAACATCGTGTGGGACCTGGCGCTCGAGTATCGCGAGTGCGTATCAGCCGCGACCTTCGATGCCGACGGCCACGCCTATTTCATCTCGCGCCTGCAGCAATTTCCCGACGATCCCGCCGGCACGACTTTCGAAAGCGGATGCCGCGTGCACAAAATCGACATGGAGGACGGCGCCGAGATCTGGAGTGTCCGGGTGAAGGAGATCGAGAGCGCCCAGCACGTGATCCCGCCGGCGGTTTCTCCCGACGGGAAGACCGTGTATACCTCGGGCGACAACGGCGATCTCTGGGTCTGGTCATCCACCAACGCAAGCGGCGCCAACGAGTATTCCGGCGACGGCTATTTCGGCAGGACGTTTCTTGTTGATAACAGCGGCGACCTCTACGGCGACATCGGGACCAAGCATGCCGCAAACGATCTGACGCGAGTATGGGAGGTAGATATCGGTGACCTGTATATTGACAGGCTCTATGCGTTCTCGCCGGACCAGACACGGCTCTATGCGAGCGTCTCCGCCCTGTCAACCGACAGCATCGGGATAGTATGCATCAACACCGATGACGGCACCGAGGCATGGCACTACCTGTTCCCGGAAGATGTTTCAGGCGATCATATCTATATTCGCGCCGGATTTGCCGTCGACTATCAGGGGACCGTGTATTTCGGCACCAAGAGCGACAGCAACCAGCGAAGCGTGTTCTACGCGATCGACGCCGACTGGTCACTCAAATGGAAAAACGAAACGATCTGCAGGGATTTCTATAACACCCCGATTATCGGCGATGACGGGGACATTTATGTCGCCTCTGAAGGCACCAAGTTCAACGCGATCGATGCGCAAAGCGGCGCCGTGAAATGGATACAGCGCCTGTCCAACGGCGATGTCACCCACAGCTCGGGCGCGATGGATGCCCGGGGTGTCATCTATATCGGGACCATGGGAAGCGGCGACGACAATCTGCCGGGCGCCTTGCATGCCATTCAGACCGACTGCGGCGGGTACCAGGCCGGCGCGGGATGGCCCCGGTTCCGCGGCGGCAACAACAGCACGGGCGGCGCGTACGACGTGGTCAACTGACCGGACCACCCGGGCACAGCACGCGAGCCCGGATACGCATTCCCCGTGCGGCCCCACGAGGAGACACGGCTCCTACTTCGCGGCAGCCTCGTTCAGGAATGCATTGAACGGGGGCATCCTCCTGAACACCTTGACGCAGTACTTGTCGAAACCGCGTTTCATCACATCGCTGTTTTCGAGCCCGTGAAGCACTACCAGGTCCTTGTATTTCAGGTATTCGGCCGCGGGACTATCGGGTGAATACCCGGCGGGCACTTTTCTGAGCGTGTTGCCCCACAGATCGAACGAGCTCTTGAATCCCCGGCTCTCCACAATTTTCTTGAATCGCGCGCCTTCAAGCGAGATCTTCTTCCGGACCCCCTTCAAACGCGCGGGATCGGGATGATACAATCCGCCTCCCAGGAAACACTCCCCCGGCTCGATATGCAGGTAGCACCCCGCGTGCTCGAACAGCGTGTTTCTCCCCCCGATTTTCGCGCCGAAATTCAGCTTGTACGGTGTCTTATCTTTTGAAAAACGCGTGTCCCGGTAGATCCTGAACAGGCATCGGGAAGGATCGGCATCCAGCACTGATTCGTCGTATTGCGCAAGGCCCAGAATGATGGCTTCCACCAGGTCGACGACATTCGCCCGGGCCGCATCGTACAGTTCGCGATTGCGGTTGAACCACGTCTTGTTGTTGTTCCGGGCGAGCCTCCGAAGGAACCGGAGTGTTTCCGGTTTGATTGAAGACATACTACATCTCCTCGCGGTCGTTTGTTGCGCATCTCTGCCTGAGAATTCCATGCACAGCATTACTCGAGAAAGTATCCCGGAATCCCGGCAGACCGGCGGACCTCGACATGCCTCGAGCATTCTTTCGTATTTTTCCTTTGCATGCATACCCGGACTATTCCCCTATCCAAAGCAGTGGCGGCCGGATGTGGCCTTCGCGCGGGACGGCGTATTGCTCTCGGCGTTCTCTGCGGTATCGCGGTTTGTCGCCTGGCCTGCATATCCAATCCGGCATATCCCGGCTCGCCCCTGGATCCGCCCGAGAACCCTCCCGAGGGCGTGCTCACCAGGTCTATTGTCGCGGATACCGGGATGGTCCTGTACACGAACGTTTTGTGGGGCACGGGAAGCAACCGCTGGGAATACGGGGACCTTCTGCTCAAATACTTGTCAAACGGTAACTCGCGCATGCTCGTGGAGGATGCCGCGTTCAATTCCTCGTTTTCGCCGGACGGGCGCCGGGTGGCCTACCCCGACCGGATCCGCATGAAACTGTGCGTGATCGGTGTCGACGGTTCGGGAAGGCGTGAGGTGGCTTCGTTTGCGGGCTCGAAGCTGACGGTGACCTGGGCGGGCAACGGCTATATCTACTGGACAGAGTCGGACCATGCCATTCGACGTGTCAGGCCTGACGGTACCGGGAATTCTGTGGTGTTCGAGTCCGATTCCGGCATCGAAGAGGGCATTGTGTCGCAGGACGGCCGGTATGCGGCCTGGACCCAGGGCGGGACAACCGGCAAGCACAGGGTCTATGCCGGCGACCTCGAATCGGATTCGTCGTGGTTTGTCGACTACGGCTGCCAGGGGACCATCTCGGCGGACGGCCGGTTTGTCGCGCACAATATCCTTGGACACACCCATGCTTTGGTATGGCTCCGCGAAACCGGCACCTTGTTCAGGACAATCGAGACCCCGTACCGCACGTTCAATCTGCACCGCTGGTCCCGTCACCATGCCCGCTGTCTGCTGTACACGATCGATTATTACCCGCCCCGCGGCCATGCATACGATCTGGTGGAGGACACCGCCTACTACGTGTGCGACGGGTACCCGTGGGACTACTATCCGGCCGAGTTTCATCCGGCGGATACCAACGAAGAAACCCCGTGGCCCGATGAGCCTGAATTCGATGCGCTCGATTTCAAGATCGTCTCACCGTCGCCGGGGGATACGTTTTCCGTGGGTGACACGCTGCTGATCAACTGGTACGCAATTGAGGGCCCGGAAAACGCGGTCATCGAAATATCCGCTGATGCGGGCATTTCATGGGTCACTATCACATCAAGCGCTATCGGCAGGGATTCCGGCGCATGGGGGCATTTCGAGTGGGTCGTTCCGGCCTCCGTGACCCTCGAAAACACCAGCACTACCATTGAGCTGCCCGGCGCATCCCTGCTTCTGAGAATCCACGACTATGACGGAGAATTCGCGGGCGTTACGGACGGAGAATTTTTCGTGGCCGAGTAGCGGGCGGATTGCGCGGGCCGGAGCGCATGCCGGCGCGGCGCAACAGTATTTTCTGCACATCGTTTACTTCAGTGCGGCATCGGGAGGAAACGCGGTGGCATCAGGCGCACAGGCATCATCCTTGCGAATCAGGACGTATTTCTACTGGACCGCGTCCATAGCGCTGACATTCACGGTCCTGGCGGTCGGCAAGGACCTTCTCCTGCCGCTCGTGATTGCGCTCATTCTATGGTATCTTGTCAATGCCCTGGCACAGGGATTCGGCCGCATCCCGTTCGGCGCCTGGCGGTTGCCGGTGCCCGTACGCTTTGTCCTTTCCGGGATAACCATCCTGAGCGTTTTGTTCGGGCTTTCGGCCATGGTGACCGGCAACATCGGCGATCTTATCGAGGTGATGCCGGTTTACCAGCGCAACCTGGAGCAGTTCATCGTCGAGTTGTTCGATCGCATACCGATTCCGGAACCGCCGACATTTCGCCAGGTGCTTGAAGGCCTCAATATTACCGCCGGACTCTCCCGCATCGCCGTGGCCACGACCGGCACTATCGGAAATATCGGCATCGTGCTGGTATATATGGTGTTTTTGTTTCTGGAACAGAAGAGTTTTGACGAGAAGCTGCGCGCGCTGGTGGCAAAGAACGAGCGTCGCGCCGAGCTGGCCACTCTGATTCGTCACATCGAATCGGACATCAGGCTGTATATCGGCATCAAGATGCTTACCAGCAGCGGGACCGGCGTCCTGAGCTACGTAATCATGAAGCTTGCCGGTCTTGACTTCGCGGAATTCTGGGCCATTCTCATTTTCGTGCTTAATTTTATCCCCACGGTGGGCTCGATCATTGCGACTATTTTCCCGACCGTGCTGGCGCTGGTACAGTTCCAGAGCTTCGCGGCATTCCTCGGCATCGGGCTGGGAATCGGCAGCCTGCAATTCTTTATCGGCAATATCCTCGAGCCGCGCCTCATGGGGAGCCGTCTCAATCTCAGCCCGCTGGTCATCGTGCTCTCGCTGGCCCTGTTTGCCGCCATGTGGGGATTTGTCGGCATGATCCTGTCGGTGCCAATCATGTCTATCTTCCTCATCGTGTTCTCTCACTTCCCCCGGACCCGGCCGGTCGCCATTCTCCTCTCGCGCCGCGGACGGTTGGATGCCATTCGCTCTCTGGGCGGGGACGCCGCGCCGGCCGCCGGGGTCGCAGGCGACTCCGAGCTCTCCTAGCCCGATCTTATTCATGTAAGTCGGCAGCGTAGCTTTAGGCTCGTATCGGGGCCATCCTGCGGAGATGCATTCCACGGGAGCTTTGTTGAACCCCCGCCCCTCCGTGTGCTATCTTCTTGAGTCGTTTTCTCTACCCGCTTCCACGTGCGAGGCCCCCGATGTCCTTTCGTTTCCAGTTCTTTCCCGTAGTTGTATTGTTTGCGTTGCTGCTTGTTGGATGCGGCGGATCGCCTGAGCCCGGGGGCCGTATCGCATTCACCAGCATACTCCCGCATCGCTCGGTCGCCCGAAGAATCGCGGGCGACCGGTTCGAAGTCTACGCGCTGGTCGGCCCGGGCCAGAGCCCGCACAGTTTCTCGCCCACGCCGGGGCAAATGACAAAGCTTGCCGCGGCGCGCGTTTTCTTTGGGGCGGGGATTGCATTCGAAGAAGGCGTAGTGCCCAAGATCAGGCATATTGCACCCCGGATGGAAATCATCGATTTGCGACAGGACATCGCGCTTCGCGAGGCGGAGGATCACGCCGGTCATGACGCAGCACACGCGCACGAGGGGCATGACCACCACGAACATGGCAGCGATCCGCATATATGGCTCTCGCCGCCCCTCATGAAAAGACAGGCTGCGACCATCAAAGACGCATTAGTCAAGGCCGACCCCGCGGGCCAATCGCTTTACGAAAAGAACTTTGGCGCTCTGGCCGCCGATCTCGATTCCCTGGATGCGTACCTTCGCGAGATACTGGGGCCGTACGAAGGCGCGGACCTGTTCGTGTTCCATCCGGCATTCGGCTATTTCGCCGATGCCTACGGCCTCCGCCAGGTTCCGGTCGAGACCGGCGGCAAGGAGCCCGGCGCCAGGGCGCTGGCCCGTCTTGTCGACAAGGCCCGCGCGCAAAAGCCCGCGGCCATTTTTGTGCAGCCGCAGTTCTCGCAGAAAAGTGCACGGGCCGTGGCTGGCCAGGTCGGCTGTCCGGTCGTGCACATTAATCCGCTGCCCGAAAAATATCTCCAAGAAATGCGGCGGATGGGCGAGACCGTACGCCAGGGTTTGCGGGCGCGGTGAGCTGCGGGCCCGCGAGCAAAGGAGCGGTAGTGATGTCGCCGGTAGTTGCGTTCAGGAATGTATGCTTCTCCTATACCGACACTGAAGTACTCCACGATGTGTCTTTTTCGGTGGAGCCCGGGTCGTTTGTCGGCGTAGTCGGGCCCAACGGCGGGGGCAAAACCACCTTGCTCAGGCTGATTCTCGGCCTTGAGAAACCAGACAAGGGCGGCATCAGCGTTTTCGGAGGCGATCCCCAGCACGCGCGGCACCGCATCGGTTACATGACCCAGCACATGCTGTACGATGAGCGCTTTCCGGCAACCGTGCTGGACATTGCCCTTATGGGGCGCGCGGGCCGCCATGCCTGGGGCCCCTATACCGTCGAGGACAGACGCGCGGCGCGGGATGCGCTTTCGCGGGTTGGCATGGCCGCCGGGGAATCACGGCCATTTGCCTCCCTGTCGGGCGGCCAGCAGCAGCGGGTGCTCATCGCGCAGGCCCTGGCGGTCGAACCCGAGGTGCTCCTTCTGGACGAGCCCACGGCGAATGTCGACATCGAGGGAGAAGGGGCCATCCATGAGCTGCTGGATTCACTGGCAAACACGCTCACCGTGATCTCGGTATCCCATAATGTCAACACCGTGCTGCGGAGCGTCAGCCATGTGATGTGCGTCAACAGGACCATCGCCATGAGCCGCCTTGACGATCTGAACCCCGAGACGCTCACCAGGGCGCGCGGCGGGGACATCGCGGTGCTTCACCACGAGCTCAACTGCCGCGTGTTCGACAAGTCACACGGTGACTCATGCGATTCGCCGCATGCGCCGGGGGCATGATGCAGTTCTTCACCGATCTTTTCAGGTATCCTTTTCTGCAGTACGCGCTCATGGCCGCCCTTCTTTCATCGGTGGCATCCGGCGTGGTCGGAAGTCTCGTGGTGGTACGGCGCTCGACGTACGTGGCCGGGGCGATTGCCCATTGCGTGCTCGGCGGCATGGGCGTGGCCCGCTTCGCCTCGACCGTGTACGGCGTGACCTGGCTGACCCCCATGGTCGGCGCGTTTATCGCGGCATTTATCGCCGCGTGCGTGATCGCCTGGGCCACGGTTTACGTGAAGGAACGGCTGGACTCGGTCCTGAGTATTGTCTGGGCGCTGGGCATGGCAATCGGCATTACGTTTATCATGAAGACACCCGGTTACGCCCAGGACCTGATGAGCTACCTGTTCGGCAGCATTCTCATGGTTTCCCCGACCGACCTCATGCTCATGCTCGTGCTCGATGCCGTCATTCTCGCCGGCGTGCTTCTCTTCTACAATCGCATTCTTGCGGTGTGTTTTCATGAGGAGGCCGCGCTGGCGCGCGGCATTCCCGTGGGCCTGTATACGTTTCTCATCCTGATATTCACGGCGATAACGACCGTGCTGCTCTCGCAGATCGTGGGCATTGTCATGGTAATTGCGCTGCTGTCCATACCTGCCGCGACCGTTTCACGGTTCACGCGCCGTCTGTCGACCATGATGATTGCCGCGACCGGCCTGAGCATGGCGCTTTCGCTGGGCGGGCTGTGTATCAGCTACGGTCCCGAGCTTCCGGTGGGAGCGACGATTATCGAGCTGGCGGGGTTGTGCTATCTCGCGGCAATCCTGGCGAGTGCCGGGCCCAAGCGCCGCCGGCGTTGAGCCTGGCCTAGTCACGAATTCTGCAGAAAAAAAACCGCAGTTCCCGGTGAAGGGCCGGGAACCCCGGGTGACACGCTCGTGGGAACAGCGCTTACCTGGCCCTCACTTCGTTGACAAACACCCTCTGCATCTCATCGAGCGCGTTCTTGATCGGGGTGACGTCCTGCGTTTCAACCGCATCCTTGGCGACCTCGATCCAGTTCTTGGCAACCTGCTCGAAATGCGAGAACTTCTTGTTCAGGGCGGTAATACGGGAAGCCAGGGTCTGGGCAATCATCAGGGCGGCCTTTGAATTTTCGACAAGATATTCTGTCACGCGCTGCACGTACAGCATCTTGACGGGCGTTGCAGCCCGCACCGTGGCCGTGCGGCGGCCGCCGAGAAGCGATGCGATTTCTCCGACAAACGATCCCTTCTGGTCGATTTCGGCGACCTTCACGTTGTCGAATACCACTTCGAGCGTCCCGGACATCAGGATGTACAATCCCTTTGCCACCTGGCCCTGCTCCATAACCACATCGCCGGGCTGGTACTCGAGGACCTTCTTGTCAAGCTCTGTCTTGGGTTCGTTGGCGGCCATATCGACACACTCCTGGTATGAGAATCTATGCGATAAGATACATCATTCAAGGAGATTCTTCGCCGGAATCGGCGGAGGACCCCGGGCCCGGCTGTTTCCTGCCGAAAAGCTCCTTGGGCGACCGTGGCGCGACACGCACGGTTTTCCCCCGTTCGGCCACGACCCGGCCCGGCGGAAACTTGCGCGGCTTGCGCACGAACCGGGCCTCGGTCACATGCACTTCCGCGTACGACGTGTGACGCGCCTTGGAGAACCAGGCGGCCAGCGAAGCTACCTTGGCAAGGGTCTGGCGGGCGGGCCAGTCCGCGTTCTTCTGCCGTCTCATGACAACATGCGAACCTGCGTGCGCCGAAACGTGGGCCCAGATATCCCACGGGCGGGCGAACGTGCTGGTGAGCTCGTCGTTCTGCGTTTCGGTCTTCCCCACATAGACATCGTAATCGTCGATAGTGAAATGGCGGTAGGGAACCGCAGTGCATGCGGCCCCTTTTCGGCCCGATGCCGCGGCGGTCTTGACAATGCCCATTTGCCGGGCCTGATGCTCGAGGTCCTCGAGCCGGCTGCCGGCATCGTCTCTCGGCGTGTCAAGATCCAGAAGCGATGCAAGCAGTGCTTCGCTGTCGGCCAGGGCCTGTTGCGTCTGCATCACCCTGGCCACGGCGACTTTCTCTCCGCGTTCGCCCTTCCGTGCCTTCTTGTACAGAAGCTGCGCGTTTTCATGGACCGTCAGCTTGGCGTTGAGACTGATGCGATCCTCTTGGCCGGTGTGAACGTTGCGCACCGTGGAGTCCCGCGTGCCGCGCGGAAAGGAGCCGGGTGCCGCGAGCAGGGAATCGGCCATTTGGCGGTACCACGGCCATCGCGCAGCCTCATCGCGCTCCGCTGTTTGCCGGGCAAGAGTACGCTTTTCACGCTTCAATGCCCGCCTGCAGGCGGTTTTCAGCATCCTGAGCCGGGCCGCGAACTCGTCGGGCAATTGGCGGGAAGTGGACGGGCCTGTTTTGCACATCGGCATTGACACCGGCGCCGCTTCGGGTGTACAATTAAAGCAGGGAAAAGAGATGACGCCAGTGGTCAGAAACTTCAAAATACAATGCCCGAGCTGTCACGGTACGTGCGAGTTGTATCTCAGCACCAACGCGCCGATCGTGATCCTCAACTGCCCGAACTGCTGGACCCCCATGCTCCATAATCACAACGGCGTATTCATCCTGTCGCAGCGCCAGATCGACGATCTCTCCCGGAGCAAGGAATTCTCAATACTCAATCTTCTGGAGCGGGTAGCGAGCCGCGAACCCGCGGATGCGCGCCGGGCCGCGGCGCTGCACGACGAGTTCCGCGATCACGCGGCGGCCATGATTGGCACGTCGACTCCGCCTGTGTTCGATGCGCGCGATCGCATCACCGAGGACGATGTCCTCGACCTTCGTATCGAGCTGGAGACCTGCCGGGATTCGCTGGAATTCATCAGCCGCCTGTAGCGCACATTCATCCATCTCACGGTGGACGCATCCGCCCGGCAAGGGCACGGCGGCGTCGTGTCGCTGCCGGGGGAAACGGCTGATACTTGCCGAAGCGGCGCGGGCAAGCTCCCCCGCAACCTGACGGCCCCTTCGCCAGCCCATTGTATTTTCCGCTCATGGACCTCACCTACGACACCTACGACTTCACCCCGCATCTCGGCTGGTCGGCATCCCGCTACGAGACCTTTGACAAGTGCAAGAGGATGTACTATTACACCTACTACGGCAGGCATGCCACGCACGTGCCTCCCTACAAGGTGCGCATGCTCAAGGACATGACATCGGTGCCCCTGGAAATCGGGAACATTGTCCATGATGTCATGGAAGCGTTTCTCCGGCGCCTGCAGAAGGACGACACCAATATTGACGAGCAGCGGTTTTTCGAGTACGCCCGAACGCAGACCCGTCACTATTTCTCGCGAAAAACATTCCGCGAGATCTATTATCGCCAGGCTCCGTCGCTTGACATGGATGCGGTCGACTCGCGCGTACAAACCTGCCTCGACAATTTCATCGGCAGCCCCGTCTATCACTGGCTGTTCATGAAAGCAATTCGCAACAGGGAAAACTGGCTTATCGAGCCGGGCGGGTACGGGGAGACGCGCCTTGACGGTATGAAGGCCTACTGCAAAATGGACTTTCTGTTTCCGGTCGACAAGCATATCTACATTCTCGACTGGAAAACCGGCCGGAAGGATGCGTACAAGCATTCGGGGCAGCTCGTCGGGTACGCGGCCGCGGCGAGCGCCAGCTTTCACATCCCCGCGCATCTCATTTTCCCCAAGATTGTTTACCTCTATCCCGCCTTCGAGGAACTCGAGGTGAGCATTACCGAACAGGACCTGAAAGACTTCCTCACACGCGTGCGGCACCAGACCGAAGACATGCTTTCGTACTGTGAAGACAGGGACAGCAACGTGCCCAAGGAAATCGATTCCTTTCCCCTGAGCCCGTCGGAGCCGCTCTGCAGAAACTGCAATTTTCAGGAATTGTGTTTTCCGGAAGGATTAGACACCGCGAAGGCGAGATTCGGATAGGTACGGGAACACCGTCGTGCCCCTGCTACGACGGAACCAACGTCAATTCTGTCGTTCGGGCCGTGCGCACCCTCGTACAACACGACCCGTTGATTTCTGACGCTCTACCTCAGGCGACCGCTCGTCCCCAAACCCTGGTCACCAGTCACTACTCATCCATCTCACCCTCATCCTTTTCTTCCACCACCTCTTCCACCGGCTCGGTGTCGTCGATATTTCGTCCCTGGCGGCGGGCTTCGGCCTGGAGCTCTTCCACGCTGGTCATGGGCTCATCGAGATGCAGGAACATGAACTCGGCATCGTCGGCAAGCTCGCACTCAGGAGTGTTTTTCAGGATCCACTTGTAGTGGACCTCGGCGTGCTCGGGCTTGCTCAGGTATTCATCGTAGATAAACCCGATCATGAAAAACGTATTGCATTGCCGGCCGGCTTCCTCGGAGAGAATGACATGCGTACGATAGTTACGGATGGCATCGCGGTATTTACCCTTTTCGGTCTGGATCTTGGCCATTTCGGTCAGCGCTTTCATGCCGTGCTCGGTATACGGGAAATACTTGTACACGTCACGATATGTTGACTCGGCCTTGCGCGATTCGTTGGCCGCGAGAAGCGAGTCCGCCTCGGCCATCATCACGGCGGGATCGCGGTCCTTCTCGTCTTTCCAGTCGGACTGCAGGAACTTCACGCCGGTCTTCGAGCGCATTTTCGCTATTATGCGATCGAGCACGATGCCGACTTTCTGCGTATGATATTCCTCCACGGTTTCGGCCACGGCTGCCGAATCGGGCGTGACCCCCGGCGTCCCGCGCTTGTCCCAGTAGGCATACAGGCACATGGCGGTGTCAATCGTTATTCCCTTTTCGGCCCGCGGAACGAGCTTGTTTTCGACAAAGTTGTTCACCACCTGGAGTTTCCATGCCCAGTCGAGCACCTCCCTGACATCCTTCTTCTTGTCAAATCCAATCTCTCGCGCCCGCGCCGAGAACAGCTTCCATTTCAGGAGCCACTCGGCAAGATAGCGCTTGCCGGATTCGTTCGTATAGCTCTCGCGGCGGTCCTCGGAGAGCCAGCTGAGAATCGCATCCATATCGGCCGGCGTGATCAGCTTGCCTTCGCCGTACCACGCTTCGAGCGAGTCGGGGAACGGCTCGCCTGTCTGGCGTTCGTATTCCTTGCGCATGAAGAAATTCGGCAGGTCGCGCCGCCATCGGCGATACCAGCGGCTCAAAACCAGCGAGGTATCGACACTCGAGTCGCCCGGAGCAACCGCATCCACCCAGAATGCCGAATCCGGCGGATACGTTGACGTGAACAGCTTTTCTGCGATCTGGTTGCGCACCTCGGCGAGCGGGCGATGGTACGTGGAATCGCGGGTGGAATCGGTTTCGACCTGGATGACCGAATCGCCGGCAACCGAGTCGCGCATGACCGGCACCTGCTTGACCACCTCGTAGGAATCGATGTGCGCGTGGTAATATTTTTCAATCTGTTCGTCGGTAAATCCCGCGTTTTCCGCGATGACCTGCTGGATGTACAGCTGCGCGGGGAAGTAGTGCTTTTTCCACTGCCAGTCGGCCGTCTTTTTCAGCCTCCCGCTTCCCCAACGGGCACGGCGGTAGAGGATTTCCAGCTCGACCATGAATGTCGCGGGTGAACGATCGCCGGGGAACACACTGCTGAGCGCCGAGGGATACTGGCGCTGCATCTTCATAAACGCATCGAAATCCTCGCGGGACATGGTGCGCCACCCTATCTTCACGAACCGGTCTTCCTTTTCCACCTTCTGGCACACGCACACGGTAAGAACGGTGAAAATACCTGCGAGCAGCAAAACTCTCCTATGCATTACTTTGCTCCCTCGGTGGTGATGGATTGGCATTCGAAACTGGGTGCGGATGATGCCGGGGGGACCTGCGCGCGACGACGCGCACCTAGCCCAGCGACTCGATGGCCTCATCCAGCTCGTCGTAGATC
>WJMI01000372.1 GCA_014728015.1 Chitinivibrionales bacterium | reverse complement strand
CAACGACCAGGTACGCTTCGAGCTGACGTACATGGCCCTTGACCCGTCGCTTGGGATCATTGCCCCGTGGAAAGACCCGCGGTGGACGCTCCATTCGCGGGAGGATTGTATCGCATATGCCGAAAAGCACGGCATTCCGATCAGCCAGTCGAAGAAGCGCATTTATTCCGAGGATCGCAATATCTGGCACATCAGCCACGAGGGCGGCGATCTGGAGGACCCCAAGAACGAGCCGCCGGACGGTGTGTATACGCTGTCAAGCACCATAGAACGCGCGCCGGATGCGGCAGAATACGTGACGATCGGGTTCGAGCGGGGGACCCCGGTTGCGATTGACGGGAAGAAGCTTTCACCGGTGGCCCTGCTCGAGCGGCTTAATGCGATGGGCGCCGCACATGGCGTGGGCCACGCGGACATGGTCGAAAACCGTCTTGTGGGCATCAAATCGCGCGGGGTCTACGAGACGCCGGGCGGATCGATACTCTATGCCGCGCATCGTGAGCTCGAACACCTGGTGCTGGATCGCGACACATTGCACTGCAAGCAGGCCCTGGCGCTTCGGTATGCGGAGCTTGTCTACGACGGCAAGTGGTTTTCGCCGCTGCGCGAAGCATTAGATGCGTTTGTCGCGGCCACTCAGGAAGATGTCACCGGCGAGGTCAGGCTCAAGCTCTACAAGGGAAATATCTGTCCCGCGGGCGTGACCGCCCCCAAATCCCTGTATCTTGAAGACCTCGCTTCCTTTGCCGACACCGATCTGTACGATCAAAAGGATGCCGCGGGATTTATCAGGTGTTTCGGTCTGCCCCTGAAAGTGCGCGGGCTGGTCGAGCGCGCCAAAGGCCGCGGGAAACAATAAGCCTGAGCATGAGCGGAACAGTCGCAGGCATTATCGTTGCAGCCGGAGACGGGAAGCGTCTCGGCGCGGGCATGCCCAAAGCCTTCGTGGACCTGGGCGGGCATCCCCTGTTCACGTATTCGCTCCGTGTCTTTGCCACGCACCGGGCCATCCGTGATGTGATCGTCGTTGTAGGCGCCGGCATGATCGAACAGGCCGCCGGCCATGCGGCGCGGGCGTGCCCGTCGCGCGCGTTTGAGGTAGTTCCGGGAGGTGTGCACCGGTGGCAGTCGGTGTACAACGGGGTTTCCGGCACCACGGCCGACTGGGTCCTGGTGCACGATGCAGCCCGTCCGTTTGTGACCGGCGATGCAATCGATGCTCTTCTGGCAAAGCGCGACACCTATCAATGCGCGATCGTCGCGACGCCTGTAGTTGACACTGTGCGCACGTATGAAGGCGATCGGTGTTCGGGCACCATCGATCGCAGCACACTCGTGCGGGTGGGAACGCCCCAGCTGTTTCACCGCACAACGCTGCTGGAGGCATTCGGGAAGGCTGAAGCGATGTCGTCCGCGCCTACCGACGAGGCCATGCTGATGGAGTCGTGCGGGGTCGAGGTCGGACTGGCATGGGGGGACCCGGGCAATTTCAAGATCACCACGCAACACGATCTGGCCGTGGCCAGGGCATTGATAGCCGGCACATAGGCGGCTTTTCTCCGGCACTCAGAAACAGGAAGAAGAGCAACTCGCCACGAATACAGACCACTGGTTGATCCGCGCTCTCGTGGCGCTTTGCAGGAGACACGCCTTCTCAACATGAAACGAACCCTGCACACGCTTCCCCGTTGCGACTGGGCCGGTGACGATCCCCTGTACTGCGCCTACCATGACCACGAGTGGGGCGTGCCGGTCCATGACGACACGAAGATCTTCGAGATGCTCATACTGGAGGGGTTTCAGGCGGGGCTCTCGTGGATCACTATCCTGCGTAAGCGGGAGAGCTTTCGCGAGGCGTTCAGCAACTGGGATTACACCGCGGTGGCCCGGTATACCTCCCGAGATATCCGGCGGCTCATGAACAACAAAGAGATTGTGAGAAACCGGCGAAAAATAGAGGCCGCGGTCAAGAACGCGCGCGCATTCTTACGGGTCCGGCGCGAATTCGGCACATTCGACAAGTACATCTGGCAGTTCACGGGAAACAGAACGCTTCGTGCGGCCAGGCGCGCCGGAACGTTTGCGGATCTGCCCGCGTATTCCGCCGAATCAAAGGCCATGAGCAGGGACCTGAAGAAGCGCGGGTTTTCGTTTGTCGGACCCACCATCTGTTACGCCCACATGCAGGCCACCGGTATGGTCGACGATCACCTGTCCGGATGTTTTTGCGCGAAACAAAACGATCGACGGCGAAAGAAATGAATACGGGAAAGAAGCACATTTCGCTGCGCGGACACGGCACGCGGCAGCCGGTCGCACGGACTGTTGCCGCCATGATTTCGGAAGCGTTTGCGGATCGTCCCGGTCCCGTGATCATTGCGGTAGGCGGTCCCGGCGGCACGGGGAAGTCGACATTTTCCCGCAGCCTTGCGCGCTCCCTGCCGGACGCCGGCGTTCTTGAGCTGGACAACTATCGAACTTCGCGGGAAGCACGCGCCGCGCGGGGCATCTACGGCTCCGATCCCGATGCCAACGAGATGTCCATGCTCAGGAAGCATCTGGCCCTCATTCGCGCCGGGACGGCTTTTGCGCGGCCGGCGTATGACATCTCCCGCGGTATTGCCGATACCACGGTCCCCTACGAGCCCAAACGGTTCACTATTCTTGATGGAGAGATCTCCACGTACGAGCATTTCAGGGATCAGATCGACTTCTCCGTGTTTGTGGATGCGCACTGGCGCACCCAGCTTGCCGCGCGGATCCGGCGTGACGTGGAAGAACGGGATGCCCCGCCCGAGAAGGCGGTGCGGACATTTTTGCAGAGTAATTGTATCGATGCCGCGACGTACAGCGCAGAAGCCAGAAAGTATGCCGATGTCATTCTGTTCCGTGAGGAGGACTGCCGGCTGGTATTTGATGCTGTCGCGGAGCCGTATGAGCGCGCCGCGCGTGCGGTGTGTGGCACGGGACCGTCGGAGCGGGACCTGGCGGGACTGGTGGTCCCGATCCTTACGCCGTTTACAGAAAAGGACATGTTCGACGAAGACTCGTTTCTCCGGCACCTCGCCTGGTGCGGCGATGCCGGCGTGCGGCGAATCATGGTCAACGGCACGACCGGCGAGTTCTTTTCCCTCTCACGCGAGGAGCGACGCCGGACCCTCTACGCCGCCCGGCATCATTTCGACGGGGTCCTGTTTGCACACGTTGGATGCGGCGCGCTGAATGACACAATCGAGGAAGCGCGGTGGGCCCAGCGGCACGGCGCGGATGTCATCGTTGCGGTCGCGCCCTATTATCCGGCCAACGCACTGCCGCGGGGACTCATCGAGTATTTCAACGAGGTTTCCCGCGCGGTCAGCGTGCCGTTTCTGATATACAATTTCCCCAGACATACCCAGAACCCGGTGACCCCCCGGGTTCTTGCGGAGGTGCAACATTTCGGCATGAAAGACTCATCAACGACCCTGTCATTGATAGATGCGACACCCCACTACTATGTGGGCGGCGATCCCGCAATTCTCGATGCGTACGGCCGGGGAGCATTCGGATTTGTCAGCGCCCACGCAAACATCGTGCCCTGGATACACGTTTCCATGGAGCGCGCGCTCGCCGAGGGCGATCGCGAGACCGCCGCTCGCGCGCACAAGGACCTGGCGGCCGTGTCGCGCGCGTTCTCCGGCCCTCAGCAGATTCCACGGTTCAAGCATGCTGTGTCTCTTATGCTCGACGGATATCCTGCGCGGGTGCGACCGCCCCTCGCGCCGCTTGACGCATCCGTGGTACAGGAAACAGCGGAGTTCGTTCACACCTATTGGAGAGGTAGACGATGAGTGCGGGCGGGCCCAGCGCATCGCCGGGACGGACAGCCGGCCACTATGTCCTGTTGGAATTCGGCACGTTTTCCCTGCCGGCCCGGCTGTTCGACACGCGCATCGCCAACGCGTTTTTCGAGAGACTGCCGGTCGTGGTGGACCTCATCGGATGGGGAGAGGAGCTGTACGGCTCAATCGGTGAGGACCTGGGCTCCCTGGATCCGGTGCCCCACATTCCGCCGGGCGGACTGGCCTATACCAAT
>WJMI01000371.1 GCA_014728015.1 Chitinivibrionales bacterium | reverse complement strand
TATCATCCTTGCGTTCCAGAAGGAAACTGATGAAGTCCATCCGGTTATCCCCGCGCGCTGTTGCGATTGGCGTATTCTGTCAGGTATTCCTTGTGCTGCCCCACGAACCGCTCGACAAAATCGCCCACCGGCTGCTTGAGGATAACCGCCGGACGGTCGAGCTGCTCCATGACCCCGTTATTCATGATGCCGATCCGGTCGCCCATCTTCACGGCCTCGAAGATATCGTGCGTGACAAATACGATAGTCTTCTTCAGCATCTGCTGGAGTTTCAGGAATTCATCCTGGAGCTCTTCGCGCGTGATCGGATCGAGCGCGCCAAAGGGTTCATCCATGAGCACGATATCGGGGTTCCCGGCCAGCGCGCGGGCCACGCCCACCCGCTGTTTCTGCCCGCCCGACAGCTCGTGAGGGTAGCGATCGCCGTACTCCGCCGGCTCGAGGCCGACGAGTTTGAGCATCTTCTCAACACTGTTCGTGATGTCCTCGCGGCGCCATCCCTTGAGTCCCGGCACGATAGCGACGTTCTGCGACACCGTATAGTGCGGCAGCAGGCCGACACCTTGAATAACGTACCCGATGTTTCTTCGCAGCATGACCGGATGCCACTGGTCAATATGGGCGCCGTCAATGCTGATAGTGCCCCGGTCGGATTCCACCAGGCGGTTGATCATTTTCAGGGTCGTGGTCTTGCCGCATCCCGAAAGCCCGATGAGCACGACCGTCTCACCCTTGCCCACGCGAAACGATATGTCGCGCGCCGCGGTCACGCCGCCGGCAAAGCTCTTGGATACATTCTGAAGCTCGATCATGATTCGCTATTTGAACGGGTCCCACCGGGCGGTCATGTTCTCAAATCCAGCCGGAAAATGCCCCGTAAACAACCGGTAATAGTACAGCTCCTTCGGCGAATTGAGCTTCATGCCGCTCGCGGTCGTCCCGTTATTGGCGAACTCGCCTGTATCGACATGCTCGCGCGTAAGCTCATCCATGAGATCGTCCACGCCCGTCCCCCCGGCAAAACGCAGCTTGGGGCGGGCATAGATCTCGGCCGGCAGCCACGACTGAAACGCCTTCCGCAGGATCCACTTTTCCACATCGCGTCCCTGTTCCTCATCGTAATGATGTTTCAGGCTGATCGGTATCCGCATGGAAAAAGCAACCACCTCGGGAGCGAGAAACGGCGTGCGATAGTTTACCGAGTTGGAAAGCCATCCACGGTCGAGACGCCGCAGCGCGGAGTTATACGCGACATCGACAAGCTTCTGCGCAATCCGCTTTTTCTCTTCCTCGCTGTCGATCTTTTTCAGCTCGCGGAAATAGCCGCCGAACAACTCGTCGGCCCCCTCCCCCACCAGCACGCAGCGGCTGTGCTGCGCGATCATCTTCGACGTATAGTAGTTCGCGATGGCGCCCGACACGCAATCCTCGTCGAAAGTCTCCATGTACCACACGATATCGGGGATGCTCTTTTTGATATCATCATCGCTGATCTCGTAGATCGTGTGCCGGCAGTCCACATGCTTTGCCATAAGCTTGGCGAACTCCAGATCCTTGCTGGGATAGCGCTTGATTGTTGTGCTGAACAGGTGTATTGACGGGTCGATTGATTTGGCGATCGCCGCGATGATCGAGCTGTCAAGACCGCCGCTGAGCGACACCGCTCCCGCCGAACCGTCGGCCATACGCTTGCGTGTAGCTTCGACCAGGAGCTCTTCCAGGTCTTTTGCGGCCTGCTCGGGAGAGTGGTACTCCGGCACATCGGGCGCAAAATCATCAAACCTGTTTACGCCCTCCTTGGACGAGAACCAGTGCCGGGGCGGGAGCTCGTCGACTTTCTCGGCCCGGCCGATAAGCCCCTTGGCTTCGCTGGCGAAACACACTATGCCGTTTTGCCTGTTGTAAATAACCGGCCGGGAGCCCACACTGTCGCGGGCAAGAATAATCTCGTCGCCATCGATAACGGCGCATGCGTAGCTCCCCTCGATATGACGAAAGCAGTCTTTGCCGTGCGCGCGGTACAGGTCGGCGATGACATCCACATTGGAGGTCCCGTCGGCACGATCGTTGTAGATTTCGCCGTCAAGAAGCACGGTCGGAGACGGGGCTGATGACAGCCCGGGCGTGGAAACGCCGGAGACATCGAGCTCCCGGACCGCGACAGCCCCTTTGTCAAGCTCTCGAAACGATACCCGGTCGGGCCCGCGATGACGCATGGCATCCACCATGGCCTCTATTTCCTTCCGATCGGTCTTCATGCCGACTATTCCTGCGAATGCGCTCACCTTGTCTCCTTCCGGTAGAGGATCTCCGTTATCGCGTGCCGTGTTCCCATAGCGCACGCCGCATCACGAGGCTTGCGAACGTGCCGTATCCGCGGACGGTGCCGGGCCCGCCGCCGCGCTCCCGAAGGTTCCGCTTACCTTTTCGCGTTCTTCGGGAAAATCGAATCCGGTCCATATGCCCACGGTATCGAGTATCGAGTCGTGGGGGAAATACCTGCGAAACAGCTTGAAGTAATACGCGGCCTCTTTCGAGTTGATGGTTGCCGAGGGAAACTCCGATTTGAGCCGCGCGAATTCGTTGTCCGAGATCTGTTCTTCGGCGATGCGCTCGCCCAGGTCCTGTACTCCCGCTCCCTGCGTGTACTGCACCTTGTAGCGCCAGACTACGCTGTCCGGCAGGAGCCCTGTCTCGGCGAACGCGTGTCTGAGGATCCACTTCTCGATACGTTTGCCGTTGTCCTCGAACACTTTCCACCGGGCCGGAATGCGCATGCCGGTATCGATCATCGCCGTGTCGAGGAACGGCACCCGCAATTCAAGACTGAATTTCATTCCCATCCGGTCCGCGCGCTGCAGATTGATATTATGAAGGTTCGCCAGGCACCGCCGCGCCTCCTCGTTCTGCTTGGCCATGCTCAGGTTCTTCATGTAGTGATACCCGTTGAAAACCTCGTCGGCCCCCTCACCGGTCAGTACCACCGTAACATATTTCGCGGCCAGCTCGCAGGTGAAATAGCACGGCACGGCGCATCGCACGAGCGACGGGTCGTAGCTTTCCAGATGCTTGATAACTTCGGGCAACACGCGATAGTACTCGTCCTCCGTGATAATTTTCTCGTGGTGAGTG
>WJMI01000370.1 GCA_014728015.1 Chitinivibrionales bacterium | reverse complement strand
CATGTATCGTGTTAGGAGATGCCGGTGATGGCAGCTCTCTTGAGAGCGCATGGGATGCAGCGGAGAACACCATGAGCAGCTATGGCGATGCCAGGCGACAGGATCTCACGGTGCCCGGCACGGATGTACTTCCCGCAAATTGGCAAAAGACCATCAACAGCGGGCTGGAGCGGCTGTATGCGGTGGATATCAATGATGACGGCTCGCGCACGATTGCGGCAAACGGCAGTATCCTGTATCTGCTCGGCAACAACGGCAATGTGCTCTGGCAGAAATCCTATGCCGGGCGCATTTTCCATGCTGTGTTCAGCGCCGACCAGAGCCTCGTGTATGTTGCCGCGAATTTTACCGACAGACGTCCTGACTACGACGATGCGCGGATTGTGTGCTACGACCTGAGCGGCGGCGAGCAGTGGCAGTTCCCGGCCCGGCAAAGAATTTTCGATCTCAAGACCGGCTACGGCGACAACGGCCTGCTCTACCTGGGCTGGGGAGGATCTTCTGTTACCGACGTGTACGCCGAGCGGCTGGATGCCGACGGGGAAAGCGTGTGGCAAACAGACATGGCCTGGTCGCCATCCGAAGGATGGTGCGCGCCGGACGGCGGCGCGCTGCTGGTGGAAGCCGGCCGTGCGCGGCGCATCGATGCAGGCGGGACCCCGACACGGCAGTACAGCCGCGACGGAAAGCTCAGCACGTGCGCCGCAATCGATGCCACGGGCGACCGCATCGCCCATGCGGGTGAGAACGTGGTGCTGTACAACGGCGGCAGCGAGACCGGCAGAACTTACTGCGGCAGGGCCGTGCGCAAATTGGCGTTTTCGCCTGATGGCGCGCGAGTCGCTGCGGGATCGTGTGACGGCATATTTTCACTTTTGTCTACCGACGGTGCCATTGCGTGGCAGAAGAAGAACAAGTCATCGTACATAACCGATATCGCGTTTCTTCCCGGCGGAGGCGTGGCGTTCATGCGCGAGATATTCGCATACACGACATCCACGTGCTGGCGGTTTCGTGATCAGATTGAGGCCTACGGTCTTTCCGGAGACCTCTTGTGGTTACACCAGGGGCCATGGCGGACCCAGCCGTTTATGGGCATGTTTCGCGTAAGCGGTGACGGGAACCGTATGATTGTTGGCCTGGATGATCAGCTTCGGTATGTGGACCTTTCGGCTGCGCCGGTGGCAAACGCGCCGATATTTGCGGGCGGCGTGTCGGGCGGGCTTCCCGAGGGCTGGGCCAGTGCTGATGTGGGGTACCTGGTGGTCGAAGGCGGGGCATCGCATCTTTCCCTGGAAAATGCTTTTGCGGTGTTTGGCGCCGGAAGCCGGATAGGCGGCAAAAGCGATGCCGTGCATTTTCTCTACACCGATGTGTTCGGCGATGCGGATATCATTGCCCGGGTGGTCAGCGCCCAGCGGGTGGACAGCTACTCTGCGGCGGGACTGATGATTCGTGAAAACCTTGATGCCGATGCAAAGATGGCATGCGCCAGTTTCCCGCCGGCGCAGCCCAGCATGAATGCGGCGTTTCGCACCGGGACGGGCCAGGATGCCGCGGTGGAGTGGCACGGCGGAACGGGTCAGCGGACCACGGTATGGATTCGTCTCGAGCGCGCGGGTGACAAGCTGACGGCTTCCATGTCTGATGACGGTTCGAGCTGGACAGAGATGGCATCACGAACCGTCTCCATGAACGACGATGTTCTTGCCGGCATGTATGTAGCCAGTAACAGTTCGTCCTCGCTGGCCCAGGCCGTGTTCGATAATGTCTCGATCAACGGCGATGCCGTATTGAATGTCGGGGAGAAGTCCGGAAAATTACAGCGGCCGGCCTGGGTGGCGAAAGTCAGCTCGACAAACGGCGCGCTCCAATTCATACTGCCTCCGGCGGGCGGGACCGCCGGCATCACAGTATGGAATCTGGCTGGAAGGCGGATCTTTTGCCATGACGAAACACTCGGGCGAAAGACATGCCAAAGAATCCGTACCGGGACGGTCGGCGCGGGCTGCTATATCTGGGAGGTCGAACTTGGAGATCCACAACGGCGTACCATCGGGCGCCAGCACGGAAAAACGCTGCATGTACGCTAACCGGAACCCCAGCCGTGCTACAATGCTATATTGAGAGAGGAGCTTGAGCGGGATGCATGCCCGAAATTCTGCTTGTTCGGGCATAGATTTCCACAGGGCGCGGTACCAGGGGATAGACAAATGCATCGGTCGGCGCGAAACATCCGTCGGTTTCTCCTGTCAAGCGGCGTGGCCTGCGGCCTGTGCGTGCTTGCCCCGGCCGTTTCCGGCCAGCCGCTTCCCACGGGCCCGCGCCTGCGGGACTTGGCCGATGAGGCGGGCATTTCTATCGGCGTGCGGACCTTCATGATCAACAACGAGTACAACACCATTGTGGAACGGGAATTCAATGCCGGGACGCGCACGTATTATCCCCGCTACGATGCCGCGCATGTTGATGCGGACAGCTATAATTTCACCGCGTTCAACAACGGCGTGAACTGGCTTTCCGGGCGCGGGATGCAACCGATGGAGCATCTTCTGTTCGGCAATGACCTGTACGAGCCGGACTGGGTGATCGATATCACGTCCGCATCGGCGCTCGACTCCCTGATGCGAAAACGCATCGCGGGTATCATGCAGGTCAACGATAACGCATCGAAGGTCCATGTGTGGAACGTGGTGAACGAGGCGCTGGAGTGGGAGAGCGACAATGGCGAATATTTTCCCGTAACCGGCGGCAGCGATGCCCTGGTATGGGCAAAAATGGGGTGGGAGGACGACCGGTCCGGGCTTACCGGTGATGCCAAGGTGAATGACCGGCATCCGGTCTTCATCAGGAAGGCGTTCGAGTATGCATCGATGTATGCCGAAGGCAAACTGGAGCTTCGCGATAATTCAATCGAATTCCCGTGTCGCAAAGCCCGGGCGTTCTACCAGCTGGTGCGGCACCTTCAGAATTCGGGCGCGCAAATCGATGCCATAGGAATGCAGTGCCATTTCGATCTCGAAGGACCGGGCATGCTCGACTCCGCGGGGCTCGTGTCGGAGATACGCAAGTACAGAAGCATAGGCGTGGAAGTACTTCTCGACGAGGTAGATATCGGGTCAAAATCAGGGGAGTGGAACACGCAGCTTGCCGAGAAGCAGAAACAGGAATACAAAAGGCTCATGACTATCGCGCTTCGTGAAGGGGTCGGCCAGGTGCATTTCTGGGGACTTCGGGATGATGACGAGTGGTGGCGCGAGGGGGAGAGCCCGCTTCTGTTCGGACAGGACAATGCCCCCAAGCCCGCATACTATGGCGTGCAGGAAGCACTTCAAGGGTACATCGAGTCCGGGGACATCAGGCATCCCGTGGATCTCCTGGCTGTCAGAACCGGGGATCCTGCCGACAATGCGCGGCGGCTTTACACGATCAACGGCCGGCTGCTCCCTGTTTCCTGCCGCTACGACCGCCGGTTCCGCATTGCCGCTTCCCGGAGTGGCCTGGTTGTCCCGGCCCTTCCCATGCCCTAGCACCAATACTATTCACAAATCATTCTGCTCCGGTACGCAACCGGCTATTATCTCCGGCAGTACTCGTTCTTCACTCTTCCAGGCAGCGTTCTACGCCTTCGTCGCTCATCACTACGTTCCACCAGATCTAACAACCATTTGCGCGCCTCGCGACGAAGATTCATGAATAGATCGGGCAGGATAACGCGCGAGCCGCATCCGGGCCATACGGTTGCCTGCAATACCAAGGACATTTGATGCCGGATGCATAGTCTGAGTGCGCATCATTGCGGTTGAGTTGATGTTTTGACCCCTGTTCCCATCTTCATGCCTTGACAAACCCACTGCGGGACCCTAAAATCATACGTGCGGCCCAATCACCGGAGAAAGGAGCGTATTATGCGGGGACTCCACCGACTTCTTTTTGGCGGGGTTTTGTTCTCGGCGTTGCTGTTCTGTTTCTGCGCGGACTCGGTCGATGGGCCGTCCGATGACTCCGGAAGCGACCTCGGATTCGAGGTGACTGTCCACGATGCATCCAAGGCATGTCAAGGCACCACGTTCTTCGTGTACAAGTACACCGATCCCGATATCATGTACGAGGTTGACATGGACGGCAGCGTGGTGTGGAAATACGAATTGCCCGACAGCATCGGGAACGCGCAGAGCGAGGCCGAGATGTTCTCGCACGACTCGATCCTCCTGGTGGCACAGGGCACCGGCATATACCTGCTCGACACCGCGGGGACCATATCGTGGCAGCACAACGACGGCAATGTCAGTCACGATGCGGACATCCTTTCCAACGGAAATATCCTGTATGTATTCGGCATGGGCGACATGAAAAGCGATACCATTGTGAAGGAGATCACGCCGGCGGGTGAGACGGTGTGGGGATGGCGGGCAAGCGACTGGTTTAATTACGAGCCTTTTGCATCAATCGATCCCATCGCGGAAGAAGGCTGGGCGCACACCAATGCGGTCACCCGCCTGAGAAACGGCCGCACGCTCATAAGCATCAGGAATTTCAACATGATAGTAGAAGTTGATACCGCCGGCGTACCGAGAGATACGATACTCGACGTGGCGTATTCACCGCACGACCCCGAGGTGGTCGACAGCACGTACTTGTACGTTGTTCACCAGACAACCACGTACATGGCCGCCATGAAGATCAACCGGCGCACCAAGGACGTGGATTGGGAGTATGGATTTGACGATCAGGGCGATTTTCCGGTGCGCGACGTGAACCTTCTGCCCAACGGCAATGTACTCGTCACCGCGGCTACGCGGCTGGTGGAAATCACCCAAGACAAGGAAGTGGTGTGGGAACTTGCGCTCACCGATTCTATTGCCAAGGGGAACGGGCCCTCGAAGGGTTTCTACAAGGCGGAACGGTTACCGGAATAGCCCGGAAGCCGGGTCGCATTCACAATACATATGAAAAGGCCCGCGCCTTCACGAGGCACGGGCCTTTTGCTGGTGCGCCCGGCAGGAACGGCGCCTATACCACGCCCTGGTCGAGCATGGCATCCGCGACTTTCACGAACCCGGCAATGTTGGCGCCGTCGACATAGTTGACAAAGTCGCCCTTCGTGCCGTACTCCACGCACTGTTCGTGAATTGCCACCATGATATCGTGGAGCTTCTTGTCGACTTCTTCGCGGCTCCACGTAATGCGCATGCTGTTCTGTGACATTTCCAGGCCGCTGACCGCGACGCCGCCGGCATTGGCCGCCTTGCCCGGGCCGAACAGCATCTTGTTCTCGATAAAGCACTCGACAGCTTCCGGCGTACTGGGCATGTTGGCGCCCTCGCACACGACCTTGCACCCGTTTTTCACGAGCTCCTTGGCCTCGTTGCCGCTGATCTCGTTCTGCGTGGCACTGGGAAGGGCCACATCGCATTTGACGCCCCACGGACGCTTGCCTTCCATGTACTCGCACTTGTACTTATCGGCATATTCCTTGATGCGGCCGCGCTTCACGTTCTTCAGCTCGAGCACGTACTGAAGCTTTTCCCGGTCGACACCGTCCTTGTCGTAAATAGAGCCGCTGGAATCAGAGAGCGTGACGACCTTGGCGCCGAGATCGAGGCATTTTTCGACCGAGTATTGGGCCACGTTACCCGATCCCGAAACGGCCACGGTCTTGCCTTCGAATGAGTCGCCCCTGGTTTTCATCATTTCGGCCGCCAGATACGTGCACCCGTACCCCGTGGCCTCCGGGCGAATGAGGCTGCCGCCCCAGTTGAGCCCCTTGCCGGTCAAAACGCCGGTGAACTCGTTGCGCAGCTTTTTGTACTGGCCGTACATGAACCCGATCTCGCGTCCGCCAACACCAATGTCGCCCGCGGGCACATCGGTGTCAGGACCGATATGGCGGAACAGCTCGCTCATGAAAGCCTGGCAGAACTTCATGACTTCCATGTCGGACTTGCCCTTGGGATCGAAATCCGACCCGCCTTTGCCGCCGCCCATGGGAAGCGTGGTGAGTGCATTCTTGAATACCTGCTCGAATGCGAGGAACTTGAGAATGCCGAGGTTCACCGACGGATGAAACCGGAGGCCGCCCTTGTACGGACCGATAGCGCTGCTCATCTCGATGCGGAAACCGCGGTTGACCTGGATCTCTCCCTTGTCGTCAATCCAGGGCACGCGGAACATGAGTACGCGCTCCGGCTCGACCAGCCGCTCGAATATTCTCGCCTTCTTGTACTTTGGGTTCTTGTCCAGAAAAGGTATCAAAGAAGTGGCAACTTCTTCCACGGCCTGGTGAAATTCCTTTTCAGCCGGGTTCTTTGCTTTGACCCGTTCCATGAAAGCGTTTACATCAGCCTGCGACATAGCCGTCTCCTTTCGAGGAATGCCGGTAGTTCACGTTCGATATGACCACGATTCGGTAGCCGCGAAACAATAAAAAAAGCCCGTCCGCTCTATCCCAGAGCGGCGGGCGTCGTCGTCGATGCTCCGTGTGCGGCGAGACCCCGTCGTCTCGCGCCATGCCAATATAGATTACGAACGCGGCCTAGTCAAAAGAAGCGGCCAGCAGAATGGACTCGGCGATTTTACCCATGGATGTCCGTGTGTTCATGCTCTGCTTCCGCATGAGCTCGTAGGCTTTGCGCGCGGGTATTCCTTTTTTGTCCATGAGTACTTCTTTGGCCCGCTCCACCGTCTTTCGTTCCTCCAGCTCTTTCTCGACCACCTCTTTCATGACCCGAAGCTCGGTATTCTTGATTACGGCCGCGGCCTGCCCGGCAACAGCGGTCAGCATGTGGACGTCTTCCTCGGAGAAATCATAAGCTACTGGTGTATAACAGTTTATGACGCCGATAACCTCGCCTTCGACACTCATCGGCACTGAAAGGAGCGACACCAGGCCGTCGTCGACAGCGATCTTTTTGTTGAGAAAGCGCGGGTCCTTGCGCACATCCAGCACCTTGATGGGCTCATTCTGAAGCGCCACGCGGCCGGCAATGCCCTTGCCCAGGGGGGTAGGAGATTTTTGATTGTACGACCCGGACTCGGACTTCGCCGCCTTGAGCACCAGCTCCTGCAAGGCTTTGTCGACCAGAAGCAGCGAGCAGATTTTGGAGCCGGTCACCTTGGCGGTCACCTGGACAATCAGCTCGAGAATGTCCTCGAGATACTTCTTCTCCATGACCGCACGGCTGATTTCGGCGATGCCCTGGAGGCGGGATGCGTGGGAACGTTGAGTCACTTCTTTTTTTCCGAATGATCCAACCGGCACAAAAACAGCTTGCTTTAACTGGTATACCTTGCCCCTGGTAGAATGGCAGTGACAAAATACTTCGTGTAATCGCTGGCTTTCTTGTGGGATGCCTGTTGATGCCCGTATGGGGTGTACGGCGCAAGTGCCGGGGTAGAGCGGCTATTGATTCTTCGTTGTCAGGAGGATTCTCAGAGGCGATAATCTTGCACCAAACCCGCACGCTGTTAGCGGATATCTCCGCGCGCCCCTACTATAACCTGGCTCATGGGAAGCCCTTTCAGTGATATGCGGTCACGAAATCCTTGCATGTTTGGTAGGGGCTGGTTTTTGATGGTAAGCGGCACTAGTCGCGCGATTTTTTTTGCCTCGCTTGGAAAGCACCACCTCTTCGCCCTGCGGGGCCAGATCCAGCAGACGGCCAAGACTGCGACGGGCCTCCTCAATGTTGTGTCCCATCCGCCGCTTTCGTCGACATATACGCTGTCGACAAGGTGGGCCAGAAGCAGATCAATGCCGATGTCCACGCTGTCCCCGCTCAGGTAGCCGGTGTCGGGCGGGGAAGGGATTATCAGATCGACATCAGCGTTCGATGCCTGCTCGTACGGGCTGGTGTGCTTCACGCACAGGCATGAAAGCAGAACAAGCGAAATTGCAGTGGCCGCCAGAAATATTTGAAGGTATGCGTTTCTCATAGCATGGATATCCACAAATTCCAGGAATCGAACCGAATAACATAGCATAGAGCAAGGCATATGGAGACCCGTGCGGATACTATTGCGTCCCGAGCGTATCAGACGTAGCCGAAGTATCCGCGGCGGTGACCGCACGCACGTAGTAGTAATAGTCGTAGGGCACCGGATCCACGTGAAACGTATCCGCGGGCGCGGCAATTTCACTATACCCGCCGGTCGTGCGGTTGTTGTTGCGCCATACCGTGTACCGCTCGGCCGCGGCAACACGGTCCCATGCGAGCAGGACCGTGGATGAGTCAATACGGGCGACACGAAAACCGGATGGAGGGTACAATCGATCCGGCCGGGGTTCCCACCGGGCCGACAGCGAGGGCAACGATTCGAGACCGTCTTTCACGCAGGTTACCCAGAAACTCCACGCGCGCGACACATGTTTGAGCTCGGCTGTCGTGTCTGTTGTGGAATCCACCGGCGCGGCATCGGTGTGCCGGGCAGTGTCTTTATACACGCGGTACTCCTGCGCGCCCGGCACGGCGCTCCAGCAGATAGTCAAGCGGAGATCGGTTTCTTCCATGACACGCAGGTTCTCGGGCGCGGGTGGGGACCCCGCGGGCATCACCCGGATGTGTACCGCTTCGCAGGTGTCGGAATTCCCCGCGGCATCGGTCACCACGCAGTAGTACCTGCCGCTATCTGTTAGCTGCAGGTTGTCGAGTATCAGGGTATCGCGGGTTTGCCCCGGCATGCCGGCGCCGTCCTTGTGCCACGCATACGAGAGCGGCGGCGTGCCTGCCGCGGCAACCGCCAGCGTACAGGCATTGCCTGCCCCGCCGCCGGCAATGCCCGGAAGCGCGGACGTGAACACAACACCCGTCCCGCCGGCCAGTACGGTATCGATTGCAGAGCGCTCCGCGCCATACATGAAATACACGGTCATGTCGATCGTGTTGTATCCGGCGATTGGGAGCGGCGCCTTGATCCACACGGTATCGCGTTCGAGCGTGGTCCCCACGGGAAGTATCGTGTCCCAGGTGCCGGCGATGACAATCTCAATGCTGTCGGCAAGGTGCGCGAGCAGGAGGGCCACGCCTATCTGGATGGTATCCTGTACCTGGTATCCTGCCTGGGGTGGGTCGGGAAGAACCAAGGCGGCTTCGGCAAGCGAGGAATCGCCGTAGGGGTTATCGCCCTGCGTGCAGCGGACCGGCAGCAAGAGCGTTACGGCGACAAACGCGTCAAGCGCGAGATGCCGCGCGATCGCGGATGCGCTACTCCAGCTGGTCGGAGGTCGTAACGCCGAGGGATTCATAGATCTGGCGGGTGGCCCGCGACTTGTTCAGCGTGTAGAAATGAATACCGCGGACATTGTTGTCGAGGAGATCCATCACCTGCTGGGTCGACCAGTGCACCCCGACGTTTTCCACACCTTCGTCGGAGTCGGCGCGGGAAAGGGCCTTGAGGAGCGTTGCCGGGAACCGCGCGCCCGCGGCCAGATCAGCCATCCGGTGCATGGCCTTGATCGAGGTTATGGGCATGATGCCGGCCACAATAGGCACCGTGATTCCGGCAATCTGGCATCGCTCGCAGAAATCGTAGAAATCGCGGTTGTCAAAGAACAACTGCGTGCAGATATAGTCGGCGCCCGCATCGACCTTGGCCTTGAGATACTCTATCTCCTGCATGCGGTTAGGCGTTTCGGGGTGACCTTCGACATACCCGGCGACCCCCACGCCCATGTCCGGGAAATGCTTTTTGATGAATCCGACCAGATCGCCGCCATAGCTGAACCCGCCCTCCACCGGCTCGAACTTCCCGAGGCCCTCGGGCGGATCTCCCCTGAGCGCCATGATGTTCTCGATGCCGCTTTCGCGATACTTCGTGAGAATCGCGTGGAGCTCATCGGCGGTGGAGCCGACACACGTAAGATGCGAAACCACCGTGAGATCCGTCTCGTGCTGGATTTTCATTACCAGATCGTGGGTGAGTTTGCGCGTGGACCCGCCGGCGCCGTATGTGACACTCACGTATGAGGGTTTGAGCGGGATGAGCTCCCGGATCGTGTTGTAAAGGCTTTCCGCGCCTTTCTCGGTTTTCGGGGGAAAGAACTCGAACGAGAACGCGGTCTTATGGGACTCGAATACTTTGGATATATGCATGAATGCTTGTTTCTGTGCTATAGATACTGCTGCAGAATGATCTCGCACTTTTCCTGTTTGCCGGATTTCGGTTTCGGCTCGCCGGCCTCCATCACCCATTTCTCGAGCTGCGCGAACGTGGCCTGGCCCTTTTCTATCTTCGCGCCGATACCCCGGTCGTACCCGGCATAGCGCTTCTTGAGGAGCTTGTCAAACACGCCGCTCGTGACGATTCTGGCGGCGT
>WJMI01000369.1 GCA_014728015.1 Chitinivibrionales bacterium | reverse complement strand
TGGCTACAGTGACATTGTGGCTGGTGCGTATCTCTACAAAGACGGCGAAACGAACGAGGGCGCCGCATATGTCTGGTATGGCAGCGGCGCCGGCTTATCACAGGACCCGTCCCATATCCTCCAACTTGACTCGACTGACGCTCTCCTGGGATACTCGGTCGCTTGCGCTGGAGATCTCAATGGCGACGGGTACAGCGATCTGGCGCTGGGCGCGCCTGGATACAGCAACGGCAACAGCCAGGAAGGTGCAATCTTGCTGTACTATGGCTCAAGCGCCGGTATAGGCACGACCCCTGACCTTATTCTGGAGTCGAACTACGCTACCGAGCAATGGGGCCGTAGTGTCGCGTGCGCGGGAGATGTTAACGGCGATGGGTACAGTGACATCATTGTCGGGGGCAGAAATCAGGTCATCTTCCATGGCGGCCCCGGCGGACCGGATGCATCCGTGGACCAAACACTTACCGATGCCGGCAGTTTGGCGTACATGCAGGTATCAAGCGCCGGTGATGTCAATGGCGACGGGTACAGCGATGTCATGGTCGGTTTGAGCACATATGATAATGGACACACCAATCAAGGGGCGGTATGGATCTATCATGGCGGTTCTGGCGGGGTCGATGCAACTCCGGACCGTGTCCTGATGGGGGGCGCAGACGATGTCGAAATGGGGTATGGCATAGGATGTGCCGGAGATGCAAACGGTGACGGGTACGCCGACGTGATTGTCGGCATGCCAGGATACACCAACGGTCAAGCATACGAGGGCGCCGGAGCAATCTATCTGGGCAGTCCAAGCGGTGTCGCTTCCTCGCCACACGAAACATACGAACCGCATCAGGGCGGTTCGTATATGGGTGGAAGCGTGGCCAGTGCCGGCGATGTCAATGGTGACGGCCTGAGCGATGTCATTGTTGGGGCCTACAGGTTTACCGATGGCGAAAGCGAGGAAGGGGCGGCATTCGTTTTTCACGGCGCAGTTAGTATCGCGCCCACGCAAAGTATCCAGAGCGGCAGTGGCTCCAACAATATCTTCGGGACAGGTATTTCCTCGGCCGGCGATGTCAACGGCGACGGATTCTCTGATATTATCATCGGCGCGCCCGGCTGGCATGATGGTACGGATATCGGCGAGGGGGGTGCATTCGTGTACCACGGCGGCGGAAGCGGAATTCTTTTCAATGAGCCTGCGTGCACGCTCGAAATAAACACGCCTCTTTCGTTTCTTGGAACGAGTGTGTCCTGCGCTGGTGATATCAATGCCGACGGCTATGCCGATGTCATCGTTGGTGCACCTCGATACAGCTCAACAGGCAAGGTTGAGAATGGCGCAGTGTATGCATTCCACGGAAGCGCGAGCGGGCTGTCAACGAGTCCGGCGTGGGGAGACTTCGGCAGCTCCGACAGCGCATGGCTTGGCCAATGTGTTTCGGGTGCCGGTGATGTCAATGGCGACGGATTTGCCGACATCATCGTGGGAGCGCCTTCCTTCGCCGACACGGGGAAGGCCTACCTCTACCTGGGTAGCGAGAGCGGTCTTTCCAGCAATCCCGTATGGGCTGCCAAGGCCCATACGAAGATGACGAAATTCGGGAAGAGTGTTGCCAGTGCGGGCGACGTAAACGGCGATGCATTCAGCGACGTGGTTATCGGCGAAGCAAGGCACTCGGCAAACGGTGGCGCTGCTTTTGTATTCCACGGAAGCCCGCAGGGCCTGTCTGATGTCGCGGACTGGACAAAGAAAGAGCTCAGCTCCAGCGACCGATTCGGATGCAGCGTGGCAAGCGCTGGTGATGTAAATGGTGACGGGTACGGCGATGTGATCATCGGCGCGAAATACCATGGAGCAGATAACAACGGTGTGTACGTTTTTCACGGCAGCGAGCACGGGCTTTCGCTCACCGAGGATATTCTTCTTGGAACTGACCAGTCGGGCGCATACTTCGGCTCAGATGTCGCTTGTGCGGGGGACGTCGATGCTGACGGGTATTCGGATGTTCTTGTCGGTGCTACGTACTACGAATACTCAAGCAAGAAGACGGGCGCGGTGTTTCTTCATCTGGGCGGTCCCAGCGGGGTTTCGCCGGCATATTGCTGGCGGCTGCAATCCACAAATCAATGGTCCGCCATGGGTGATGATGTCGCCAGCGCAGGCGATTTCAACGGTGACGGCTATCCCGAGTTACTTATCGCGGCGCCCAATTACTCGGGTGCCGAGTCCTATGACGGCCGCGTGTGGCTGGCATACTGTACCGGTCACATTGACGGTTCCAACGAATACACGCTTCAGTATCAGCACAACGGCACAACACCGATTGCCCCCGGCGGTATATGCTCAACCCAGGGAAGTGCCGTGCTCGGAATGCATGCCAGGTCGTTTCTCGGCAGACAGCGCGGCGCTGTGCGGGCCGAGCTCACGAGGAACGGAAACCCCTTTAATGGGGCGTACTACGTTCCCTCGCCGACATCATCCCTGCACGATCTCGGAACCTCAGGAACGGAACTGACGTCTGCCCATGGAACGGCCTGGAACAGCTATACCGCCAGGTGGCGGGCACGCGTGCAATATGATCTGGTAACCGCGATCACCGGACAGCGCTTCGGACCCTGGCGTTACATGCCCAACGAGCACATACACGAAGGCGGTTATCGCGACAGACACATGGCGGCGCCCGCAGCCCCAACGCTTGTGTCGCCGGCCGACGACGCAACCGGTGTGGTAACAACGCCGCAACTAACCTGGAATCCGCCGGCACATGCGGGTTCATGCCAGTTCCAGGTCTCGGAATTCTCGAATTTCTCCTCTACGGTTGACGACCGCACGGTCTCCTCTGCCAGGCCGTCGACATCGATAACCACGACAGCCTTGTCAAACAGTACGCTGTATTACTGGCGCGTACGGGGGAAGAACTATGCTACGGAGGGGACATGGAGTACCGTCTGGAGCTTCACCACAATCCTCGCTCCGCCAGCGCTCGACTCGCCCGGGGATGCCGCGACTGGCATTCCCACGTCCCCGACGCTCACGTGGGAAGAGCTGAGCGCGGCCGATACCTATGGCATACAGGTTGCCACCGATGATGCATTCTCCAGTACTATCGAGGATGAAGCCGGTGTCACGGATACGACATTCGCTCCCTCAGAACTCTCGCACAACATGACATACTACTGGCGCGTCAATGCCACAAATGCCGGCGGGACCAGCGCGTGGTCTGAGACCCGTTTCTTCGTGACTGAACCTGGAAGCGACGATATTCCTGCTCTCGTTTCCCCGGCATCCAGCTCAACCGGCAGACCTGTCAACCAGAAGCTCAAATGGAACGAGCAGTCCGGCGCATCTTCGTACGGTCTGCAGGTCTCGACAGAGTCTGACTTCGGTACGACAGTTGTCGATGAGAGCGGCTTGGATGATACCACACATGCGCTTGGCGGATTGGACAACGATACCAAGTACTACTGGCGCGTCAACGCGATCAAGGCCGGAGGGACCACGGGGTGGTCCAACGTGTGGAATTTCACCACAATAATAGCACTGCCCGGGACCGTAAGTCTCCTTTCTCCACAAGACGATGCAACGCTGGAAACCAACAATGCAAGATTCGAATGGAATGGAGAATCGCCGGAAGTCACCAAATACCGTCTGCAATGCTCGCTCGATTCCAGTATGGCTTCAACGACAGTCGATTCCAGCCTGGCAGATACTGCCGCGATGGTTTCCGATCTCACCGATGGTGAGACATACTGGTGGCGGGTTCGGGCTAAAAATGCGGCCGGCTGGGGTCCATGGAGCCACAAGGCAAGCTTCGAGGTCAAATTGCCCACCAGCACACGCATTCCGAGAGACTTTGCCATGAGATGCCACGGTCTGGCAGCGGGCAACTCACGAATCCTGCGGTATGCGCTTCCCAGGCAAAGCACCGTGAGCATTAGATTGTTCGACCTGAAGGGAAGAGAGGTTCTCACCCATATCCGTCATGGCCAGCCGGCGGGGTATTACGTAACGTGCCTGGAAACCGGAGTCCTTGGCGACGGTCGCTACATTCTGGTGTTTACAGCTGATCAATATATGGTGAAACGGGCATTCGCAATCCTGAATTAATCGTCCCGGCAACCCGCTCATTTCCGGCACGGCTATCCACCGCAGGTGGGAGCCGTGCTTTTTCATGCGGTGGCATCGCATTCGGATACGCTTATTTACGAAGGCGGAGCAATCAGTAAGTATTTTGTAGGAGCAAGATGGAGTTCCGGTTTTAGCGACCCGAATAGTTCGATCCGGCAGCATGATACCACATAAACGAATCTTTCGTTCTCTCGCGCTGTTCCTGGCGATCGCCTTCCTGTTCGAGTCAGGCTGCTCAATCAAAAAGCTCGCGCTCAATAAGGTCGCCAGCGCCCTGACAGCCGAGGGCGGCACGGTGTGGACCGGAGACAACGACCCGGTCCTTGTCTCCGAAGCGCTTCCCTTTGCGCTCAAAATGTACGAGTCCCTGCTCGAGGCGCTTCCGGAAAACCAGGACCTCCTCATCGCGACAGGCAAGGCGTTCTGCATGTATGCCTACGCGTTCGTGCAGAGCCCGGCGGATACCTTGTCCGATATGCGCATCGAAGCCCGCACCGCGCGCTATGCGCGCGCAAAAAAGCTCTATCTCCGGGCACGGGCATACCTGCTCCGCGCGGCCGAGCTGCGCTACCCGGGCTTCAACGATCTTCTCGAATCTCATTACACCGACTCGGCCCTGGCCATGACCGGCACAGCGGACACCACGCTCCTGTACTGGACCGGCGCATCCTGGATGGGCGCATTCACAGCGGACAAATTCGACATGAGTCTTGCGGTCAACATGAAAAAGCCGGTCGCGTTCATCCAGAGGGTCCTCGACCTTGCCGACGGCTACGGGGACGGCGCTGCGCATGAGTTCTTCATATCCTACTACGGCAGCATGCCCCAATCAATGGGCGGCAGCGAAGAAAAATCACGCATGCACTTTGCACGCGCCCTCGAACTCTCCGCCGGCACAAAGGCCGGCCCGTACGTCTCCCTGGCAACGTCGGTATGCGTCAAGAACCAGGACGTGGAAGAATTCACCGGGCTGTTGCACAAGGCCCTCGCCGTCGATATCGATGCCTCCCCGCAAAACCGCCTGGCAAATGTGCTCAGCCAGGAAAAGGCCCGATGGCTCCTGGCCAATGTGGAAAATTTCTTCCTTATTGATGAGACCGGCGAAGAGAACTTCATCGAAGAAAGCAAGGACGAATGATACTTACCGCACGCTTTCGCAGCGCCGCCCTCGCGGCGGCCGTCATTGTTGCAGCCGCATGTGGACAGAAAATCAAGCTGGGAAGCCTGGCGCCAAGCGGCTCCCCCTGGGACAACGGGCTTCGACGGATAGCCGCCGAATGGTCCACGCTGTCGGGCGGCAAAGTCACGCTCAAGATCTACCCCGGCGGAATCGCCGGTGATGAAGAAGACATGGTGCGCAAGATGCGCATCGGCCAGCTCGATGCCGCCGCCATGACCGGGGTCGGCATGTGCCGTATCTATACCGGCGTGCTGGCCATCCAACTCCCGCTTCTGGTACGCACCGATGATGAGTTGTACTATGTCCTGGACAAGATGAAACCTGTCTTTGAGAAGGAGCTTCTTGAGAAAGGCTTCCGGGTCCTGATCTGGTCGAAAGTCGGCTGGGTGCATTTCTTCTCCAAGGAGCCGGTGGTATGGCCCGAAGACCTCAAGAAGCAGAAGCAGTTCATGTGGGCCGGCGATGCCGAGGGCGTGCAGGCATGGCGTGAAGCGGGGTTTCATCCGGTGCCGCTTGCGGTCACCGACCTAATGGGCGCCCTGCAGAGCGGCATGGTGGAAGCGTTCACCGTCTCCCCGTTGTCGGCCGCGTCCTACCAGTGGTTTGCCCTGGCCAAAAACATGTGCGGCATGAAATGGGCGCCGCTCATCGGCGGTATTGTGGTAAGCGAAAGAACCTGGAAGCGCATCCCCGAAAAGCTCAAGCCCGAGCTGCTCGCGGCAGCCGGCGAAATCGGCAAAAGCCTTCAGTCGGAAATCGATGAGGCCGATGCCCAGGCCCTCGAGGTCATGAAGCAGCACGGCCTGAAAGTCAGCACGGTCCCGCCCGAGGCCGTGGCCAAGTGGAAAACCGCCGCCGAAAAAGGCTTCGCCAAGCTCGCCGGCAAGAGCTTTGATGTCACGTGCTATGAGCTGGTGAAAAAACACCTGCAGGAATACAGGCAGGCCAATGCTCAGTAGCCGCGCACGGGCATGGCTGACCCGCCTGGAAAGCGGCATCGCGATAGCCTGCCTCGCCCTCATTTCTCTCTTCCCTATTGCCGAGGTCGTTGCGCGCCGGTTCAGGACCGGCGTGCCGGGCTCCACCGACTATATCTACCATCTCGTGCTGTGGATAACGTTTGTCGGCGGCATGATCACTTCGCGGGAAGACAAGCACCTTTCCCTATCGGTGGGCCTGGAGCTTATGCAAGAGCCGTTCAGAAGCTGGATACAGGCTTTCACGTCGTGCCTCTCGACCGCGGTGTGTGCGAGCCTCGCGTGGAGCTCGTTCTATTTCATCCGGGTAGGCATCGATGCCTCACGCAGCGTAGGCGCGCTTCCCAGGCAGGCGGTCCTCATGATCATGCCGGTGGGGTTCGCGGTAATGTGTCTGCGATTTGTTCTGCGTGCTCCCCGGGGATGGGTTTTCAAGATCATTGCCGCATCCGGCATCGGCATCGCGGCGCTGCTGGGGTATCCGTTATTCGACTACACGCATCTTTTCGTATGGCCGCTTTCGATTCTGCTGGCAGCGAGTGCGGCCGTGGGAACGCCGATCTTTGTTGTCCTGGGCGGCCTTGCCGCACTCTTGTTCCTCAACACGGGCGGGACCATCGCGGTTATTCCCAACGAAGCCTACACCATGTTGACCGGCCCGATAATCCCGACCATCCCCCTGTTTACGCTGGCGGGATTCATTCTCTCGGAAAGCAAGGCCGGCGAACGCCTCGTGCGGCTATTCAGGGCCTTGTTCGGATGGCTTCCGGGCGGGCTGGCCATCATGACAATCCTGATATGCACCTTTTTCACGGCCCTGACAGGCGCATCCGGCGTAACCATCCTTGCGTTGGGAGGACTGCTTTCGTTCGTGCTTATTCAAAACAAGTACGAGAAGGATTTTGCGACCGGCCTCTTGACGGTAAACGGCATAGGAAGCCTGTTTCCCCCGAGCCTTCCCATTATCATGTACGGCGTGGTCGCCCAGATAAATATCAAGAAGATGTTTGTCGCGGTGCTCATCCCATGCGCGATCATGGTGCTGGGGCTGGTGGTACTCGCTGTCTACACGGCATCCCGCAAGAAGATTCAGCGCATTCCGTTCGATGCGGGCGAAGCCGGTCGCTCGCTGAAGGAGTCTTTCTGGGAAATCCTTATCCCCGCCATTATCCTGGTATCGTATTTCGGAGGGATCACCACGCTCGTGGAAACAGGAGCGGTCACCGTGCTGTACGTTACCATTGTAGAAGTACTCATACACCGTGACATGAAAGCCCCGGAATTCGCGAACGCGTTTCTCAAGAGCATTCCTATCATGGGCGGCGTGCTCGTCATTCTCGCCGTGGCAAAAGGGCTGTCGTATTTCATCGTCGATGCCGAGATACCCATGAAGCTCGCGGAGTGGCTTCAGGCATACATCTCCTCCAAGTATGTCTTTCTCATTCTGCTCAATATCGCCCTGCTGATCATCGGCTGCCTTATGGACGTGTTCTCGGCGATCATTGTCGTAGTGCCGCTTCTGATCCCGCTCGCACACGTATATGGAATTAATCCGATACATCTTGGCATCATCTTTCTTGCCAACCTCGAAATCGGATTTCTCACGCCGCCTGTCGGCATCAACCTGTTCCTCGCATCGTATCGCTTCAACATGCCGCTGGTCCGCGTGTATCGCGATGTCATCCCGTTCTTCCTTACCATGATAGCAACGCTGATACTTATCACGTACGTCCCGGTTTTCTCGACATTCCTCGTAGAAATATTCTTTCCATAGCCACTCGCGCAACGCGCAGGCAATCGGTACACATGGACCGCATTCTCGTTATTCGCCTGAGCTCAATCGGTGACATCATTCTGGCATCGCCACTTGTCGCCGCCCTGCGCGCGCGCTACCCCGGCGCCCGTATAGACTTCGCGGTCAAGGCGCGGTTTGCCGACCTCCTGCGCTTCGACCCCCACATCGATGATATACTCGCGTTCGATGGCGGGTCCGGCATGCCGGGACTGCTTGGGCTCGCGCGGCGCGTGCGCGATGCAAAGTATGATCTCGTAGTCGATATTCACCGGACCTATCGCAGCACCGTGATCAAGCTGCTCGCCGGAGCAGGTGCAACCCGTACATTCGACAAACAATACCTGAAACGCGCCCTGCTGGTATGGGGCAAGTGGAATCTCCATGGAGACCGTGTCACGACAATGCCCGAACGGTACGTCGATTGCGTCCGGGACCTGATCGGGGACATGGACATGCCGCCCGTCACGCTTCATATTGACGAACAGTCGCGCGCCTCGGCGCTCGCCAGGCTCGCATCCAAAGGCCCCTCCGAAAACCAGCCCCTTGTTGCGCTCGCCCCGGGAGCTGCCTGGCACACGAAACGCTGGCCCCCTGACCGCTTTGGCGAGCTCGGCGCCATGCTCGCCGGGCAAAACAAGGCAGCCGTCGCGGTAGTGGGGGGTGAAGGGGACCGTGATGTCGCAAGGCACGTATATGGGCGTATCGGCGATGCTGCTATCGACCTCACCGGCACGACTTCACTGCTCGAAACCGCCGTAATAATCCAGCGGGCGGGCCTGCTGGTCAGCAATGATACGGGCTGCATGCACATGGGACGGGCCCTGCGTACGCCCATGGTGGCCCTGTTCGGCTGTACCGTGCGGGAGCTTGGATACTATCCTCACGGTCAGCAGGTTGCGATCATCGAGAAGCCGGTAGCGTGCAGGCCATGCACGCACAACGGACGCCGCCGATGTCCAAAGGGCCATTTCAAGTGCATGCGTGATATCACGGTTGATGAGGTCTTTCGCGCGGCGCAGGATCTTCTCCGGATCTCCTAGGGCCTCGATTCGCCGGGCGACAGGATCCCGCCCCGGAACGGACGAGAATGCCGAAGGCACGATGTATTTTGCCCTGTCCATGCTGATATTCTGGCTCGTAGTTTATAACGTTCTGGTCGTTCCGATCCTGTATGCGGGATTTGCTGGTGCCGCATGGCGCGGGGGCAAGGCCCGTGAAGGCTTTCTGGCGAGGCGAAGCTGGGAGCAGAGGCTCCGCGCGGATCTCGACCGCCTGAAATCCCGCGACCGGATCGTGATGTTCCACGCGACATCCGTGGGCGAGCTTCTCCAGGCCCTGCCAATCGCGCGAATACTGAAGACCGCCTATCCAAATATCAGCATCGGGCTTTCCGTGTTTTCAGCATCGGGATACAACTATTTCAAGCCCAATCCCGCTGTTGATTTCATCTGCTACCTGCCGCTCGACTCCTATCATCAGGCAAAGCGCTTCTTCACGCTGGTGCGCCCCGTGTGCTGGATCGTTTCGAAATTCGATGCATGGCCCAATCACCTGTATCGGTGTCACAAGGAAGGCATCCCGGCGTTGCTCACCGCAGCTACGCTTTCGGAATCCTCCCGCCGGATCGGGCCGGTTGTTGGTTCGTTTCATAAGGCATTCTATTCGCTTTTCACCATGAATTTCCCGATAGCCGAGCCGGACCGCGAGCGGTTCCGCCTTCTGTTTCCCAAAGACGATGCCTGCGTGGTGACCGGTGACACCCGGTTTGACGAGGTCGTGTATCGCAGCCGCGGCGCACGGGAGAAGGCCGAGAACCTTCCCCTGGATGCCGCGCGTCGGCAGTATTTCATGCTGGCGAGCATCTGGGAATCCGATGAGACAGTCGTTCTGCCGGCTGCGCTGGATCTCTTGAAACAGAATCCTTCGGCAAGCGTGCTGATCACCCCGCACGAGCCCCGTGAGAAGTTCGTGCAGGCCATTGAGAAGCGTTGTGAGGAAGCAGGTGTCAAGAGCACTCGATACAGCCGTCTCGAGGGAAATCCCGCCCCCGACGTACGCGTCGTAATAATCGACACCGTGGGGATCCTTGCCCAGCTCTACAGCATCAGCTCGTTCGCATACGTGGGCGGAAGTTTTGGACCGGGAGTGCACAATGTTATGGAGCCGGCGATTCTGGGCAACCCTGTCATGTTCGGACCGCGCCATATAAATTCATTCGAGGCACTCCAGATGAAACGGCGGGGCGGGGCGTTTGAGATTGCTACCGCGGAGCAGTTCCGCGCAAAGGCCGCTGAACTGCTCACTTCCCGGGAATACCGTCAATCGGTGGGCGGCAAGGTGAAAGAGTATGTTCTGGAGAATGTCGGCGCCGCCCAAAGAACCGTAGATGCAGCGAGGCCGCTTTTTGACCGTGTCCTTTCCTAAGAAAATCCAGATAGAAACCACGGTCCTGTGCAACGGCAAGTGCCACTTCTGCCCGCAGAAGCTGGTGAAGCGGGAGCCGAAGTACATGGACGATGCGCTGATCCGCCATATCGTGGATCAGACGCGCGGCCGCGGCATGGTGCATCGTCCGTTTCTGCTCAACGAGCCGTTTTCCGACAAGCGTATGCCCGGGATTATCCGGTATATCAAAGAAGACCCTACGGCAACGGTGGAGCTTAATTCGAACGCCGGCCTGCTCGCGCCGGAACTGTCCGAAGCTGCGATACGGGCCGGGCTGGATGTTATGCGGTTCTCGGTAGATGCATTCTCGTCCGATGTTTACGCGCAGTCGGGAAGAGGAATCGACTATGACAGAGTCGTGAAGAACATCATAGATTTCATCGACCTTCGGAACCGTCTCGCGCCCTCGCTCGAAGTGCATGTACGCATGGTGGACCTCGACATTAATCGTCACCAGCAGGCAGACTATCTCGCGTTCTGGAAAGAGAAGGGCGTTATCGCCGAAGTCGTACCGTTGTACAACTACCCGTGGACCGGTCAAACCGAGTGCGTGCCCAAGCCCTGCCCGAAAATCCGGGAGGAAATTTTTTTCCAGACTGACGGCCGCGCCGTACTGTGTTGCTGGGACTACGGGTCCCGCGGCGTAATCGGGGATATCCGCGAGAACAGCCTTGAAGAAATCTGGAACGGGGCGCGGAACCGGGAGTGGCGGGATCTTCTCAGCGAGGGCAAACGCGATGAGATTACGCTGTGCTCGCGATGTGACGGGTTTCGGGACTATGATTTCACCGGTTGGCCTGGGTATTGATGGGAACAAACAATCTGGGGACGGAGTTATATTTTTATATTTAGAGCTTGGTGCGGGCGATATGCATGTCCTTAACATAAAAACATAACTCCGTCCCCAAACCAGTCTCCACGCACTACTTATTTTCTGGTCTTACGCTCTCCCGTTACTGCAACCAACCGTCCCTTCAGCGAGGAACCGCCCTATGGCCGAGTTATCAGTTCTTCCCGCCTCGCGCATTGGCCGCAATTTCGTGGAAAAAAAGTATCTGCCGGCGGGCAAAGACGAGTATTACATCCGGAACCGCCAGGTCGGAAAGCCGGCCTCGCATTGGCGGCATCTTACCTCCGATGAAATTGGCATACTGGTTAAAAACGGCAATACCTGCGACGACTGGAAATCGGTCCGGGTGGCAAACCCCTTTGAGCCATCGCTGGTAAAAGGCAACGAGTTTTTCGGGCTCGTGCGCATAGGGAAGCTCGAGAAGGTCATGCTCGGCTACCACGACCTGCGCATGCCTGCCGGCATCTCCAACAGCCGTATCATCGCATGCGACATCGGCGACAACTGCGCCATCCACAACCTTCGCTACCTTGCCCACTATATCATCGGCGACACGGTCATGCTGCTCAATATCGACGAGATGCACACCACCGATCACGCCAAATTCGGCAACGGGATTGTCAAGCAGGGCGAGCCCGAAGACGTCCGGGTATGGCTCGATCTCATGAACGAGACCGGATGCCGCGGGGTCATTCCCTTTGACGGTATGATCCCGGCCGATGCCTATCTGTGGGCCCGGTATCGGGACGACACCCGGCTCCAGAAGCAGCTTTGGCGAATTACCCAGAAGACCTTTGATGCACATCGCGGGTACTACGGCACGATCGGCAGCCGGTGCGTTATCAAAAGCTGCCGTATTATCAAGGACCTCAAGGTTGGCGAATGCGCCTACATCAAGGGCGCCAACAAGCTCAAGAACCTGACCGTCAACTCCAGCGAGACGGAGCATACACAGATAGGGGAAGGCGTTGAGCTGGTCAATGGCATCATCGGGTATGGATGCAAGATTTTCTACGGGTGCAAGGCCGTGCGTTTTATCATGGGCAACAACACGAACCTCAAGTACGGCGCGCGCCTGCTCAACTCGTTCCTCGGCGACAACTCCACGATCTCATGCTGCGAGGTACTCAACAACCTGATCTTCCCCGCGCACGAGCAGCACCACAACAACTCATTCCTCATCGCGGCGGTCGTCAAGGGCCAGAGCAACATCGCCGCCGGCGCCACGGTCGGCTCAAACCACAAC
>WJMI01000368.1 GCA_014728015.1 Chitinivibrionales bacterium | reverse complement strand
GTGCATGTACGGTGTTGAGGAGGCGGTTGAAATTGCGGTTGATGCCCTTTGCCGGCTGGGGCATAAGCGGTTTGGCATTCCGGCCAGCGCGCCGTTTGCCGGAGATTTGTGGTTCGGCGACAGGATTCGCTTGGTCAGGAACGCGCTTGAAAAACGCAGCTCATCGATTCGTGTGTTTGTCGAACACGAGGAAGAGCCTTACTGGAAGAGTGTTACCGGTTTGTTGGAGAATCAGGAGAGCATCCTCGATCTTATCAGGAACCGAAGAGCTCAAATGCGTGCAGAGCATCCGCGCGCATCGCGCGCTCGCCTGGAAGAGCTGGCCGCAAAAACACTCGCGAAAGACTTCCCGGGGCTCCATCGCTTGTGTGCGGAAAGATACTGCACTGCAATCATCGGCATTAATCAGTGGCTGGCCGTCTGCTACTACTACTGGGCTCTCGGCGTGGGCATGGATGTTCCGAAGGAGCTTTCAATTGTGGGTTTTGACGACATGTTTGTCGACAGTATCCACCCCGTATCGACAATCAATTTCGGGCTGGAGAACCTTGCGTATCGGGTGGCGCATCTTCTCATCGGGGATATCCCTGTAGGGGCGGACAGAGAGGGTGTCATTCGGAGCAAGCCGGTTCTCGTGGACCGAGGCTCACTATCGGAACCGTGAGATTAAGGGGTTAGGGACGGAGTTATATTTTTATTATAATAAAAATATAACTCCGTCCCTAGACTTGTTTTCTGGCGGAAAACGCTTCTTTCGGGTGCAAGCATACATCGAGCCCTAACTGGTGTAAGTTGATGTTCATGAGAGTTTTTCGGCATCATCTACACCCTCTCGAACGGCGCATTTCCCAGGCCGCACCGCGTCTGCCAGCGAGCAGCCTGGGCGTTGCGCGGAAAGGAAGAAAGCCATGAGAGTTCTACTGGCTGTTTTCTGCCTCGCGAGCATCAATGTCGCGCAATCCCTCGAGGTTTTCAACCTGCAGTCCGACTCGGCGTTCATTGACACAACCTGCGATACGGTACTCACGTTCAACACGATACACTACGACAGCAGTTTCTCCTGTGCAGGCGATTCTTGTGTGTGGAAGTACCAGACGAAGACTGACACGGTCACCAAGCTTACTTGCTCGCACGACTGGCGGATATACCTGTCGTTTGATCTGTACGAAGTGGACAACTCAGAAGTGCGTGTTGACAGCGTGCGGTTCGAAAAGCACGGCCAAAGCGGGTTTTGGTTGCGTGCGGATTCAATCCGCGGGGATACGCTCACAATGCCCGGGCATGGCAAGCACTTAGCTGCCTACGCGCATGTGCCCTGGCCGCATACGGGCTGGCAATGCATAACCATTTACGTAAGCACGGCTGACGGTACGAATGCCACCTGCAGCGATATGCTTCGCAGCACCGAGATACGGTGGGGTCCCGTCTCACGGGTCATGCGCCGCACTTCATCGGAGGTGGGAGTTGGGCAGGCGTACAATCTCAGGGGCCAGCGTGTTCAGCCGCTGCGGAGGGGAGTGCGCGTACGCAAGGCGGGCGGGAAGAAAACCGGGAAGACGCTTGTGATCTATTAGTGAACCGCTCCGGGTTTCCGAGAGACATTCGTGCGGGATAACCAGTCCTTATGGATGCTGGGAATATCATCCAAAAGTTTCACCGTGTGCTCATTCTCCGGATGCATCGTTACCCTGTCGGGCGGTCCGTGCTCGACAATCCGGCCGTGGTGCATAATAAAAATGCGATCGCTGACATAGTACGCAAGGCCGATATCGTGCGTGATAAAGACAATAGTCATCCCGAGCTCTTCCTTGAGCTTCATAAGATAGTCGAGAATGTTTGCCCGCACGCATGCATCAACCATGCTGGTGGGCTCATCGGCAATAAGCACCCGCGGCCGTAGCGCGAAGATGCGCGCCAGGAGCATACGCTGCATTTGCCCGCCCGAAAGCTCGAACGGATACTTCCCCTCTATCTCCGGCGGCTCGATGTTGACCGCGCGAAGCGCGTGGTCCACGCGCTCTTCCATCTCGCGTCGCGAGGGCCGTGTGTTCAGGATGCCAAATGATGCCTTGAGCTGGGAGCGTATCGAGAAAAACTGGTTGAAACAACTGAACGGGTCCTGAAACACCGGCTGCACTTCACGCCAATGCTCCCGGGCATCACCGATAGGATTTCCCCGATACAGGAACTGCCCGGCAGTGGGCGTGATCAGCCCGAGCATGATCTTGGCAAGCACGCTCTTGCCGCATCCTGAACCGCCCACGAGCGACACAATTTCCTGATCGGCAATATGGAAACTCACATTGTCGAGTGCGGTGACTGCTTTTTTGCCGTGACCGAACACGCGCGAGACACCGGCGGCGGAAAAGACCGGCTTTTCATTCGGCATACGCGCACCTCACTTCGCGGCCGGCCACGGTTCGTATTTCCTGCTCGGTCGATACGCAGTCCGCGCGGGCAACCGGGCAGCGTTCGGCGAACCGGCACCCGTGTATGGGAAGCGCCAGGTTGGGCGGCGCGCCCTCGATAGCCACCGGCTTCTTCTGTTTTTGCCCCGGCTCCGCACTCAGCATCGCGCCCATCAGGGCCTGGGTATACGGATGCCGCGGATCGAACACGACCTGTTCGGTCGTTCCTACCTCGACAAACTGCCCGGCATACATCACGGCGATCCGGCCGGCCACGTGCCGCAAAAGCGGCAGCTCATGCGTGATGAATATCATGGTCGAGAAGATGCCTTTGTCAAGAAGGTCGAATATCATGCGTATGACGGATTTCTGCGTGGTGACATCGAGCGCCGAGGTGGGCTCGTCGGCAATGACCATCTGCGGGTCGAGCAGCGTGGATATCGCAATCACGCATCGCTGGCGCATGCCCGCGGTGAGTTCAATGGGAAACGCATTGAGCACGGTGTCGGCCTGCATGCCGATACGCGCAAACCGTTCACGCAGGCGCTCGTAGATCTCGCTGCGGTTCGCGCCGTTTTCGTGGCTGGCGATCATATCTGCTGCCAGATCCTTGATTTTGCGCGTCGGGTTGAGCGAATTGAAGGCGCCCTGCGGTATCATGGCCACTTTCCTGCCCAGCACGTTTCGCCGGACATCATCGGGCGTGCGCCCCATGATTGACTCGCCGGCAACGCGCACCTCGCCCGAGGTCGGATACAGCGGCGGGATGAACAAGCCCATGCACCCGTTGACCAGCGTCGACTTGCCGCATCCGGACTCGCCCGCAATGCCGAACACTTCGCCTTTCTCCATGGCAAAGGACACCCCGGACACGGCATGGATCCTGTCCTTGAACCGTGTCAGATAGTGCAGGTGAAGATTGTCAACTTCAAATATCGGCATACTCTACAGCTCTATTTCAGCACTAGAATGCCATTGTCCTATTTCCGCAAACGCGGGTTGAAAACACCCTCCATCGAAGTATTGATCACGTACAGCGCAAAAACGGTCACCGTTATCAGGATGGTCGCCGGCATGAATGCCCACCAGACACCATCACCGAGCGCTTCGTTTCTCATGGCCTGATTGAGTATCGTGCCCAGCGATATCGTGTCGTACGGGCCCAGGCCGATCATGCTGATCGATGCCTCGGACAGAATGCCGGTCGCGGTCTGCAGGATAAACACCATGAACACGTACGACAGGAGATAGGGCAGAATGTGCAGCACGACAATGCCGAACGTGCGGTACCCGTTGACCCGCGCCAGCGCGATATGATCCCTGCTTTTCAGGCTCGATGCCTGCGCGCGCACGGCCCGGGCGGTCCAGCTCCAGCTCGTGCATCCGATGATGAGCCCGATAAGCGCAAGCGATCGTCCCTCTTTCAGACTGCTGCTGATCAGCACGAGCACCACGAACGGCGGGATCACAATAAACAGATTGGTTATCATGGTGATGATATCATCGATCAGCCCGCCCTTGAATCCGGCATACATGCCCAGAAGCGTTCCCGTGACTGTCGCGATGATGCCGGCCAGAAAACCGACATACAGCGATGCGCGCAAACCGTGGACGAGCAGGGAGACCATGTCCAGGCCGAGATGATCGGTCCCCAGCCAGTGATCCCTTGACGGGTGCATATAGGGCAGTCCCACCCGCGTGGAGATATCGACCTCGTAGAAGAGCGGAAACAGCGCGGCGACAAGAATCGTTGCAACGAACAGCCCGAATCCGATACAGAAGGCGGGTGTCTTGAGGAGGTTCAGGAAAATCTTCATTTTTCCCCTCCCTTCTGCCCGGCCCGTACCCGCGGATCCAGGAATCCGATCAGGATATCAACGCTGAAATTCGCGACCAGCACGCACATGGTGACCAGGAGCGTGCATCCCTGAATGACCGTATAGTCATTCCCCTGTATCGCCGTAAGCATGGCCATGCCCAACCCCGGATAGGAGAAGATCATCTCGGTGATGAGCGCGCCGCCGACCATCATGCCCAGCGCCAGGGCCAGCCCTGTCAGCTGGGGAAGCATGGCGTTTCTGAACATGTAGAACAGGATTGTATTCTCGCGGACCCCCAGCCACTTGGCATACTTGACATAATCGGTACCTAACTCGTAAATGCACATCGAGCGCATGCCGATGGCCTGCCCGCCGGCCAGGATAAGGAATATCGAAAAGAACGGAAGCACGTAGTGGTAGGCGGCGCTGGAGATAAACGTCCAGTTGAATCCCGGGACAAGGTCGCCCGCATAGGCGCCGATTGCCGGGAACCATTCCCAGGTGATGGCAAACTGATACAGAAGAATCATGCCGAACGCGAAAAACGGCACCGCGCTCAGAAGCAGGGCAATGGGAAAGAGCACCCGGTCGAACACGCCCCGCCGATATGCGGCAAGCGCGCCAAGCACGTTGCCGACAATCCACCCGAAGATGATAGTGGGAAACTGGAGCGCGATTGTCCAGGGAACCGCCTCCCGTATGATATCCATGACCTTGCGCGGGTAGTTCAGAATCGATGTTCCCAGGTCGCCCCGCAAAACCATCAACACGTAGTCACGGAATTGTTTCCATGCCGGGGTCCGAACAGGCGCTCCCGCACTGTCGCGCGCAATGGAGCCGTCCGCCCTAAGCTCCACAAGCCCGAACTCCTTGAGATAGGCCTCTTCTTTCTCCTGCGCGGCTTCGGTATCGAGCCCGCCGGCAACTTTACCCATGATAATGTCGATGGGATTGCTCGCGCCCAGCCGGGGAAGGGAAAAATTGATTATCACGGCGACCACAAAGGTAACCAGGTACCATCCGCCCCGGCCGAGGATATAGCGCGCTGTGGGATGTGCTTTCAGCATTGCCCTATTTCGACTTGGCGAGAACGATTTCCCATAGCGCACGGCTTCCCGCGCCGTAGCACGGCAGTTGGGGCGGGGCGTAGGGGTTTTCGCTCGATGGAAAATTGGTCCAGTTTCTGATACTGAATTCGTAGAACTGTTCGGGACGGTACACCAGCGGAATCGTGGGCTGGTCCTTCATGAATATCACGTTGAGCGCCCGGTACGCGCGCTTCTTCTCCCGTTCATCGTGAAGGGTCGGGATGAGCTTGAGAAGGCTGTCCACCGCTGCATTGTAGCCCTCACCGCCCGGCTTGTTGTAGCGTCCCTGGTTCTCGTTCATTCGCTCGCCCTCGGGCTCCCAGTTCCGCGACGACATCACGGCCTCGAACCGCGACCACGGCAGCGAGGGGGTCACGGTCGCGGCCGGCGTATGCATGATCATGTCGAAATCGCCGGCGGGAAGGCTCTGCCAATAGACGCCGGCATCGATGAATCCCTCGCGCACGTCAATGCCGGCTTCGCGCATGCCCTTTACCGCGATACGGACGATGGACTCCCAGTCGGTCCAGCCCGCGGGCGATCGCACATACACCGTCGGGACGCGCTCGCCCGCGGCATTAGTCACATAATCGAGTTTCCCGTCGCCTTTCCACACGGGCGTATATCCGGCCTCCGCCATAATGCTTTTCGCTTTGTCGGGATCGTAGGACACGCCGAATGTCCGCGCATCTTCGGAGGAAAAGTACTCCTTCTCGGTGCCGAACGGCAGTATCAGGCCGGATTGCAGCGGAGTGCTGTACCCGGAAACGGCGAGCTCCCGGATATCTCGGTAGTTGATCGCATGGGCGATCGCCCTGCGCACGCTTCTGTCCGAAAGCGGATAGTGCGTCACGTTGACCACCAGCATGGGAATGGATGCCGGGACATGAAACGGCTCCTTATCGTACCACGTCCGTACTCCCTTGCGCGCCTTCAGCCAGATGCGGGGAATAAACGTCCCGGACACATCGAGATTGCCCTGCTGCAGTGCGATGCTGAAATGATCGTTGCTCTTGTAAATCGGGTGAACGATATACTCCGGCTTCGGTGGACGCCCGCCGTGCAGCGCATCAGTACCCCAGTAATCGTCACGGCGTTTCAAAACGATCTTCTCGCCCGAGTAGCTGGAAAGATTGTACGGCCCGGAGACCACCGGGTGCTTGTCCAGGCGTTCTTTCTGCACGGCCGAGAGGTCGCCGCCGTGGCGCTCGAGCAAGGGCTCGAACACGTGGCGCGGTTTGATGGTTATTGACGTGAGAAAATCGGTAATCACCAGGGGGTTGTCGCGCTTCTCGCTTACCCGAAAGCGTACTCGCTCGACGGTGCCGCCGTAGCCGTTGTCCGACGCATCAGACACAGTGTCGACCGTTATGCGCGAGATGAAATCCCACACATAGGCCGTGGGCGCATTGGCGAACCGCCGGCCGATTCGATACGTAAACAGCACGTCGGCGGCGGTCAGCGGCCGGCCGTCGCTCCACCGCGCGCGCGGGTCCATCAGCACCGACACGACCGCGGGCGATCGTTCGTCAAGACGCGCAAGCAACGGCTCGAAGTCCCCGGTCAGCGTGTTGAACAACACGAGCGGCTCGTACATCACGTTGTGCCCGCCCCGGACCGGCCACGCGGGCCAGTCGCACAACGGATTGAACGTGTTCGGATCGCCCCATTGATAGCCCGCGAGGTACAGCGTTTTGTCCCGCGGGAACCCGATGCCGTTGCTGTCTCTCTGGCGGCATCCAATCATCGCGGCGAGCAGGAACATGCCACAAAACAGAACGTATTCTTTGCTACTCGGTTTCATCCTATTATCTATGGTTAGTGCCGCTTTGCCGGCCGTGGTTCACCGAAGAGACTCATAAGGAGAGCAGAAAGGCACCGGCACGCGGCGCCTTTTCCTAACAGCATCTTCGGGGCCGGTATGGCGGAAGCGGTATCAGTTGCCCGAGGTGTCGAGGTGATGCTTGTAGATCATCTCGGCATTGGCAACGTCGCCTTGCGCCACCATGGCCTTGTGAAGGCTCGCGTAGATCCGCTTTCGCATGGCGGCATCATCGTAGAGCATGTTGGCAAGCGACTGCTTGAACATGTATACGGCCTCATCGTACTTTTTCTGCTGCATTAGAATGAGCCCGACGCGATACTGGAGCTCCGGCACGCGGTAATGGTTGGGATACCGCTCGAAATACCTGCGGTAGTAGCCGATCGCCTTGTCCGGATCGGACTCGAACTCTATCTCGGCGAGCCGCAGGAGCGATTCGCGGGCGAACACGCCCCCGGGATACAGCGCGAGATACCTGAGAAACGATTCGCGCGCAGCCGGCAATCCCGCATGCTCCGCCTGCAGTTTCCCGATGCTGAACAGCGCAGTCTGCTTCACCAGCGGCGACACGTTCTCCGCCTCGAGCAGCGCTTCGTATGCCCGAATCCCCTTGCGCCATCCCCGGCGCTCGGCTTGCTGGGCCCGCGCCAGAAGCTGTTCTTCCGCGAGCTCGCGCTCCCGCCCCTTCTCGCCGGTTTCCGGGCGTTCCATTGATGGCTGTTTCGGCGCGGCGCGGTGCGGCGGCATTGACGGCTCGGCAGCTGGGCCCTGTGACGGCAGTCCGGTAGACATGACCGCGTACAGCCGGTACGGCTCCTCTTCGGTGACCGTCACACTGGTGTCCACCGCGACATAGTCATCACGGCTGACCCGGACAGTGTGACGCCCCCGGGGAACCAGCACGTTCAGCGGGGTCATGCCCCGATAGCGGCCGTCAATGGAAACATCGCAGAACTCCACATTGGCATGTATCGTAAGCACCCGGTACCCGGCAATCGCCTCGAGGTCGGGCATATCGTCGACATCCTCGCGCGCGATCACCGGCCCGCCGCTTCGCACGATATACCGTCCCACGCCCGGATCATACACAATGCTCTGCCCGGCTTTGGCGCGCAGGTTGCCGTAGAAATCGGAGTGCACGACCACGCTGCCCTCGAGCACTTCGGTGGAGACCCGGCCGGCCAGATCCGGCAGCACCCGGAAATACGTTCCCACAACCTGGATACGATATTCATCGGTGACAATCTCGAACCGCTTGCGCTGCGTATTGCGTGCCACAAAGAACGTCGCCTTGCCTCCCACTATTTCGCCGGAAGAACCGGTTTTCATGCGGAGCCGGTACCGGGCAACACGATCGGTGGCGCGCTCGACCGCCACGCTCGCGCCGTTGCGCAGGTGGACATAACCGTGCCTGTTGACAAGCTGCACCGCGCCCCCGTCGGCCGAACCGAAACGCTCCTGAAACGGATCGATCGAGCCCACCATGTCGGCATTGGCGCCCTGGGCCTGGTATGCCCAGGTGGGAAGCCGGGACATTGCATTCTGATACCAGGTGTAGCCGCCCAAGCCGGCAACAACGGCGATGATCAGGGCTGCGGCCGCGCGAACCATGGTGGAAGACCTCAGCCACAGCACGGGCCAGACAAACCTGGGCTTGTCCTCATGGGCCTGGACACGCGCCATGAGGTTTGCTTCGATTTTCTCCCACTGGCCCTCGGGCAGCTGTTCTTCGGTTTTAAGCACCTGTTCCCATGCGGGCAGCTTCTCGAGCCGGTCTATCCGATTGAACAGCGAGCTTTCCATTTTCCGCCACCGGTCGCCGGCTACCGGAGCATCGCCGGCAATGCATTCGTCAACGGGCTCTTCATATTCGTTATACTCGGCGATACGCCGCGCCAGGCCCTGCTCGATTCGCTCCCAGGTTTCTTCGGGAAGATCGGCATACCGTTTGAGCTGGGCAAGCGGGCCGAGATCGTCGGCCTCGCTCATGCGGGCCGAAAGCGATGCGAACACGGCATCGTAGTCGATGTGAGCATCGCTCACATCCTTGCGAAGCTGCGCCTTGAAATAGGCGTACAGGTCGTCGATGCCGTGAGTGTGATTCATTTGTCTATTCCGTCAAGATATTCCTTGATCTTCTGCCGCGCGGAAAACAGCCGCGATTTTACGGTGCCGTGCGGGATGCCCATTATCTGTGCGATTTCTTCAAGATCAAGTTCACCGTAAATGTGCAACACCAGCGGTACCCGGAGTTTAACATCAAGTGTTTCGAGCGCCTTTTCCACCAGGCTCTTCAGCTCGTATTCTTTCTCCTGATCCTGCCCCTTGGCGGCAACACCGTATTCCACGAGATCGTAGCTCACCGTGTCTTTCGGGGAGATGCGCTTCTCGGTGTTCTGGTAGCGCCACTGGCGGGTACACGCATGAATGACAATCCGGTGGAACCAGGTTTTGAATGTCGAATCGCCCTTAAATGACTTGAGCGACAGATAAATCTGAAAGAATGCCTCCTGAATCAGATCTTCGTGGTCGCCATAGGGACCGGTAATCTTGTAAATCAGGTTGTACGCGTACGAGCGATACATCCTGAATATCTCCTTGAACGCACCCCGGTTGCCTTCCTTGCACCTGGCCAGTAGTTCCTTGCTCGGTTCCAGAGTTGCCGGCATGTCACTCCCTTCGTTGATAGCTCCCCGAAGCGACAGGCTTCGTCTACCACTATTTAGTGAGTTTTAGAGCTTGCGAGGTTCGCCCGTAAGAACAATATTCAGCCCGCGACAGGCTATTGCCCGCCGCTAGAACCAGAATGACAGGGTAAGCGAGACGGCCGCCAGGCCCAAACTTGCGCCGGCAAGCCGCTCGAATGTCTTCGCCCGATCGAAGCGCTCGCCGAATTCCCCGGGACGATTGTAGTAATCGTCCTCTCCAAGTGATTGATATCTATCGTAATAGTAGCGTTCCAGGGCATAGAACGCCCCGCCTGCCACCAGGCAGGCCAGTGTCGGGTACATGAACCTTGAATGGTAAAACCGACGCGGCCTAAGCTCCATGTATACCTTATGATAGCCGGCGCTGTCCAACACCAGCCGTTTTTCGAAAGGCATATGGTCCTCGCGCGTGGCTGTGAGGTCCACCCGGCCCAGGGGCACGATCCACTCTATGGGCGTGACTCCCTCAAGTCCGGATTTCGTGGCTACGTACACGCTGTCCGGTTCGGACTCGACACGAAGATGGCACACATATGAAGTGCGAAGGTTCTCGACGATCTTCTTGGCGGCCACCGCGCGAAATGTCCCCGGCTCGACATCCCCGAATTCGACCTCGACCAGCGGACGGCCCAGCGCTGTTTCGAGATTCCCGCCGCCAAGACGCCCCGTGCGTATCAGCGCGACCAGCAAAAGCCTGCTTCCTTCCCTGGCACGCACCGCCGTATGAAGCACGAGGTTTTCTGCATAGCTCGTATCTGTCCGATACTGCTCAATGTCGGGCGGCTGGTACAGGCAGTAGCCCATTTCCGCCAATGGCTCCTTCAGCTCCTCGCGAAGCTCGTTTGAGAAGTCTTGTTGGATTGTCTGGTCTATATGCCGGTCGGGATAATAAAACAGCACGTGGGAACCCCGGGGGCATTCTATTTCACGTGCGCCCGCATTCGCCAGAAGCGCGGCTACAGTTGTGTAAAGAACTACCTGCTTCATGTCAGGCATTTGCATATTCCCCATACTTTGAGCATTCATTTATTGGAGAAGCCTGGACGGACGGGGGGCGACCTCATTATCTTCGATTATCAAGATATATTTTGCGGGAAACATCACCGGCCCAATCCCGCAAGGATACTGCCAAATCACTCACCAGCCCAAGGGTGCTCATGGGTAAACCAGCAGTACGGCTCCTCGACATGACAGCCCATGGCGGCATGATAGCTTCTCCCGGATGCCCGACAGTGCTGATCGGCAAGATGCCGGCTGCGCGCATGACCGATATGCATGTATGCCCCATGTGTAACGGACCTGTGCCGCACGTGGGCGGAGTATGCGTAGGACCGGTCCCGCCGACCGTGTTCATCGGGAAGCTTCCCGCAGCCTGTGTCGGCGACATGTTCATCTGCACCGGACCCCCCGCAACCGCGCTTCCTCCCGGATGCCCCACCGTGCTCCTGGGCCAGGCCGGCGGCAGTGGCGGCGGAGGAGGGGGCGCCAAAGGAGCGGGAGCGGGACTGGATTCGACCGACAGCGGCAAGGCCCCGCAGGCGGTTGACGGCACCGAGACATTTCCTGTGGACGTGCAGAAACAGATTGCGCAGGTGGCACGCTATCAGACTCCGCAGGAGGTGCAACTCCTTATCGAGGTTTTCAAGAACCATCTGGCGGCATCGGGGGGCGCGGCGCAGGCGCGGGAGGATCAGGCCGCACGGGGGGAGGTCGCGCAAGACCCGAAAGAAGAGACCCCCGCAACCACCGGAGACACAGAAGAAACACCGGTGACCATCGCGGACATTGTCGAAATCCTCAAGGCGGTGGAACGCGAGGAAGGCTACGAAGCGGCGCGGCATTTCGCGAGCTATCTTGACTATGGGACAATAACCGCCATGGCCCGCGGGTTCGCACGCGGTGAAGACACCAACCCCAAGAACGATCCCAATTGCATGCCCACGCGTTTCATGCTCCTGTACGGGATGGATGACGGGAAGCTGGCCGAGGCGGATGAATGCCCTGACAGCCTGCGGAGGGATGTCGAGCACAAGGTCACGGTTGCCAACCTGCGCAAGGGCCTGAGAGCTGTCGGGTTTGATCTGGCTGAGCAGGGACCATACGACGATAAGGTGCATGAAGCGCACGTGCAGTATATCGCCCGGGCTTATGCGCCGCAGCGCCTGTTCGATTCGAAACATGTCGTGGTACGCGGCGATACGCTCAGCGGCATCGCGCGCGCCTACGGGCTTCCATCGTGGAAGTATCTGTATGAGCTGAACAGGGAGGTGGTGGGAGACAATCCGGACCTGATATATCCGGGCATGGAGCTTGCAATCCCCCGGTGGGATACGACACGGGGTGACGAGAAACTTGCACAGCTTGGGGCCGATTCATTTGCCTACACGGGAGGCATGCGCTACGCGTACCCCTGGGCGCCCTATTCGGCGACCATGGTCACGCGCCGGGGCGACGTATACACCGAAACCGGTTCGAGCGGGAAACAGTCCGATACGTTTGAAAAGGAAAAGGAATATGAGCTGGTATCGGAAGAAACCGGCAACGTTCTCGCATCGGGGCGGACAAACAATGCGCAGGGGATAGCGGAGCTGGTCCCCGATGCCCCCGCAAAAGCGGTGCGTATCGACGGCGAACGGTATGGGCGAAGTACGGGTGGAGAAGAAGACGAAGACGCGCGGGGCATGGGCGGCGTGGCGGCCGCAATCCGGCTGATTGATGCCGCGCCGGTTTCGTGCGTGATCGATTCGCATATGCACATACAGAGCGGCCATTGCGCGCCGCTGCCGCTTGTATGGAGCAGTATGAGCCTCGGCAAATGGCATCCCACCCGCGGCATGTCCCGCTCTCGAATTGACTGGATGACCAGCACCCGGATAACGGAGCTGTTTCTCAAGGGCGCGGGAGAAATGCAGACATGGTCCTCCGACAGAATCGCCCGAAAGGCCGTCTCCGAGAACACCGGCACCTATGATGCATCCTCCCGGATCGCCCGGCAGTATCCATACGCGGGACCCGGCGCCCCTCAGCCCGAGCCCGCCGACAATACCGCGGTGCGCATTGAGCAAGATACAGGCCCTTCACCGAAACGCCTGTTCACCCCCATGATAACGCTGACAATGGACATGGAATACGCACATATCGCCGGCTACGAGGGGCAGGCCATTTACCACTACGATGAAATGCCGTGGTACTACTATCGCCGGCGGTCGGGACTGCACAAGGAAAACGAAGGCGAGAAGGTCGCGCTCGACGAGGAAGAATCCTGGATGTTTTCCTCCTGGAGCGAGCAGCTTGCACACACCCGGGAAGCGGCAGTGCGGTTTCCCTGGCGGGTGCTCCCGCTCTACCATTATGAGCCCCGGCGATGGTACATGCGGGAAGGAACACGGCCCGGCCGCGGGCTTGCCTGCGGTCCGTGGGACACGCCCTTTGACGAAGTGGTGTCGCCCGCCGGCGCGGGCGGCGTTTTCATAGGATTCAAGATGTACACCGCTTTGGGGTATCAGCCGCTCGACCCGCGCCTGCCGTTTCTGGAAAAATTCTATGCGCAGTGCCAGCGCGAGGAAATTCCGATTATCGTTCACTCATCGCCAAAGGGCCTTCTGACCCATGAAGCGGAACACTATTTCGGCTATGACAGCGGGGCCGGCCGCTTCCTGACGAAGGCGCAGGACGCCGGGCCGCTCGCGGCCGGGGATGCCACGAACGTGCGAATCGATATCGATGCGTCCGGGCATTTTGTCAACTCCTACATTCACCCCCGCTCCTGGCGCACGGTCCTCTCGCGGTATCCCCGCCTGCGCCTCTGCCTGGCCCATTTTGGCGGCGACGAATGGGAAAATGGAACACGCAGCGACTGGATCGCCGAGTCGATAGAGCTCATGCGCTCCTATCCAGGAGTGTATACCGATATATCGTGCTTTGATTTCGGCGCGAACGGGCGCGAATTCGCGCGCTTCCTCGGGAACAGCGTGTACGCGGATGTCTTTCCAAAACTCCTGTATGGTACCGACTGGTATATGACCATGCTCGTAATGAACGGCAGGAACTACCGTTCATATTGCGAAGACATGAAACGGGTGGCGGACAGGATCGACCGCGATCTGTGGACCCGGATAACGCTTGTCAATCCATTCGCGTTTTTCGGGTTCGACGATGAAAACCGGCTTGCAGGCATCCGCGCGGCATTGGAGAACGCCGGGGCCGACTGCCGGGAAGTACAGCACGGCTACGGCTGTATGCAGAAGGCCCGGGAAAATGCACGGAGGGTCAATGCGCAGAAATAGGCGGCAGTATGTCACCGGCGTCCTGCTTTGCCTCACAGCCCTCTCCACACCAGCGCGGCATCAGCCGCCGCGCGGCGCACAAAACCAGGAGCACCAGATGGAACGAACCGGCCAGGCAACACCTCCAGGAGAGCGGATGGGGCCCGCGGTGGCAGAGTGTCCGGCGGGAGTGCAGAACATTTTCAGCGTGCCGGTGGAAAATGCTGTGGGGACCAACAGCCTGAACAACGCCATTTCGCTGATTCGGTTCGAAGGAGACAGGGTCTCGGTCGGGGAAGTGCGGCGGGACTACATGAAGTACGTCAGCGGGAGCGACTATTGGTTTGTGGACGGGTTCGGGGATGCGCGTATCGGGTATACGCAGCGGCGCGGGTTCGTGATGTTCAACATGGAAAGCGGCGCATTCGAAACATATACCGTCTGCGCGAGCCCCCACGAGTTGACGTTCAAAGCCGCGGTGCTTGACGGTGCGGGCATAACCCTCGTGTTCGATATTTCCAGCGCGGATGTCAACGACTATAACTGGGTCCTTCGGACGGCCCGGCTTCGCGGGGGCACGGTCGACCTGCTCGGCGAAAAGGCCCTCGGGAAGAAACGGCATTTCGAGAACGGCCCGTGGACGGTGGGAGGCGGGAACGTATTTGCGTATGATAAGACCCGCAAAGATCTGGTGTGCATGGACGAAGGGCTCCGGATCGCGGATCATCCGCTCCCGGCACTGTACCGCGCGAAAGCGGAGTCGCTCGGCGAAATACGCGAGATTGCCATACACCGGTCATTGCCGCTTGCCGTACTCGTGACCGCCGGAGGAGAGGACGGCTCCGGCCCCTGGCTGGCACGCTGGGCGCATCCGGATACCGCCAAGCGGCTTGTACCGCTGTTCCCCGCGGAAGACGATGTGCCGGGCTCAGGACGGATAGAGAAGGCATCCGGTTTTCAGTTCTCCCCCGACGGCGCCTGGATGGTGCTCCGAAACGAAGGCCAGGGACGGGAGGGGCCGGTCTTCATTGCAGTGCCTGTAAAAGAAAGCAACGACGATTTGCTCGGGCGCGCGATCGTGCTGGGACGCGGCGCTATTGCTGGGCAGTCGCCGGCAGCCACGGCCTGGACCAGAGCACCGCAGAGCTTCGTGTCCTGCGACGGCCACGGGCTGTTCAGGTGGGTGCTGAACGAGGAGTAGGAAAAGAACACGATACAGAGTGCCGCACCTTCCGTTTCCTATCCTGTTTGTATATTCCTTTCCGGAAAACATCCGCGTGAACCCGTCAGCTATGCATCCAATCCGCACAGTATTCTTTTTCTGCCTCTGCGCGGCGACGCTCGTATGCGTGTCGTGCATACAACGCGATAACCCGTTCGACCCGGCCAATTATTCGCCCAACGTGCTCGACTCCGCAGAGGTCGAGGAAATACGGGACACGGCAAACGCGACACTGGATTCCTCGTTTGCGCTCGCTGTGCAGGGGTTCGAAGCAATCGACAGCCTGTTATCGGCACTGGTGCTGGATTCGGCGGCCAACGACTCTCTCGACAGTCTCAACCAGCTCACGCGCAGCGAAAATCTTTCCCGCCGGGCGGAAAACGATACCACCGCCGCCTATAACGACACGGTTTCCATGGTAGACTCGCTCAGGTTCAAGCTCCACCTGGATACGCTTCTATGGCTCGTGACTTCCGACTCGTCGGCCGCGCTGGATGCCGCCCGGTCCGTTATCCGGGTCGAAAAGCTCCGCGCCGATTCGCAGATGAGCGCCGTCAACAAACAGTATCTCCCCGACACCATCTATACCGACACCCTGCGCGATTCCATTCTCGCCCCCTTCGACTCGCTTCTTGCGTTATGCGACTCGGCCCGGGCCGCGCGGGCACGCTTCGACGCGGCCGTCATCGACACCAATACGCTGGCGGTTGTGCCCTACAACGAAACCGTCGGCCTGTACAACGACAGCGTCGCGGCCTACAACGATTCAATCCTGTTCGCCAGAGAATCCGGCGGCTACCCGCCGATAGAAGACGGCGACTCGCTGCAGCAGTCCCTGTTCGCAGCGCAGCCCGGGGATACGTTCGTCGTGGCTTCCGACACCTTCACTGTAGCGTTGCGATTCAGCAATTCCGGGAGCGAATCGAGTCCAATCGTTGTTATCGGGCAGCCGGACCTGTCGACCGTGCTCGATTCCGTCGATGTCGCGTTCAGCACCAATAGTCACATCATTTTCAAGAACATCGTTTTCTCACGGGGTAGCCATGGCGCGCGCCTGGTCGCCGGCTCCGGCCCGATCACCTTTGAAAACTGCAGCTTTGTGGGGAATGGGGGACACGGGTGCGAGGTCGTTGACTCTGACGCGCGTTTCCGCAACTGCCGCATGCTTCACAACGGCGGTCACGGACTGCGGGTGTCATCGGCCGAGCCTAAGGACAACCGGGTCGAGCTCACCAACACGCTCATCGCCCACAACCGCTTGACGGGCATCGGTATCGTGTCTGTCAACGTGACCCTCCAAAACACGACGATTTCCGACAACGGCAGTCATGGTATCCGCCTCGATGATCCCGAGCTGGAGCTGGCGATATACAACTCCCTCATTTCCTACAACGGGGGATACGGTATCACCTTCCTCTCGGGCTTCAACAACAACCAGCCTTTCACCATAACCTCGAGCGTCCTGTACGGGAATGTCACGGGACAACTCTTCGGGAACTTCCAGCCGCCGGTCAGCTACCTCGGCTACGAACCGGTGTATGTCGATGCCGATGCCGACAACTACAATATCGCACCGGGAAACCGGCTCTACGACCTGGAGCAGGAGGGGATCGTGATAGGATATCGCGACGATTGAGCGCGGATGCTCAGTCGGCCCGGACGCCTACCTTTGCTTTCAACATAGTCACGGTGCCGTCATCCCGGCTGGTGAGTTTCAGGACCGCAAGATAGGTGCCCGGCGGCACGCGGCGCCCGCTTCGATCAGTAAGGTCCCACGGACCAAACACAAAGGTCTTCTGCTCCCGTGCGTGGTTCTCAAACGCGCGGGACAGGTCATGAACCACGTCACCGGTGGATGCGCGTATAACAAGACGGCCATCAGTGCCGGCGCCGCCGGTAAAACTGAAATACACGCCGCCGGCTCCCCGATACACCGGGTTGGGCGCAACCGTGAAATCCCGGCAGGCCCTGGAAAACGGCGCATTGCCGGGGATGGTGCCGTCTGCCGATTCCGTGGGAAGCTGGACTGTGACGACAAACGTATCCCGATCCGCGGCCGCCTCGATATCCGCAGCCTGTACAATCACGGTATGATCGCCTGCATCCGGTTCTTCGGGATGCCACGAAAGCTCGCCGGTCGCCTCGACAATTTCCATCCCTGGCGGACCATTAACCAGCGAGTAGGTGATGGCATCGCCCTGAGGATCGGTCGCGGCGATGGTTATCTCGAAGTCCTCGCCGGTGTTGGCGCTCTGATCGCCGGTGGGGGCAAGCACGGGCGGGCCGTTGCCCGAGCTGACCGTAACCGTGACCGTTGCCTTCTTCGATGTCTTGCCGCCGTCAGAGGCCCGGTAGGCAAACACGGCATCACCCACGAACCCGATTTCGGGAGTATACGTAAATGAGCCATCGTCATCGAGCATCAACGTGCCGCTGGAAACATCCTCGGCCAGCACCGCGCTGAGTACATCGCTGTCGATATCGCTGTCGTTGTCGAGCACGCCCTCGCCGGCGCTGACAGCAAGCTCCGTCCGGTTGTCGGTAGCATAGGTGTCTTCTGCCGCATGGGGCGCATCGTTTATCGCATTGACAGTTATGGTTACTATCGCAGGATCCGAGCAGAGCAAGCCGGTATCGCACGCAGTGTAGGAAAACGTGAATTCGCCGCTCGAATCAGGCTGAGGCGTGTAGGTCAGGGAGCCGTCAGCGTTGAACGAAAGCGCCCCCGCGGACACTCCCGTCTCGAGTACCGCAGTCAGCGCGCCGCCGTCGGGATCGCTGTCATTGTCCAGCACGCCCAGCGCGGCAGATACCACGAGCTGGCTGTCTTCATCGACACTGTATGCATCGGCCGCGGCAACCGGCGGACGGTTGCCCGTGACCCTAACGGTCACGGTTGCCGGTTTCGAGTGCACGGTGCCGTCCCACACAGTATAGGTAAACGTGTCATCGCCGACAAAATCCGCCCCCGGCGTGTACGAAAACGACCCGTCTGCATCAAGCACCACGCTGCCCTCACCCGCGTTTGTGGCAAGGACCGCTTCGAGAATATCGGGATCGGCATCGGTATCGTTTGCCAGAACGCCGGGCGCATCCACGTTGCGCACGGTGTTCTTGTACGCATCATAGTTGTCATGGTCTGCAATCGCGGTATCGTTCACGTTCGTTACGGTTATCACAACGCTTGCGGTATCGGCCGAATACGCGGTGCCGTCCCATGCGCGGTAGCCGAACGAGTCCGCTCCGAAAAAATCCCCGTCTGGTTCATACGTAAAGGACCCGTCGGCATTGCACGCGAGCGAACCGTGACTCACCCCGTATGCAAGCGCAACGGACAACGGATCATCGTCATCGTCACCATCGTTCTTCAATACGCCGTCCCTGGGCGGCGGGCTGAGGACCGCATCTTCGGCCATGGTGAACGCATCGTCTGTCACCACGGGGGCATCGTTGGTATTGGTTACTGTCAAGGTGTAGGTCTGCACATCCGTGCCGGCGCTGTCGTCTTCAACCCGCACGCTCACCACGGTATCGCCGACATCACCGTTGTCAGGCAGCCATGATATCTCGCCGGTGGCCGGATTGATGCTCATGCCGCCGGGCGCTACGAGAAGCGTGTAGCCAAGCGTATCGCCGTCGGCATCATCGGCCTGAACATCGTAGTAGTACGCCATGTCCTCTTCGGCGGCGGTGTTCGCGGGAGAGGTTATTTCCGGCGCATCATTGACCGCGGTGACCGTCACCAGGAACTGCTCGCTCGCGGACAGTGAGCCGTCGGACACGGTAATCGTTATCGTGGCGGTTCCCGACGAATCCGGACGCGGGCTGATGGTAACGGTCCGGTTCGAGCCGCTGCCGCCCAGGCTGATGCCCGCATCCGCCACCACGGCCTGGTTGCTCGAGCCGGCGGAAAGCACCAGCGAGCCGGGGTCGGTTTCCCTGTCGCTTATCCGTACCGGAAGCGTGCCGGTTGCGTTGTCTTCCTGGACTTCCTGATCCGCTATGCTCGAAATCGACGGCGATGTATTGAAATCGCCGCTGCAAACATAGGTTTCGCCGTCTTGGGTATTGAATGTCAGTGTGGTGGTGGCAGGGCCGTGCGTCACGCCGACCGGACCCGTGACGTTTGTCAATATCCCGGCAAGGGTAAGCGTCACTGTCGCCGGTGCGGGATGCGGGTTGGTCAGGGCAAGCGTCATGGCGCCGGCATCGACGCGATAGAACACCAGGCACCGATCGTGCGCCTTGACAAGATCGATACTGTCCGGGTCGAAGAACGCAATGCCCGCCGCCCCGGTAGACATGTCTTTCACCCCATGCACGCCCGCGGTGTTTGCCAGGACCGCAAACGGGACGCCGGACACGTAGCTGCTCATCTGGGATTCGGTCACGCCCGGCACCATGGCGTAGGAGTAGGCCGCGGCCGACGGCGCCGCGCCGTGATCGTACCAGAGTTT
>WJMI01000367.1 GCA_014728015.1 Chitinivibrionales bacterium | reverse complement strand
GAGTCCTCGTCCTTTTTGCCGACAATCTGATCGCACTTGCGGATGATTTTGTTCTCGAGTCCGCTTCCCATAATCGAAAGCTCGCCTATTTCCACGATATTCTGGTGGAGACGCGTCAGCTCCTCGCGCAACCGGGCGACGTCTTTGCCTGTTGTCTCGCGCGGCACCTGCATGGCCGCAACCTTCCCGGCAAATGCCTCGATCACGGGGCGGTTGCGCTCCTGATCGGCCTGCGTGGGGATGAATTCGGTAATACCGTCCACGCTGCCAATCACGCCCGTGCGGTTGCCGATCTTCTTGAGCTGCCGGAGCTTTTCGCGGCAGTCGTCGAGGTCGTGCGCCCGCAGCATGGCGTAGTCCGGGGCGATTTCAAACTTGTCAAGTATCTTGTCCTGCACGATTGCCGTGGGAATGCCGACCGGCTCGAGCTCCATCATGTCGTATTCAAACTCAATCCCTTTGCCCGCCTGGATAGAGATGCCCATGAGCGCCAGGCCGACGATGAAGACTGCAATGGCGATCGGGAGCCTCTCCAGCAATCTTCCAATGCTGTCAAGAAACGTGAATTGGAAAAGACCGGTCGCGGCCCTGAACGCGGGCAGGCCAAAAAACGAGCCGATCGCTCGACCGAGGGCGTTCCACGCGCTCACCACAACCCCCAGACGCATTGTCCGCAGGGTGTTGCCGACTACCGAGTATCCCTTGTTGTCCCAGACAATCAGCGCGGGAAGCAGCACCATTGCGGCGGCCATGGTGATCAGAATGCCGCTGCCCACCGCGATTCCCATGCGGGAGAACGCCTTGAACCCGGTGAGCGTGAGGGAGAAAAACACGAGCGTGGTGGTCATGCCGCCGGTTACCACGCCGGCGCCGACCCGGCTGTACATATGGTGGATTGCATCGGAGACGGACATCCCCTGCTCGCGGCCGTCCCTGAATCCCGAAATAAAATGAATGCCGAAATCGATGCCCAGTCCGATAAGGACGATGCCGAATGCGGCGGACATCATGTCGAGATAGTGCAGCACGAGCGCCAGCGTGCCGGCAGTCCAGATAAGCGCGACTATCAGGGTGACCACCGAGAAGAACGGGTTCTTCCAGGTGCGAAACGAGCCGATCAGAAGAAGCAGAATAAGGCCGAGCGCGGCTGCCGAGGGCCACCCGAAATCCTTCTTGGTAGCTTCCATTTCGTCTATCTGGATAAGCATCCAGCCGGTCCCGCCCACTGCCAGGTCGGGAAACGCGCTCTGGATTTCGTCAAGCCGTTCCACGATTTCATATCCCAAGTGCATGGAAAGCTCGAAATCATCCATGTCCACGGTCGGCTGCAGCATCACCAGGAGGAGCGTGTTGTCGGGGGAGATGAAATACTCAGGGCCGGTGATGAATGCCCGGACCGCATCGGCGACCCGGGCCGTGTCGCGAGTGTCCACATACGTGCCGATGCTCTGCACGAATGTATTGAGACTCTCTATTCCCTGGACCGCATCAGCCTCGCCGTCCAGCGTGGTCATGTTGTCCGAATCCTCGATGAATTCCTTCTCGAGGTTGTCGTTGATGTTCGTGATCAGGTCGGGGAGGGCCAGCGAGCCGAACATGTCGAGGAAATTCTTCAGGTCCTTGGGTTTCTGCATCATCATGCCGTGCCCGGCAATGAATTCGTTGTCGAGCTTATAGTCGATGCGCTTGACCAACTCGATGGTATCGTAGGCCACGCCCTCGACCGGGTGCATGCCGAACAGCACCTTGGCGCTTTGCACGAGGGAAAGGTCCTGGCCTTCCGCGGGCTGGACCTTTCTGATCGAAGCGAGCCGGTCGGCGACAACCTCTGCGCAGGCCTTCATCCGATCGGTATTCTTATCTTCGCTTTCGATTGCGATCATGATATTGGATGCCGATTCGAACTCTTCGATGATCTTCTCGAACTCCTGGGCCATGGGCTGGTTCTTGGGCATCATATCGGCTATCTGGGTCTTCATGCTGATGCGCAGGGAAGCCGCGAGCATGGCAAGGGTGATTAAAGCGCACACCAGAAGCACGGTCCCTGGACGGCGGCTGACTATGCCGGCCAGCCATGTGAAGAACCTGTCTCTCATTGGGTCCTCCCTGTATCGGTTTCTTTGGGCTGCAGTGTGTTTTCTCGTGAAATACTAACCGCCTAGTTAGTAATTTGCGCAAAAAAAAGCCTATTCAGTGTTTATATGCCCCTCGGGAAACTCGTTGACCCCATGCCTTTTGAGATAGGACATGTGGTATGCCACATGGGTCATCTTGAATGCTTCGAGGAAATGACTTCTCAACTCCTGCCTGGTCATGCCGAAATGCTTCTGGCAGTGTTCGCTGTACACGACATAGTTGATCATGGGCATGATGCCCGTAAAAAACTCGGTGACCAGCATCTGTTTTCTCTCCTGTTCGGTAAGGACCCCGTGGCCCTTGTGTTTGAACAGCTGCTCCAGAGTTTCTACTTCTCCGCCGATGAAATAGTCGGCGATCTTGAACAGATGCGGTTTCTCGTTGGATGCCTTGAGCGATTCCATGAGCATGACCGCAACGATACGCTTCTTTCGGCCAATCAGGTCGACCAGCACGTCGAAGATACGCTCTATTTCATCTTCTTGAAGCTGCATGTCGTCGTAGGTGGAGACGATTACCTGGATAACCTCCTGGATAGCTGAGGTGAACAGTGCATCCAGGATTGCATCCTTGCTCTTGAAATAGTAATAGATGAGGGCCTTGTTGACCCCCGCGTTTTCCGCGATATCGTCGACCCGTGTCCCGTCGAACCCGTTCTCGGCGAACAGTCTCTCGGCTACCGACAGGATCCTGGCCCTGGTTACCGCGGAATCTCTCTTTTTGCATGTCGCCATAAGGTGTTAACTAACTGTTCGGTTAGTAATATACCACTCATTGAAAGACTTGTCAACACTTTTTGTCCCCAGAACAGTTGGAGAGCACGATTGTGCCCCTGCGGCAGGGTCCAAACGGTATTTTAG
>WJMI01000366.1 GCA_014728015.1 Chitinivibrionales bacterium | reverse complement strand
TCATAACCCCGGGGTCCCCGCTGCCCGAGTCCCTCGCGCCCGCGCATCGCAAGGATGTCGGCTCTGCGCTGTCGGCCCCGCTGAAAGTCGAGAACGAAGTGATCGGCGTGATCAACCTCAACCGCGAGCACGGGAGAGAACCGTTTACCACCGTCGATCTCAATACGCTCGATGTGTTCTCGTCGCAGGCGGGTATCGCGATTGCCAACGCGAAGCTTTACAGCTCGCTGAACCAGAAAGTCAGCGAGCTCTCGTTGATCAGCCGCTACTCGGAAGAATTGATGGCGCGCGTGGACCAGACCGATGTCATCCGGTGCCTGTTCGAGACCGTGCGGCAGCATTTTCCGATCGATGTCATCGGGTTTCTTCTTGTCAAAAAACGCTTTCACGAGTTCCTGTACTGGAGTCGGGGGATGCTTGCCGAGGCGGATGTCGACGAATTGTGCAAAGAAACAATTGCCGCGTACAACAAGGCAACGCGGGCGCGTATCCAGCGGAAACGCGTGACCCCGCGCCTGCTTGCGACGTCCCGGCCGCCCGGCGGGCCGGTCGGCCTCCCCCTGGCTTTTTCCCGGACCGTTCCGGTGCTCTGGGAAGAGCTTGGCCTGGGCATGAGCTTTTTCGGCGCGACGCGGGAACCGGATGACCGCGAGGAGGTCGTTTCGCTGCTGATGAGCCTGGTCAACCAGACCCGTATCGCCTTGACCAATACAAAGCTCTACGATGACGTGAAGGAAAACTATATTCGCACGATCAAGGCCCTGGCCATCGCGGTCGATGCCAAGGACACCTACACGCACGGCCACTCCGAGAACGTCATGAACATCGCCGAATCCATCGCCAAGGAAATGCAGGTGAGCGAGAAAGTGATCGGCGTTATCCGGGATGCGGGCCTCCTCCACGATATCGGCAAGATCGGCATCCCGGGCTACATTCTCAACAAGCCCGGTCCCTTGACCTACGAAGAATTCAACGGGGTGATGAAAAACCATGCCGCGCTGGGCGCGAATATTGTCAAGGATGTTCCTTTTCTGCGAGAGCTGTACTTCCTGATTCTGTTTCACCACGAGCATTTCGACGGCAGCGGCTATCCGGAGGGACGCACAGGGGATGATATCCCTCTCGGGGCCCGGATCCTGCATGTGGCCGATGCCTTCGAGGCCATGACCTCGAACCGTCCTTATCGCAACAGCCTCGGGAGAACGGAAGCCTGCAAACGGCTTATGAGCGAGCGCGGGCGGCAATTCGATCCGCGCGTTGTCGATGCATTCATCAGGGTCGCGACTGCCAAGGGCTGGGTGCACGAGCCTTCGCGCGCCGCCCGCGACCCGTCTCAATAACCTCATCGCGAAAGGAACCTGCATGCGATGGATTAAACGTGGTGTCCTGGCCTGGGTATGCGTCCTGTCCATGTGCGCGAAAAGCCCGGTGCCCAAAGATGCCGTAATCGGCGTGAACGGCGAATGGATCATGGCCGACGAGGTCGCGTATGTCGCCGAGCTCCTGCGCAAGGAGGCGGCCAGGTTCTCGCCCGAGACCGCCGTGGAGGGCATGTCCGACGGGGTTCGCAAGAGCACCGCGAAGCAGCTCATTGCCGACCGGCTGATGCTGCAGGAGGCCCGCAAGATGAACATCACCGTGGAGGAAGCGCGGTTCGATACGCTCTACGAGGAGTTCAAGAAGGGCGTGGGAGGCAAAGCGGGGTTGACAAGAATGCTGACCATGACCGGCCAGTCGGAGGAGGAATTCAGGGCGCGTGTCAGGGACGGAATGCTCGTCGATTCGCTTGTCAAGCTCCTGCTCGCCGGCATGGATTCCGTGACCATCGCGGACTGCAAGGCGTTCTACGATGAAAACAGGAAGAGGTTTTCCGAGCGCGAGAAAGTGCGCACGAGCCAGATACTGGTGAAGCTCTCCGATGATATGAGCGCAGAGAAGAAGGCCGCGGCGAGGGAGAAAGCGGAAAAGGCGCTCGCCGGGGCCCGGGCGGGGGAGGACTTCGCGGCGCTGGCCAAAGAGTATTCCGAAGGGCCGAATGCGGCCACGGGCGGCGACATCGGCTGGTTCGAGAAGGGTGACATGAAACCTGCCATCGATGCGGCCATATTCGCGCTCGAGAAGGATGCAGTGAGCGACATCGTTACCACTGATATCGGGTTCCACATATTCAAGCGGACCGGCGCGAAGATGAGCGAGCCGAAGCGGTTCCACGAGGTGCAGGACATGATCAAGACCAGCCTGGAGCTGAAAAAGAAAAACGATATCATCACGAGCACAATCGACAGCCTGACCGCCGCGGCCGATATTGTCTACGTGGACACGTCGCTCGCGCCGTGAGATGACGGCGTATCCGGGTCGCGGGCATTCTCGCGCTCCAGCCGCCGCCTGCCGTACTTGAGCTTGAGGTCGTGCAGGAGATACTCGTCACCCTCGGGGCGCATCCCCGCCCGGAACAGGGTGTCCATGACCTCGAGCTGCTCCACGGTTTTCTTGAGCTTTGACGGGCTTGCGGTAAAGACTTCCGCGAGGCTCTTCTTGACTCGCGGGTTGGCGTCGGCCTTGTTGGCGATGCGGATCCCGTAGGGGCCCAGCTCCTGCCGGAACGCCGCAATGTGCCTCTGGAAATCGCGGTCCATGCGCCAGGCGTTCAGCGCCCGTTCCGCGAAGAACCATGCAAGGCGCACACCCGGCGTCACGAGGAGCCATGCCCAGACGGTATGCCACAGGAAGAAGAATGCCGCCGCGCCGGCAGCCAGCGAGATGTAGAACCTGTACAGGCCAAGAAACCACATTTACTTCTGGTTGAGCATGGAGCGAAGCGCCATGGCTATCAGTTTGGCGGCCTCCGGACTGATGGCCGCGCCTTTCTGTGACATTTTCTGAAGCTTTGTACGCGCCAGGGCCATGCTCCTGTCCGCCTTTGGAAGCGACTTCTTTTTGCCCTTTTTGCCCGGACGCGAAGTAAGGCGGCGGTAGCCGTCAGGAGTGAGGAATTGGGGCCTTTCGTACATATGGCTTTCTTTGAGAATGCGGGTCAGACCCTGAATTCCCTGTCCATTATCTCACTGATAAACCTGTCCAGCGAGATAGGATAATACCGGAACCTCGGGCCAAGGATCAGGCCGGTTTTGATATTCTCCTGCATCATGAGCTGATCGCGGACCCGATCGACATGGCGCTCGGCTTCCTCCTCGTGATTGGTGATGCTGAACCGCTCGCTTTCGACCTTTACGTTGCGCTTGTTGCTGTAGGCAAACGAGAAAAGTCGTCCCTGCAGGTCCTCGCTGAATGTCTCAGGATCGAAAACCTCGCCGAATGTTTCGCCGAGCTGCTGCGGGGATATCACGAACTTGGGGGACACGTTGATCTTGCCGTTTATCTGGAGCGAGCGCGCCGGATCCTGCTCATCGGGCGCGACCAGGATATACGGCAGCTCGTGGTAGCCTGACACAATGCCGGAAACAGGCTTCCGCACCACTGCTGTTTTGTGGTAGATCTCCATGAGCTCGCGGTTCTTGTACGGATCGTTCATCATACCGCAAAATATAATCAGCGTGCCCGCAGGACGGTCATTCTGCGTACTTGAGTCTTACCGGTTCCCCGTGCGTGACTGCCTTTTCGTTTCCATAGGCTGTCATGCGTTTCATGCAAATCCAATTTTGTTGCAGAACCGGCGCGCGGATAAGTAGGTTGTATGCGTATCACTATCACATCACACAGGAAAGGGGAAAGCCATATGCGCTTCCTGCATTTGTTTGCCATGGTTCTTCTCGCCAGTTCGCTCGCTGCCGCACGGGATCACGGCCCGGTAGCGCTTGAAGCGGAAATCGACGTGCTCACGTTCAACCAGTTCTGGAGCGCCCTGGGCATGGGATCGTATGCCACGGTCTACGCACCATCATGTGAGATGGGCATTCGTGTGATGCCCGCGGACAACTTTGGTCTCGATCTCCTGGCAGGTTTCGTGCTTCAGACCGGCGTGGAACGCGATTCAGCATCCGGTACATCAGAACAGCCCTCCGGCCTGTCCTTTTCCTTTAGCGCAGGGCTCGTGCCGGTGATCGCTCGCGGTGACCGCGGTCAGCTTGCGCTGCTGGTCAGGGGTGGTACCGTCATTCAGAAACAGTATGACTACGACTACAGCGGCATGGGCGGCGAAGACAAATTTGCGGACTGGATATCTGTATCGCCGCGATTCTTCGTCGGTTTCGAGCCCTCTGTCTATTTCGGCGATAACGTATCGCTGTTCTCCAATTTCGGGCTGGCGGGCGTTGTTTTCCCTAACAGCAAGTACATTGACACAATGGATCCAAGCTATGACTTCGATGCAGGCGTGCTTCCACTCAAGCAACGGAAAGACCGCTATTTCGTGCTTCTCGTGGATGGGTTGTGCATCGGATTGCGGTATTTCTTCTAGCGGAGAAGAAACCAGGGCCCGGCTGAAGGGCAACAGGCCCGGTTTGGGCTGAACCGCCGCGCAGGTCCGCCCCACCAACTATTTATACAGGAGGCCCTCCATCGGCCTGGAGGGCCTCCATCTGCATCCTCTCAACCGCACGGGGGCATCCGAGCATGAGAAAAACGGCTATCATACCGGCGGCAATTGCGGCAGCCGGGCTCTGCGCCTTTTCCCGGGCCGCCAGGCTCACCGAAGTCCGTGTCGTGGATAACGAGCATATCATGGTGTCCTGGAAAGACGGGTACATCGATTACCGCGATGACGGCCAGGGCCCCTGCGCATACACCAATATCTGCACCGATGCCACGCCCACTCCCCACGGGTCGCCCCTGAATACCGGCACCGCGCAGCTGGCCGGCACCTATGTAATCTCATCCAGTGATGACGGCAATTACGGGTCATCGGGCAAGGCGCCTTCAGATGTCTGGCGGCGCGCAAAGGTATGCGGGGCCACGCAGGACGGGAACCACTATTTCCTCGATCACACCGTGTTCCTCAAGCTCCCCCACGCGCTCACCCAGGGCGCCTCCTACGAGCTGGAGATAGATGCGGGCACCAATACCGACAAGACCACCCGGGCGTTTACGTTCGATATTTTCAGCTCGATAACCGATGCAATCCATGTCAGCCGCGCGGGATACAATCCCCGGGACACGGTCATCAAGTCCGCCGATTTGTATATGTGGCTCGGCGACGGCGGCCACCGCGACTACTCGCCCTACGAGGGCAATAATGTCATCCTGTACAACACAGAGACCGAATCGCGTGACACCGTGGGGACCGTGGTCCACTGGAAAGATCCTGAAGTTGATGATGTCGGGTGGGGACGGCAGCTCATCAAGTCGGGGGTCTGGAATTGCGATTTCTCATCGTTTGACAAGAGCGGCACGTATCGTCTGGCTGTCGAAGGTGTCGGGTGCAGCCGTGCATTCGAGATACGGAGCGGGACATACTACGAACCATTCAAGAACTCGGTGCGCGGCTATTTCTACATGCGCATCGGGCAGGACAGCGCCGGCCTGGGCGAAAAAGGCCTGCCGGTCCCGCGAAGGCCCCTTTACATTCCAGACCAGGACCCGCCGGGATTCACGGTCTACCTTACCACGCTGTACCCGTGGGGACCGGACTGGTCGTCGCTGGGCGGCGGGGACAAGTGGGACGTTCGCGACTGGTCGGCCTACAAAAAGCCCGGCGCTCCGACCAATCCCAACGCGTACGGCGGGCATTCCGATGCGCTCGACTGGGACCGGCACTGCGGGCACGTGTCGAATATCTGGGACCTGCTGCTTCCGTACTATCTCAGCGACGGCAAAATCGATGAGGACAACCTTGCGATTGCCGAAAGCGGGAACGGCGTGCCCGATGTCATCGACGAGGCGCGCAACGAAGTAGACTTCTGGCTTCGGCTGCGCGACGGCGCGGGGTACTGCGTGGGATTGAACAACCCAGGCGATGGCGTGATGTATCAGGCCGCGGCGCGGCCGTGGATGGCCTGGGCCAACGCGGCCAACTGCGCGATGCTTGCCGACTGCTATCGCATCGCCGGCAGGGACGCGCTTTCACAACAGTACACAGACTCGGCGGTGGTTGCCTATACCTACGCAAACAGCCGGTCAAATCCTGAACTTGACGTCGAGGTCTCGGTGGGCGATGCCGATGTAAAGGGACGCGATCTCAAGATGATGGCTGCCGCGTTCTTGTACAATCTCACCGGCGAAACCGCCTACGAAGATGCCATGAAGGATCTGTGCATAGTTACCGGCGATCGCGCGGACATTGCCGATGCCGGCGGGCAGATATGGGGAATAGCCGCGTATCTCAACGCCGGGGATGCGGGAAGGACCGTGCATTACAGCACGCTCCTGGACAACATGAAGGCCACGGTCATTTATCGGGCAAAACAGAGAAACTGCGCTCTCATAGACGACCGCCCGTCGCGCCGCGCCACGGCCCAGAGCACGGGATGGTGGCAGTCGGCCCAGACCGTGCACCTGGTGTGCATGGCGCACTCAATTGCCGCTTCCCGGGCAGACAAAGACCTCTTTAAAAAGGCGCTGCTTCTGGAGGCCGAGTACGGTCTCGGGCGCAACCCGCTGAACCGCATTCTCATGACCGGCGAGGACGAACGTTTCGTGAAAGACATCTACACGAGCGGGCAGAACGACGGCACTCCCGGCCAGCATCCCGGGCACACGCCGTACATGAATGCCGAAGACTGGGGGAGCGGCTGGTGGGGCGGGCGGCCGTCGTGGATGTGCGACAAGGGATACCCGGCATGGGGCCGGTGGCCCTATGGCGAGGCCCTGTGGCCGGTCCGTTACAACTACTCCAACAGCGAATTCACCCCGCGCCAGACCATGCGCGGCAAGCACGTTCTTCTGGGTTATTTATACAGTCTCTCGGATGGTCAGAGCTCGATTAGTGACAAGGGCGCCCGCCATGCCGATCCGCATGCTCCGGGGATGCGCGCTTCTGGTGTTACCCGCCTTGTCCCGTTCAACGTGACGCTTGGCGCGCGGAAGCACCGTGTTCCGGCCCCGGCGGGCGCAAGCGCTGTTCGCCTTTTCGCGCCGGATGGCCGGATGGTGGCAAAGCAGGGCATCAGGGATGCGAGTGCCGATTTCCCGCATGCGGCCGGCGGCGTCTACCTGGTCCGCTTCTTCAAAAACGGATCGTGCCTGCATTTGACCAGGGTGGTCTCGCTGGATTGACCATCGTCAGTCTTGTTTCACAAATAGAGCAAGCACCGCCACGGTGCACAAGGCGGTTGCGCCGCCGAACAGAAACGGCGCCGCGGGGGCAAGCGAGAACAGGAACCCCGCCAGGATGCTTGCCGGAAGCAGGCCGATGCCCACGATAGTGTGAAAGAACCCCAGCGCGGTGGCCTTGGACGCGGCGGGCGCGCAACCGGCAACAAAGGCCTTTTCCACGCCTTCGGTCATGGCATAGTATATGCCGTAGATAATCCAGAAGATCCACAGCATGCTTTTGGATGCGGGCGAGATGAACCCGAATGCCGCGTACACGCACCCGTAAACCACGTATCCCCAGATCAGGACCTGTTTCCGGCCGATTCGATCCGACAGCGCGCCGAACCACCGCGACAGGATTGACGTGGTCAGGTTGAACACCATGTACATCAGGACCACTGAAGGGAGCGCGTGCCCGAGATCCATGCTTCGCAGGAGAAGGAACTGGTTTGACGAGTTGCCGAGCGTGAACAGCAGCGTGGCCGCGAAGAACACCTGAAGGTTGCGGTCGTACTTCCTGAAATTCAGATCGGGCCGGGGGCGTGTGGCGCCGGTCGTGGTCGCGTTTGGACGGGGCTCGCGGACCAGGAAAAGGCACAGCACGCCGAGGACGGCCGGCACGATTGATATCAGAAAAATCGTGTAGAAATCGCTGATACGCCGCAGTGTCCGGGTCTCGGGATCGAGGAAGCGGAGGGTGACGAAGTAGAGGACCGCAACGCCGAGGGTGGCGCCGGCGAAGTCCAGCGCCCGCTGGAACCCGAATGCTTTCCCCTGCATCCCCTTTGGTGTGGATTCCGATATGATGGCATCCCGGGGCGCGGTGCGGATGCCCTTGCCTGCCCGGTCGAGAAAGCGGGCGATGAGCACGAAGTACCAGCCGAGCGCGGCAAGAAGAAACAGCGCCTTGGAGCAGGCGGAAAGAGCGTATCCCGCGATGGCGGGACCTTTACGCATGCGTATGCGGTCCGAGTAATATCCGGCGAACACCTTGAGCAGGCTCGCGGTGGATTCGGCAATGCCCTCGATGATGCCCAGGACCGGCCCGAGGAGCGCCTTGTGGGCGGACAGCACCGATGCCACGAACGCCTGCAGAAGCGGGTAGATCATCTCCGAGGACACATCGGTGAAGAACGACGTGAGCCCGGTCAGGACAACATTGCGGTGCAGCGTGGTATTGTCTGCCATAGGTGTTGTATCTTGTTGAATCAATATAGCAATTGGCTTGTTGCATGAACGTTTCCTTCCTTGCATCGCTTTTCGCGGCCGGCGTGCTGTGCCGGGCCGCGATGGCGGACTATGCCTCGCACATGGCAGCGGGCGACAGCGCCCGGGCCGCGTTTGACGACGCAACCGCGCTGGCGCACTATCGCGCGGCGGTTGAGGAGAGGCCCGGGAGTTACGAAGCTTCATGGAAGGCCGCCCGCGCGCTTCTGGACATAGGGGACCGGCTTGTCGACAAAAAGAAACGCAAGGAGCATTTCCTTCAGGCCGAAGAGTACGCCCGGAAAGCGCTGAGCGCCGATTCTTCCGGTGACGAAGGCTTTCTTCAGCACGGCGTTGCCCTGGGCCGCATTGCGTTGGATACGAGTGCCGGCGAGAAGCTGCGGTTTGCCAGGGAGATTCGTCGTTCGTTTGAAAAGGCCCTCAGCCTCAACCCGGAGAACGACCGCGCCCACCATGCGCTTGGCATATGGTATCGCGAGATAGCGACGCTGGGCTGGCTGGAGAAGACATTTGTCGACATGTACCTGGGAAAGGTTTCCCGGGACGAGTATGCGCGCAAGGCCGCGGCGCACCTTGAGAAAGCCGTTGCCATCAATCCCGCCTACATAAGTCACCGCTACGAGCTTGGCGAGACGCTTGAAGTGCTCAAGAGGCCCCGCGAAGCCGTCCGCCAGTACAAAAAGGCCCTTTCTCTTCCCGTTTCCGACGCGGACGATGCGGACATCAAGGCACAATGCCGCGAGCGGTTGTCGGATCTTGCGGGAGAATGACCCGGGGGAACAGCCGCTATTGGGAAGCGAAGCAGGCGTTTCCCGCCTTGATATTTGCTTTGCACACGGAAAATATGATTTTATGATCACCGCTCTGTGGCGAAAGGCACAACCCGAATCCGGCTCAAGCTGAACCCCGGCGCAAAGTGCACGAAAGGCCTGGTCGAAATCGCGCGCAGCGGGAGGTTCGTTCTGGAAGACGTTGTGCAATAGCCAGCCGGTATTCTTACAGGGAACAGCAGGCCTCCGTTACTTTCGCATGATTCGGCGCCTGAGAAAACTGCACCGTCCTGGTGCAGAGGAATGGGAGAAGGGCAGCTCGTAGGATTATTTTGGTACAGGTGACGAAGAACTGATATCGAAGAGAATGGCAGAAAACATGGCTGATACAAAGAACACAGGGGAAAACCGTTCAGAGATAGTTCTCTACAAGACGGAGGACGGGCAGGCCCGGCTAGACGTGGTCTTCCGTGATGAAACGGTTTGGCTTACGCAGGACCAGATGTCTGCCTTGTTTGAGAAGGCCAAATCGACCATCAACGAGCATATTAGGAATATCTACCAGGAAAAGGAACTGTCGGAAAAGGAGACCATGAGGAAATTCGGAAAATCCGAATTTATGGCAAAACCGACGAATTTCTACAATCTCGACGTGATTATCAGCGTTGGATACAGGGTAAAATCGCCTCGCGGCACCCAATTCCGCATCTGGGCCACGCAGCGGCTTCGGGAATACATCATTAAGGGTTTCACACTCGATGATG
>WJMI01000365.1 GCA_014728015.1 Chitinivibrionales bacterium | reverse complement strand
TTTGTGTATCGTGGAGCCGAACCAGGGGCTTCTGGAGCTGCTTAGTCAGATGAATATCGACAGTATCGTGCGTGTTTACCAGTCGGAAGACGATCTTCCCGCCTCGCCGCCGGATGCCTAAGCCTGCCTATTCATGAGAATTGCCACGCAGCGACCAAAACACGAAGTGAAATGACCTACGGGTCCTCGAACAGATTGCCGGGATTGAGCAGCCGCTCAGGATCGAGCGCGCGTTTCATCCTTTTCATTTCCTCCAGGGCGGTTTCGCCATACATCAGCTTCAGGTAATCGGTCTTGATCTTGCCGATACCATGTTCGGCCGAAACAGTTCCGCCCGCCCCTACCGCCTTGTCCATGATCTGCCGGTAGATTTCAAGGGAAGAGCTCAACTCCGCATCGGTTTTCGGGATCATGTTGAAATGGAGATGACAGTCGCCAAGGTGCCCGAATACAACAACTTCAATGCCTTTTGATTCAATTAGTTGTAGGGAATATTTAAAAAACGACTCGAAGTGATCGCGCGGCACGGCGGCATCAGTGCCAACTTTGCGGATAGACGGGGACAGTTGCCGGAGGGCAGCGATCTGAAGGTTGATAAGCTCCGGCACGGCATGGCGGAATGCCTTGAGACGGCCCATTTCCTGTTCCTCAAAACCGCTCCAGGTCGTTTCAAACGATGAGCCGCCTGCAGTCAGCTTTTCCTCCCAGGCATCCATTACCTCTTCAAAAGAGGCTTCATGGGCCTGGGTGTATTCCCAATACACCGCCGCGCGGCCATCGGGGGGAAGGTCTGGGATTTTCAGCTTGACATCGTCCTTATGCGACCGGATGAATCCGAGCGCTGTCGTATCGAAGTATTCGATGGCGATCACGCTGGTATCGTCGCGGAGAAAACGAGCGAAATCAAAGGCACTGTCGCGGGAGGGGAAGAATGACAGCCCCGCCACTATATCCGGGCGTGTCGTAAGGCGGACAGTAATCTCCGTGAGCACGCCCAGCGTGCCCTCTGAACCGATAAACAGGTCTACGAGATCCATGTGGTCGGCACAGAAGTATCCCGCGGCATTTTTGCCTTTTGGCGGCTGAAAGGTCATGGCCGGCAGGATGAATGGTGCACCCTGATCAGAGCGAAAGCTGCAGGTATCGCCCTGAAACATGGTCTCGCCCCGCTTGAGTGCGAGCGAATCGCCGTTGGCCAGGACCACCTGGATCGCCTCGACATGATTGCGGGTCGGTCCGAACCAGAATGAGCGCGCGCCTGAGGCATTTGTCGCGACTGTTCCGCCGAGCTGCGCGGTCATTTCAGTTGGATCAGGGGGATACATCCAGGCGCCCGGTCCCAGTATGCCGGTGCCTTCAACCGGATACTCATGTGAGCCGGGCTCATTCAGGAATGTCTCGATGGCCTCCAGGGTGATTCCCGGCTGGCATCGCAGTAATACCGTACCGTCCCCGTGCTTCCCGGCGCTGAGTATCCTGTGCATGGAGGCCATGCAGATCGCGATGCATCCCTGGACCGGTACACTTCCGCCGGTAATACCGGTCTGTCCGCCGATAAGGGTCAGCGGGGTTTTTGTATCTGACGCTTTCTTCACGATTTCGCGAACGTCGCCGGTGCTCTCCGGATAGTATACGGCGCACGGGGTCCCAGAAACAAACCGGGACTCGTCATAGAGCAGGTCAGCGCACTGCTCCCGGACAGCTTCCATTCCTTCGATTATCTTCATGCCGCCGCGTTCCTTTCTTCGAGGGCCGGGCGCGCACGATCAAAAAGGAAAAAACCCAGCTGTGCCTGCAACGACATGTTGGCTTTCTCCGCATCTTCTCTGGTTTTGAGCGTAGCGCGGATTATCTCGTATTCGCTTGCCGATCCGCCCAGGCGGCCTTCGAACGATGCAAAGTCGTCCGCATCCAATTCAACAATGCATCCGAAATAGTGAATGGCCTCGTCGGTGGCCCCGGGTGAGCTGTACATCGGTTTTTCGCACAGCTTGTGCAGGCGGCGGGGTTCTATCCGCAGCCCGGTTTCCTCCCGGAGTTCGCGCAGTGCCACGCCCGCGGGATCATCGATTTCGCGATCCAGCATGCCCGCGGGAAACTCGAGACACAAGTGGCCATGGCCTGTCCGGCGCTGTTGTACCATGAGAAAGCGCTCCGCGCCTGTTGCACGGTTTCTAAGAAGCGGTACGATAATGCACGCATGTCCCCTGACAAAAATGTAGGGGAGGAGCCTGTTGCCGTCAGGGCCGGTGGCATCGAGCTTGAGCAGAGCAAAGAGGAGCTCGCCGTTGCTGCGATGCAGCAGTTGTAGGGGAGTGACCTCTTGAACGCTGCACCCGGCTTGCGCGAGAGAAGACAGCCATGCCGTGACTTTGGGTTCCTGGAGATAGGAATCGTCGTTCATATTTTTGCCCCCGGCAGGATGCGTGTCAGCCGGAGCTGGTAATGGAACTTACCACCAAGACGCCATCTTGGGGCCTGGTTTTATTGATAATTACGCAGCCGTGCATATTGCATGCTAGAACGTCAGCCTGCAGATAAAAACCGATGCGAGAATGCCGGTGACATCGGCGCAGAGCGCGGCCGGAAGGGCGTGTCGGGTCCGCTTGATTGCCACGCTGCCGAAATACACGGCCAGCACGTAGAACGTTGTTTCGGTTGAGCCCTGCATGGTGGACACGAGAAACGACAGGAACGAATCAGGCTCGTTGTTGACAATTTCCGCCATAACGCCGAACGCGCCGCTTCCTGAAAGCGGACGAAGGATTGCCATGGGCAGGGCCTCCCCGGGCATGCCGAAAAGAGAGGTCAGCGGGCGGACAAGGGTCACGATCAGCTCGAGCGCGCCGCTTGCCCGAAGCATGCCGATAGCCACGAATATTGCCACGAGAAACGGGATAATGCGTATCGCGATATTGAAACCTTCCTTCGCCCCTTCAGTCAGCGTCTCATAGACTTTTACGCCTCGAAAGAACCCGAATGTCAGGAGCGCGCACATGATAATCGGCATGAGCCAGTTTGACAGGGAGGTCAGGAATTGCGGGCCGAATAGGGCGGGCATATTACCCCGCACGATACGTCCCACGATTGCCCCGAGAAACGCCAGGATGAACACCCACACGAGTCCCTTGCCTACCCATCCGGG
>WJMI01000364.1 GCA_014728015.1 Chitinivibrionales bacterium | reverse complement strand
GGTTGATGATGTGCCGTTGTCCCGCCGCCCGATAACGCGGTTTCCCGCCGTAAAGATGACTATGGTTTTCGCCACGGAAGCATCATAGTAGCAGGTGGGCGCGCGGCAGTCTCCGTAGCTGGAAGTCGAATAGCTCCACTTGCTGCTGCCGTCGCTTGCATCCCTGCACTGGAGCAGGCGCGAGCTTCCGCCGCAGCCGACATAAATAACCCCTTCTCCCATCGCGCCGCCGGAAATGTCGCCAAGCGATGACACGCTCCATGAGGGCGAAATGACGTTTTTCGTTTGCACTCCGATCGACGCCGCAGAATCCGCATTGCCGAAATCATCGTGGGCCCATATCTTGAAATAGTACATGGTATTTCCCGCCAGCCCGGTAACCGTGGTGGCTTCGGTCGAGGCCGTTGCGAGCGCGGCATCGGCGGTATTGTCCCACTTGGCAGCCGTACCCGTGCTGTCACGAACGTGCGAGAGGTTCGTGCCATACCAGATATCATAGCGGTGGAAGTTAGCATCCGCGGCCGCATCCCAGGCAAGAGTGACTGAATTGCCGGTTGTATCGGTCGATGCAAGGTTTGCCAGGTTGACCGGCGCGCGTGTGTCTACGGCAAGCGATTCGCTCTGTGCCGCTCCCTCCGATGAACCGTCAGAAGCGGTCACCTTGATATAATACCACCCCTCAATAGAGCTCCCTAACTGCGCGCGCGCCCCCCAGGCGATCCGCCTGTCGGCGCTGCCGTCCGACGCGCTCACGCCGCCGCCGATATCGCCCGCCGTGTCGGTCATGGCAAACCAGCTGCCGCCTGTCGAGCGGTATTGGGCCGACACTGTCACCGTGCCCCCGTCAGGGTCCTCTACTTCATAGTCGATATACACGGTGTCGGCCGAAACCTGCGATGCGGAAACATATGCCGCATCGCTGAGGCCGGTAACCACGGGTGCGTTGGAAAGGTTCACCACCGCGGCATCGTCTTTCTGGGTTTCATACGAAAGCTTGATCCAATCATCACTGCGCACTTCGCTCGATACTCTGAATTCATCGATATAGCCATCATAGCTGGAACCGCCCCCGCTGCTGCTTCCCAGATAGAACGAAGCGATTCCCGACATGGTCCGCGTTCCCGATCCGCTATGCCACTCGCTCCCATTGAGAAACACTTTCATACTCCCGGTCGAGCTGTTTTTCGTAAAGACCCACATGTTCCATTGGCCCTCATACTCGGATGCGCTTGCGGCCTTGTCAATCCGGTCGTATGTTCCGCCCGTATTGCCCGCATCCCAGTAGACCCTGGAATTGCCCCACGGCGTGTGTATATTGATGACCCGGTTTCCGCTTCCGTCGGAGCCCCGAAATGTCACATCATCCTGAGGCTGAACTGATGCATCGCCGTAGATCCACAAAGAGGCGGTGATTTTCGTGTTGACATCAGAGAAAGCCGCGGCGGGTATGGTCACATAATCGGCTCCTTCGTAGTCAATGGCATTGCCGATGAGACCGGTCACGTTCACCGTGCCTGTGTTTGTCCCGTCGTTTCCCGATGACGTGGCATCGTCGAGGCTTGCGATGTCGTGCAGATGCCAGACACCCTCGAAATCATTCTGCAGCGAGAACACGGCCTCCGGCTTGGAGCGGTCGATAGCGGAGCTGTTGCCCCAGTACATATTGAAATACTGAGTCTGGTTGTTCCCCTGGATAGCGGGAGCGAGGAGCCAGAGCGCGGCCGCGGCACCGGCGCTGTCCCAGCTTTCCACTTCGTAGCGCATGGACGATCCCGCGGACGTGGCAAACCGGATGTCGCGCCCGTCCCCCTGGGCTTCGCTGAAATCAAAATTGTCGGTGGCAAGCCGGATCAGAAGCGGAAAATTGCTCACGTCCCCCGCTACATCAGCGCCGGTCGCCGTCGTGTTGATATATAGCCGTTTCGTGTTGGCCCAGTCATTCTCATAGTCCTCGTCGATGAACACCCAGTTGGAGTTCCCTCCGGTCAGGCTGTCGCAATTATAGGCCTCGCCCTCCGTTCCTCCCGAGGCATCGCTGTTCTCGATCGTACACCAGTTGGCCGTCAGTGTCCCGTCGGCATCAATGGTCCAGCCTCCTGCATCGAGGTTCAGCAGGTCGCTGGCCGTGCCGGTAAAACTGGCGTTGCCGCCGATATCCATCGTGCGCCCGTTCAACCCCGAGATAGTCGATGCACCGCCATTGATAATAGAGAAGCTGCCGCTCGTGGTGATGTCCTGGCCGTTGAAATTCAGGCTGCCGCTGCTCTGGGAGAAGCTTTCGCAGCTCAAGGCGGCATTCAGCCGCAGCGTGCCGGTCCCGGCAAACGAGACCGAAGGATTACTGCCGGCCGGCGTGAAATCCTGGGTGCCGGAGCCGGTGAGCTCGAGCGCGCCGGTGCCCTCGGTCACCGACGACAATCCCGACAGACTGATGTCACCGGCCGTGCGCAGCGTGGCCGTCCCGAAATCGAGCGATCCACCGGTCGCGGTGACCGCATCGAATGTATGGGTCAGGCCGTCATCCCCGAGATCAAGACTCCCGGCTTGTATTGTCAGCGCGCCGGCGGTAAGCGCCGCCGATGCGATAACAGTCGATCCGCTGCCGCTCTGAGTGATGCCCGGAAACGTCTGTCCGGCCTTTGGTACAAACGACTGCGAACCTGTCCCGGCAAAAAGAAGACAGCTTCCGCTGCCCGCATCCACGGTCTCGCCGCCGTTGAAATCCGCCTGACTCATGATGCGCAAATCATTGCCTGCGCCGAAGCTGAACGTGCCGGTGTAGCCGGAAGAAAAACTAATCGACAGGACGGTTGTGTCGATGTCGAGCGCGCAGTTCTTGGTGGAAGTGTTGTCAAATACCACGAAGTCGTCGGCTGTGGGAAGCTCGTCACCGCTCCAGTTGGCGGCGGTGCTCCAGTTCGTATTTCCGCCGCCGCCGTCCCAGACAACCGGCGAATACGCGACATTGGCGCCGCTCTTCTGCGTCTCATAGCACAGCTTGATCCAGTCGTCACTTCGCTGGGCGCTCGACACCCTGAACTCATCGATGTACCCGTCGTAGTTGCTGGTGCCGGCCGCGTTGCTGCCCACATGAAATGAAGTGATTCCCGACAGCGTGCGCGAGCCCGAACCGCTGTGCCATTCGTCTCCGTTAAGGAATATCTTCATGCTGTTTGATGTGTTGTTCTTGGTGAAGGTCCACAGGTTCCATTGACCTTCATACTCGGATATGCTCGCCGCCTTGCTGATACGATCGTAGCCGCCTGAATAGCCGGCATCCCAGTATACAGTGCCGTCGCTCCAAGGGATATGGGCATTCAATACGCGGTTGCCGCCGGCCTCGGGTCCCCAGAAGGCCACGTCGGCCTGGGGCTGTACCGCCGCATCACCGAATATCCAGAGCGAAACGGTCACCTGCGAGCTGAGGCCCGAGAACGCCGCCGAGGGGAGCGTGATAAAGTCGGCGCCTTCATAATCGACCGCATCGCCGGCGATGCCCGTGACATTTACCGTACCTGTATTGGTGCCGTCGTGCCCGCCGGCGGTGGCATCGGCAAGATCGCTGATGTCGTTACAATGCCATACGCCTTCGTAGCTGTTTGATTCTTCGAAGACACCCGGGCCGTCGCTGCGGTCTATCGCATCGGCTTTTCCCCAGTGCATGGTGAAATACTGGGTCTTGTTGTTGCCATAGACCGTGTCGATCTTGACCCATACGGCCGCGCTCGATGCGCCGTTGTCCCAGTTTTCAATTTCATATTTCAGATAGTCGCCGTTTGCCTTGGCAAACCGAATGTCCTGACCGCTGGACTGGGCCTGGCTGAAATCGAAATTGGAGGATGCCAGGCGCATGAGGAGCGGGAAGCCGGTTTGATGAGTCGAGATGCCGGCGCCGCTGGAAGTTGTGTTGATGTAGATCGTTCTTTCATAGAGCCAGTCATCGTAGTTGTCATTTATGAATGTCCAGTTGGTGTTTCCGTCGCCTTCGATGCACTGTATCCCTTCTCCTTCGCTCCCGCCGGAGGCATCGCTGCTGTCGACATAGGCGTAGCGGGCGGTGAGCGCGCCGGTGGCTTCAATGTTCCAGGCGTTTGAGGGATTGAGGTTAAGCAGATTGGTGCTCAAGCCGTTGAATGTCGCGTTCCCGCCGACAGTTATGGTGCGACCGCTCAGGCCTGCCATCGACGAAGACGTGCCGCTGGTAATGGTGAAGTTGCCGATTGTTTCCATGTTGCGGCCGTTGAAATCGAGCGTGCCGGCCGACTGCGCAAAGCTCTGACAGGTGAGTTTTGACGTGCTCAGCTGCAGGACCGACGAACCGGAATGGCTGATGGCGGGATGCGTGGTGGTCCCGTCGATAGGCGTCAGGACCTGGGTGGCGCCCCCCGTGAAATCGATAGTGCCGCTGCCCGCGGAAATGCCGGCCATATTATTGAGCGTGACATTGCCGGTCACTTCAATGGTCGCTGTCCCGAAATCAAGCGAGCCGGCGCCGCTGATCGAAGCCACATCGTGCGTCTCACCGCCGTCACCCAAATCGACCGTGCCACTGGTAATAATCAGGGCATCGGCGGACAAGGCATCGCCGAGAGTGGTGCCGCCGGTGCCGTTCTGAATGACCTTCGGGAAAACCTGCCCGGCCTTGGGGGTGAAGCTTTGCGCTGAGGAACCGGTGAACTCCAACGCGCCCGTGCCTGCGGTAATGACGCCTCCCGTGGCAAACGTGGCGGCTCCGGTGACTTTCAGCGTGTCGGAACCAAAATCGAACGTGCCGGTATAATCGCTGGTAAACGTGATGTCCGTGATCGTGGCGGTTGCGTCGAGGACGCATGATTTCGAGGATGTATTATCGAAAAGGATATTATCGGTCGCTGTCGGCACGGCATCATCCACCCAGTTTGCGGCCGTGGTCCAGTCGTTGTCAGCCCCGCCGCCGTCCCATGTTTTCGGAAACGATACGATATCGCTTCCGGCCGCCTGGGTTTCATAGCACAGAAGTATCCAGTCGTCGCTGCGCGCTGTGGTCGAAACCCGGAACTCATCGACATAACCGTCATAGCTGTCGGTGCCTCCCGGGGTCTTGCCGATACAAAACGAGGTGATGCCGCTCATCGTGCGCGTATTGCCCGAGCCGCTGTGCCATTCATTCCCGTTCAAGTAGATCTTCATGGAACCGGTCGCGGTGTTTTTTGTAAATGCCCACAGGTTCCACTGCCCTTCGAAATCAGACGTGCTCGCGCCTTTGTATATGCGATCATAGCCGCCCGAGTAGCCGGCATCCCAGTACACGTTTGAATTTCCCCAGGGAATGTGGGAGTTAAGAATGCGGTTTCCCGATCCATCCTGGCCGCGGAACATGACGTCGTTCTGCGGCTGAATCGCCGCATCACCGTATTGCCAGAGACTGACCGAAGCCTGGGAATTCAGGGTCGAAAACGCGGCGGAGGGGATGCTGATATCATCGGCCCCTTCGAAATCAACCGCATCGCCGATAATACCGGTCACGTTTACCGTGCCGGTATTGGTGCCGTCGCGATCTCCTGATGCGGCATCATCGAGGTCGCTGATGTCGTGGAGGTGCCAGACGCCCGCATAATTCTCCGAGAAGACCCCGACGCCGTTAGTGCTGTCGCCCGCATCGGTCTTTCCCCAGTACAGGTAGAAGAACTGTGTCGTGTTATTGCCGTATACAGTGTCGATACGTACCCAGATATGCGCCGACGATCCCGCGCTGTCCCACTTGTCGATTTCGTAGGGAAAGTGCGTTTCGTCGAACTTGGCGAACCGTATGTCTTGCCCGTTGCCCTGCGCCTGGGCGAAATTGAAATTGCTGGATGTCAGACGGATGAGCAGGGG
>WJMI01000029.1 GCA_014728015.1 Chitinivibrionales bacterium | reverse complement strand
GGCATACGCACACGGTGAGAACGGCGAAAATACCTGCAAGCAGCAAAACTCTCCTATGCATTACTCTGCTCCCTCGGTAGTGATGGATTGGTATTCGAAACTGGGTGCGGATGATGCCGGGCGACCCGGGCGCGACGACGCGCACCTAGCCCAGCGACTCAACGGCCTCATCCAGCTCGTCGTAGATCTCGAGCAGGGAGGTGGCGCCGATAATCTCGATTATTTCGTAGACGTTTTCGTTGACGTTGGCTATCTTGAAGGAGCCGCCTTTCTCCTTGGCCGACTTGCTGAAATGAAGGAGTATTCCCAGGCCCGTGCTGTTGACATATCGCAGTTTCTCGAAATCCGCGACAATGTTCACGAAGCCCTCGTTGAGAAGGTTAAACGTCTTCTCGATCACGGTTTCGACATTAGTGGCATCCAGATCGCCGATGAACCGCACCATCTTCGCGTTGCTTTTGCCCTGGACGTCTTCGTATTGCAGCTCAATCTGAGATTCCATAACCGGCTTATTCCTCTCTCAGTTTCGTGACGTGCACGCAGGTTCCAATGTCGGAATACTCTATCTCGAAATCGTTCGACAGCATCTTCACCAGCGCCAATCCCCGTCCCCGTTTCGACTCCTCGGTGAGCATCTGGGGAACGAACAGCGATTTCGAAATTTCTTTCAGGGAGTCGATTTTGTCGGGGTCGCTCGTATTGGAGACCTTGATTTCTATTTTCTTCCGATCGATCTTCATGTTCAGATCGATATCGCCGCCGTCTGCCTCGACACCGTGCTCCACCGCGTTGTTGCATATCTCGTCGACAATGGTCTCGATCCTGAACGAATCCCGGTTCCCGTAGCCTTTCTGGCGCGCGATTCTGCTGGCGAACTGGCGGACCGGAGGAACGAACTTCAGCAGTGACGGAAACGAAAGCTCGAGGCCTTCCGAACGATCGTGATATTCCCAGTTGTACGCGTTCATCGCGCTGCGCACATCGCTGAAAAACTTGAACACCTTGTTTGCATCCATCGCGGTGAGCTTCTCGCGAATCCCGATGCCCAGCCCCGCGAACACCAGATCGCCCCCGCGCTCCAGCAGGCGTGTCCGGCACCCCATCAACTCGCCCAGAGCCGCCGATGAGATCAAAGTCACCCGCGCCATGTCGGCAACCGCGAACAGGTAGTTGCCTTCGAGCATCAGGTCGAAACTGCGCCCGATCTGCGCGATGCTGCCCGAATCAAGCTCACCCGAGAATGTCAATATCGCGACCTCGGGGCTCTCCTTGCTGGGCGTGAATTCAATCTCGACCTTGGCCATCGCGATCTCCCGCTGCCGCCGGCTACCGGGCGGCCCCCGTTTTCGATGAATCCTCTTTCCGGCGAACCACGCGTATCGATGTCAGGTTGTTGTCGTCAACTTCCATATCGATCTCTTCGGAAAGCAGCCGCACAATCTCCAGCCCGAGCCCCGCCGCCGACGGCTTCCCGGCGGTCTTTTTTTCGGCGGAAACCTCGGCCTCAACCGCCTCGCGCAGCCGCGCGATGTCTTCTTTGAGCCCGCCCGCATCCTTGACCTGAAACTCGATGCGATCCTCATAGATAAGGCAGGCGATTTCCACACTGGAATCGCCCGACACGCAGCCATAGGTGACCGCGTTGTTGCAGATTTCGTCGACAATGATCTCGGTGCGGAAAGCGAACTTGGGAGTAAACCGGTTTACGATGAGGATCTCGGAGACATATTTCCGTACCGCCGGAATATATTCGAGATCGCCCGGGAACTTGATTCGAATTCTGTGCAGGGGGCCGTCAGGCATTACGACAAGCTACCTTTCCGCGCAAACCGCCTACTCTTCGCCGTGCAGGATATAGGATTCGTCTTCGGATGCCAGCACGCCCTTCTTCACCATGCGCTCGACCAGCCGCGATGTGACGGCCATGAGCGTCGAAAATGTCGGCGTCTCACCAAATCCCTTGGTATCGACCTGCGCCGCCTTGGCATCCTTCTCGGACGAACCCCTCAGCGAATCGAGAATGCATTCCATGACAAACATGATCTCGCCATAAGTCAGGTTGCCCTGGCGATAGCTCGAAAATTCCTGGATCGCGCCGAGAATCAGATCGTTGAGCTTGTTGAACTCATCCTGATCGTCAAAAACATTGCGGTACTTCCCGAATTCAGGCATCCTTCTCCTCCCGCGTGACAAACCGGAACCACTGCGGCCGGGACGGGAATTGTCCTGTCCACAATATAGTTAGGGAGACAATATACATCAATAATGGAAGGATAGCCAGCATCCCCGCGAACCCGCCCAAGAAGCGCGCCGGGGCACGTCAACGCGCGCAGGGCGTCAATGGGTTCGGCAGATAACGGCGCCAGTCACTCCCCGGGGACGTCCTCCGGCGCCGGCCCGGAGTCCGGAGCCGATTCCGGTTGGGGAGCGGCGTCGGGGGACGGCTCGGCGCCCGGAGCCTGTTCGGAAGCCGACCCGGCGCCCGGTCCTGAGCCCTCCCCTTCGTCCTCGACCGGCGCGCCCTCGACACTCGGAATTTCGAATACTTCGTACAGCGAGGGCGTTTTCTCCTCACCGGCAGGCGGGGTCGGCGGCGGCTCGCCCTGGGCGAGAATACTGCGGACCAGCGCCTCAATAACCGCCGCCGTGCGCCGGGCCGTCTGGCGGCTGAGCTCGAGGGCAATCTGATCGCGGTCTTGCGCCGTTATATGGGTCACCAGGGCAACCCGGCGAAACCACGCAGGCGGCTTGCGCACGCTGGCGCTCGCGTTCGCGTTCCCGACAAACGCGTACTTGTCTGAGTGAAGACTATACATCGTGAGAATGACGGAGACGGACCCGACGGCCCTGGCGCCGAGACCGAGAAAACCGCCGCGTTTCGGCTCGACCACATATTGCTCCACCCTTCCCCACACAACCAGCGTGCTGTCTGGGGCGAATCGCTGAAGGCTCTTGACCAGGGAACGCGAAACCGTGGCATACCGCCGGAGCCCGACCTTGTCGGCGAGCCGCTGCGTCTCCGCGTAGTCAACCATCGAAACGTTTTCCGTTGTCTTGAGCGCATCCCGTACGTACTCTTCGTATCGCTTTGCGAAATTGGACGCGTGCGTCCCGGGCAGACCGGCGAACATCACATGCACGCGCTGCGCGTGCGACACGCCGCAGGCCACGAGGAGCATTGCGGCCGCCACCACAACGCGGGTCCGCGCGACAGCAGTCTTCATGCAAAAACTGGGCATGGCAGTTCCTTCACTGGTTTCCCGGTTGTTTGGCCCGGGCGTTGCGCGGCGGCACGGATCCCGCACCTACGATGTTCCAAGTACCTGCCGCCTCATGTCTTCATTCGCCCGATATATCCAGCTGAGTATCTCGGCAACCGCGCCGTAGAGCTCGACCGGTATCTCCCTGTCAAGCTCAACCTGCGCCAGGAGCTCAACCAGGTCGTCGTCACGCTGTATCGGCACGCCGTGCGCCTCGGCGACTTCGCGTATCTTCTGCGCGATCAGCCCCTCGCCCTTGGCCACCACTCGCGGAGCGCTCTCGCGTTCCTGGTGGTATCGAAGGGCCACGGCCTTGCTTCGAGGTTTTTCGCGCCGTGTCGCCATACTATCCTCGCGAGTGCGCGGCCCGGGCCGCGCCTACGAGTTACGTTTTCCGTTGCGCGCGACGCGGAGTATCAGTGCAACCTGATCGACACTGATATGGAACCGCCGGGAAATCTGAGCGACATCCAGTCCCTGATTGGCCGCGTTGAGAATACGGTCGCGAAGCGTATCTCCGTTTCCGGCGTCAGCGCCGCCGCCCGTCCCGGAAAGCCCGCCCGGCGAAAGATGCTCCGCCTCCCGCTCGCGCCTGGCATCTTCGGCAACCCGCCGGCGAAGTGACTCGATGCCCTCTTTATCTATATCGGCGCCGCGAGTGGAAGCTGAAGCGCCGCCGGCCGGCGGCACGCGCCTTCGAGGTCTTTCCGACGGCCCCGGGGGCCTGCGCCGCGTCCTCTTGCCGCCGAACACGGTACGGACAAGCCCGACAACGAGCACCACGCCCGCTACTACCGCGACAATTCCAACCGCGAGAATCACCCAGTCAAAGACACTGCGGCCTTTGAGCCGCCGGGCGAGCGCCGCCACACCGAACGAGCGTCCCGCGGGACGCTCGGGCGCCGGAAGCACTCCCTTTGCCGAGAGGTTCTCGACCCTGCTGCGGAGCGATTCTATCGAATCGCGGAGCGCGGCGGCGGCGCGTTCGAGATCGACCAGTGATTCGCCCGCGGCCTTGCGTTCCTGTTTGAGCATTTCGAGTGAATCGAGACGGAGGGACAGGGCTTCTTTGCGCGCGGCAATCTCTTCACGGCCCGGTGACGGGGCGGCGCATACCGCGGCCGCGACAAGAAGAACGGCCGGATGCATGGAGATACCCCGACGGGCAACCCTTGCGCAACGCGTGACATAGTGATAGATCATGGGCTCGCCGTACGATGGCGGTGGGGCTGCGGAAACGCCGGCCGAAACATGTATTTCCGGGAGCGCGCTCACCGTGGTCTCACGTTCTAAGATATATTTTGTGGACATGCAGTGCAATTGTCGCGAAGCGCCTGCCGGGCCGTTGCAGGGGGGCGGATTCGCATTTGTCGGCAATCCGGCGCGGGTTGCCTGGCAGAACCATAGATTGTATATTCCCCGTGTCGCAATCTTTACCAAAGGTAGTAGTCCATGGTACGATGCGTAGTGTGCCATAACGACGAGGCGGTCAAGACCTACGAAATAGAAGATCCGCTGATCACGATCGGCCGCCTTCCCGAAAACACCATATCGATAGCCAACATGGGGGTCTCCCGGCGGCACGTACGTATCGAACGGGACATCAACCGGAATTATGTGCTTACCGATCTCGACTCACTCAACGGCACTTTCGTGAACGACAAGAAAGTCAAGAAGACCGCGCTGGCAACCGGCGACAAGATCGCTATCGGCAAATACACGATCATTCTCGAAGAGATATCGGTCGATGATGCACCAACCGATGTCCACGACCCGGCATCACAGGAGCCCGCCGGTTCGTCACGGCCGGTACATGCCCCGGTCCCGCCCGCCGCGCCGCAACCCCGTCCCGATACCGTTCAGCCGAAGGGCCCGGTGCTCATCGACACCGGCAAGCACACCGTATACCCGATCAACAAGCGGGTCATGTCACTGGGCAACTCCGAAAGTGACGACATCTTCATATCGGGATTTCTTATCGGTGACGGTCACCTGCTTGTCGAAAAGCGCACCGACGGCATCTGGCTGTCCGCCGCCAAGAAGTCCGCCAAGTTCAAGGTGAACGGAAAAAAGACCGGCAGCCACTGTCTGAAGCACAAAGATCGAATCGAAATCGGTTCGGCGGCATTTGCGTTCATGGAAAACGGATAACCCGCATGAAAACGGCCATCATCTCGGATATCCATGCCAACCTGGAGGCGCTCCAGGCTGTCATGGATGACATCGGCTCCCAGTCGGTCGACGAGATCGTGTGCCTGGGCGACGTGGTGGGCTACGGCGCAAATCCCAACGAATGTGTCGCCATTGTAAACAAACAGTGCCCCGTAACCATCCTCGGCAACCACGATGCGGCCGCGCTGGGAAACCTTTCCACCGAGCATTTCAATATCCACGCCAAGGTCGCCATAGAGTGGACCGCGGAGCATCTCAATACGCAGGCCACTACGTTTCTCGAGGGCCTCCCCCTGGCCAAGAATGACGGTAACCGGACGTATGTCCATGCGACCCCGTATGAACCGAAAATGTGGTATTATATCACGTCTCTTGAAGAAGCCGCGTTCAATTTCCAGTTCTTCTCGACACAATTCTGTTTTGTCGGGCACACCCACATTCCCATTATCATCGTTCTCGACAAAGACAAGGAACTCTACGTCCATCAGGAAGAGAGCGTGGCGTTCGGCGAGCTCGATAACGCGCGTTTCCTCATCAATGTGGGCAGCGTCGGCCAGCCCCGCGACCATAACCCCGCCGCCTGCTACGGCATCGTCGACAGCGAGAAGCAGGTGTTTGCCTACCGCCGTGTCACATACGACATCAAGAAGGCCCAGAGCAAAATGAAGAAGATCCGGATGCCGGAATTCCTCGTGCTTCGCTTGGAAGAAGGACGCTAGGCGTCTTCGCCCGTTCCGTTTATGCCGATGGGGTACGCGCCGCTGAAACAGGCGTTGCAGAAGTTCTCATGGGGCGACGGCATGACCGACAGCATGCCGTCGATAGAAAGGTAGCCGAGAGAATCGGCGCCCATATACCTGCGGATTTCGTTGACGCTTTTGGATGAACCTATCAGCTCCTGTTTGGTGGGCATGTCTATCCCGTAGAAACAGGGGCACAGTATTGGCGGCGAGGAAACCCGTAAATGGATTTCCTCGGGCTCGGCGGTCCGCAGAAGCGCGATGATGCTCTTCATGGTGGTGCCGCGGACAATCGAATCGTCGACAACCACTACGCGTTTCCCTTTCAGCACGCCTTTCACCGTGTTGAATTTCACGCGCACCCCGAAGTTCCTGCCGGCCTGGGCCGGCTGGATGAATGTCCGCCCGACGTAGTGGTTTCGTATCAGGCCGATATCGTACTTGATCCCGGATTCTTCAGCGTACCCCAAGGCCGCGGTCGTCGCCGAATCGGGCACCCCCATGACAATGTCCGCCCCGGGCGCGGGGTGTTCGCGCGCAAGCTGGCGGCCGAGCTTGCGGCGCACCTTGTCCACGTTCTCGCCGAACACGAAACTGTCGGGACGCGAGAAGTAAATAAACTCGAACACGCAATGCGCATGTCCCTCCACCGGCTCGAACGCCGGGACCGTATAGCTCCTGGCCCCGCGCCGGTCGATCCGGATCATCTCGCCCGGTTTGATCTCCCGCACCATGTCGGCGCCCACCAGATCGAACGCACAGGACTCCGACGACAGGAAGAAGCTGTTTTCTTTTTTTCCCAGAAGCAGGGGGCGCACGCCACGCGGGTCCCGGGCCCCGTAGAGCGCATCTTTCGTGAGAAACAGAATCGAGTACGCGCCCCGCACCCGGGAAAGCGCATCGAGAATCATGGAGGCGACCGTATCGTGCTTCGATCGCGCGATGAGATGCATGATCACTTCGGTGTCGGTTGACGATGTGAATATCGAGCCGTCGTTCTCCATTTCCGCGCGCAGCGACCGGGCATTGGTGAGGTTGCCGTTATGCGCTCCCGCAATCTGGCCTATCTTGCAGTTGATGAGAATGGGCTGGGCGTTGGCAAGCGACGACGCGCCGGTGGTCGAATACCGGTTGTGCCCGATAGCATGCATGCCGTCAAGCCGCGCCAGGGGTTCGTCGCGGCGAAATACCTGGTTGACCAGACCCATGGCCTTGTGGATCTTCAGCACGTCACCGTCGGCGGAAACAATGCCGGAGCTTTCCTGCCCCCGGTGCTGAAGGGCGTACAGGCCCAGGTAGGTCAGCCGGGATGCATCTTTGTTGTGAAAGACGCCGAAAATGCCGCATCGTTCATGCAATTTGCCATCGAGCACGTAGAACGCCCCCCATCGAGGCAATGGAGTGATGGAGTCTTGGGGTCTCTCCCCTTCTACCCTTTCATGTCGCATCCGTCCCAGCAGTAGGTACAGAGTTTTTCCTTGGGAAGGCCGATTGCCTCAATCATGTCGTCGAGCCGCTGGTACTGGAGCGAGGTCAGGCCCATGCGCGAACGGATCCCCTCGATCATCGCGCAATATTTCTCGGAATCCGGATTGGCATACTCGCGCAGGTCGACTTCCGTGTCGCCCTCGAGCTCCCGTATGCTCCATCGTCCGGCCAGGTCGAGCTCCGAGCGCGAGCGCGAGAAATTCAGGTACTTGCACCCGTATAGCAGCGGCGGGCACGACGGCCGCATGTGGATTTCCCGCGCGCCGTACTCGAACATCCGGCGGATGGTGTCCTTGAGCTGTGTCCCGCGCACAATCGAATCCTCGCAGAACAGCAGGCGCTCGCCCTGGGTCAGCTCGCGAATCGGCACGAGCTTCATTCGGGCCACCAGATCGCGCACGCGCTGGTCCTGCGGCATGAAACTGCGCGGCCAGGTCGGCGTGTATTTCACGAACGGACGGCGGTACAGAATGTTACGCGCGGCCGCATAGCCCAAGGCGTGGGCCGTACCTGAGTCGGGAATGCCGGCGACATAGTCAATCTCGGCCGTGTCGCGCTTGGCCAGTGCCGCGCCGCATCGATACCGGCTGGCCTCCACGTTAATGCCTTCGTAGCTCGATGCGGGATAGCCGTAATAAATCCACAGGAACGAACATATCTGCATGGTTTCGCGCGGGGGCACCCGGACCTCGACCCCGTCATTGCTCACAAACACGACTTCCCCGGGTCCCAGGTCCCTGACATGTTCGTATCCGAGGTTGGGGAACGCGCAGGTTTCACTGGTTACCGCCCAGGAGTCGTTGCTCCTGCCCAGTATGACCGGCGTCCGGCCAAGCTTGTCGCGCGCGGCATACAGACCGTTTCCGGTCAGCGCCACCATCGAGCAGGACCCGTCGACAGAATCGTGCACTTTCATGATGCCGGCCTCGAAGCTCTCTTCACTGTTGAGAATCGTGGCGATCAGTTCGGTCGCATTGATCTCATTCCCTATCATCTCGGAGAAATGGGCCGACTTGCGGCCGAACGCCGACTGCACCAAGTCCTCCGCGTTCCTCACCACGCCCACGGTGGCAATCGCGTACGCGCCGAGGTGCGAGCGAATCAGCAGGGGCTGGTCTTCGTAGTCGCTGATGACGCCGATGCCCATGTTTCCCGACATGGTCGAGAGGTTCGCATCGAATTTGCTGCGGAACTGCGCGTTGGTGATGTCGTGGATGTACCGGACAAACTCGGTACCGTCATGTATGGCCATCCCGCCCCGCCGGGTGCCGAGATGGCAATGGTAGTCGGTTCCGTAGAACACGTCGCTCACGCAATCCTTCCTGGATACTACACCGAAAAAGCCGCCCATGAGAGTTCCTTTCCAAGTCTTGGACCGTATGTCATCCACACTGCGGACATAGAAAGCCCGGCCGCGGGCCTATGAATATGCTACTTTGTGCCGCGCCGTGCTCCCTGTTTAACACCGGCGCCGATGAAATCGCGAAACAGCGGGTGCACGTCGATCGGCCGCGACTTGAATTCCGGATGAAACTGGCAGCCGACAAACCACGGGTGATCTTTGAGCTCCACAATCTCGACCAGCATCTTGTTCGGTGACAGGCCGGACAGGACCATCCCCTGCTTCTCGCAGGCTTCGCGATACTCGTTGTTGAATTCGTAGCGATGCCGGTGACGTTCGCTGATGCTCTCTTTCCCGTACGCCTTGCGCGCGATACTTCCCTTGGTGAGCACACAGGGATATGCCCCCAGGCGCATGGTCCCGCCCAGGTTCATGATCCGCTTCTGTTCTTCCATGAGGTGAATGACCGGATGCGGTGTGTTCTCATGGTTCTCCATGCTGTCGGCATCCGCCAGCTTCAGCACGTTGCGGGCAAACTCGATGACTGCCGTCTGCATGCCCAGGCATATTCCGAAAAACGGGATCTTTTTCTCCCGGGCGAACCTGATTGCCGCGATTTTCCCTTCAAGCCCGCGCGAGCCGAAACCGCCGGGCACCAGGATGCCTGACACGCCCCGCAGCACCTTGGCCGGCCCCTCGAGCTCGATGTCTTCGGCGGCGACCGTCTCGATGGAAAGGTTGACCGAATGGTACGCGGCAGCATGCTGGAGCGCCTCGCGTATAGATTTGTATGCATCCAGCAATTCCGAGTATTTCCCCACCACCGCGATAGACACCGATTTGGTGGCGTTGACAACCCGGTCGATATAGTCGCGCCAGGGCTTGAGATTGCGCCGCCCGGCGCGCAGGCCAAGCGTGTCGATAATGACGTAGTCGAGGTTTTGCTCGGCGAGATGCATCGGGACCTCGTAGATAGTATTCTCTACGTCGAACGCCTCGATGACCGCCTCGGTATCGACATTACAGAACAGCGATATCTTGCGCCGCACTTCGGCATCCAAGTGCTTTTCGGTCCGGCAGATGAGGACATCCGGGATAATCCCGATTTCCCGGAGGCGCCCGACCGAGTGCTGGGTCGGCTTCGTTTTCACCTCGCCGGCCTTTGACAGATAGGGGATCAGGGTCACGTGCACGAACAGCACGTTGCTGCGCCCTTCCATGAGCCTGAACAGGCGGAGCGCCTCGAGAAACGGCAGGCTCTCGATATCGCCCACCGTGCCGCCGATTTCACTTATCACGACATCGACATCGTCGGTAACCACCGAGCGAATGCTGTCGCAAATCTCGGTGGTCACATGCGGCACGACCTGGACCGTCCCGCCGAGATAGTCGCCCCGCCGTTCCTTTCTGATGATCGCATCGTAGATACGGCCGGTCGTGTAGTTGCAGTTGCGGTTGGTGGTGATTCCCGTGAACCGCTCATAGTGACCCAGATCCAGGTCTGTCTCGGCGCCGTCATCGGTGACATACACCTCGCCGTGCTGGTACGGGTTCATGGTGCCGGGATCGACATTGAGATAGGGGTCGAACTTCTGGTTGATAACATTCAACCCCCGCGACTTGAGCAGAAGCCCGATCGATGCGGCGGTGATGCCTTTCCCCAGCGACGATACGACCCCGCCTGTTACAAAGATGTATTTGGCCATAGCGCGGCTCCTTCAACGAAGCGTGATTCTCCCTACCGCCACATCTTCTTTCTCGTCTCGAGCATCCCGCGGTTGTCCGCGTGCTGCGACTCGTCCACGCGGGCGTACTCCTGGATCGACTGCACGGCATAGCCTGATTTGGCAATCGAATCCATGCCGCTGATTGCCGCCTGCGCGCCTTCCAACGTCGTGATATAGGGTATCTCCTGCAAGACCGCGGCGCTGCGGATGGGCTTGGAATCCGCCAGCGCCTTACGTCCCGCCGGCACGTTGATTATGAGCTGTACCGCGCCCGATTTGATCAGGTCGACCACGTTGGGCTTGCCCTCGAAAACTTTCTTCACAACCTTGGCGTTCACCCCGTTGCTTCGCAGCACCCGGCAGGTCCCCTCGGTCGCGCATATCTTCAATCCCATATCGGCGATCTTCTTGGCAATGAAAATGAAATTGCGATACATGCTGCTTTTCACGCTGATAAATACGGTACCCGATGCGGGGAGGCTGTTGCCAGCGGCATCCTGCGACTTGGCGTATGCGATACCGAAATCCCTGTCGAGCCCCATGACCTCGCCGGTGGATTTCATCTCGGGACCCAGCACCGTGTCGGCGCCCGGAAATTTGCCGAACGGAAGTACCGATTCCTTCACCGCGAAGTAGTCAAGCTCGCGCTCCCGTGCCTCGGGGATATCGGCCAGTTTGACGCCCGTCATCACTTTGGCCGCGACCCGGGCCCACGGCACACCGGTCGCCTTGCTTACGAACGGCACGGTGCGCGATGCCCGCGGGTTGACTTCGAGTACATATACCGTATCCTCGGTAATCGCGTACTGGATATTGAGAAGCCCCACGACCTCGAGCTCGCGCGCGATGGCCTCGGTGGCCCGACGAATCTCGTCTATGGTTCCCCGCGAAAGCGTATGCGGCGGCAGCACGCAGGCGCTGTCGCCCGAATGAATGCCGGCCTCTTCGATATGCTCCATGATGCCGCATATCATGACATCCGAGCCGTCCGAAACGGCATCGACATCAACCTCGAGCGCATCGTTGATAAACCGGTCGATAAGCACGGCACGATTTTCGCCTGCTTCCCGCGCCTCCACGATAAACGACTCGACTTCCTGCCGGTCGTACACGATGCGCATGGCCCTGCCGCCCAGGACGAACGACGGCCGCAACAGCACCGGATACCCGATGCGCTCGGCGATTTCGGCCGCGGCATCCGCGGTCTCCGCCATGCCGTTGGCGGGCTGGTGCAGCCCCAGCTTCTTGATCAGGGCCGCGAATTCGTCGCGATCCTCGGCGCGGTCTATCGACTGCACCGATGTGCCGATAATCGGCGCGCCGGCTTCCGCCAGGCGGCGGGCGAGATTCAGCGGGGTCTGGCCGCCGAACTGCACAATGACCCCGTCGGGTTTCTCCTTGTCGATGATATTCATGACATCTTCGAATGTCAACGGCTCGAAATAGAGTTTGTCCGACGTATCATAGTCCGTGCTGACGGTTTCGGGATTCGAGTTAACCATAATCGATTCGCACCCGAGCTCCCGAAGCGCAAACGATGCCTGGCAGCAGCAGTAGTCGAACTCGATCCCCTGCCCGATCCGGTTGGGCCCGCCGCCGAGGATCACGATTTTGCGGCGATCGGACACGGTGCCTTCATCTTCCTGTTCGTAGGTGGAGTAATAGTACGGGGTGTAGGCTTCGAATTCCGCGGCGCAGGTGTCAACCAGTTTGTACGTGGCGGTCACGCCGGCCTTTTTGCGTCGATCGCGCACGGCCAGTTCGTCGGTATTCAGCAGGCGCGCGAGATGGGCATCCGAGAACCCCATCCTCTTGGCCCGCCCGAAAAACGCCGCCGCATCGGCCTCCGCGGGCAGCGACATGCCGCGTATCGTGTTTTCATATTCGACGATATCTTTCAGGTTATTGACAAACCACGGGTCAATGCCGGTCAGCCGGCGAACCTCATCGACATCAATGCCTTCCTCGATCGCGCGGCGAATGACGAATACCCTGTCGCAACGCAGCGTGTGCAGAGCATCGAGAATCTCTTCCCGGCCCATGTGCCCGTACTTGAAACTCTCGAAACCCAGGCGCCCTATTTCCAGCCCGCGCAGCCCCTTCTGCAGCGCCTCCTTGAACGTGCGGCCGATTGCCATGGTCTCCCCGACCGACTTCATCTGCACGCCCAGGCCCGCATCAGCCTCGGGGAATTTCTCGAACGTAAAACGCGGGATCTTGGCGACACAGTAGTCGATCGTCGGCTCAAACGATGCCGGCGTTTCCTTCGTGATATCGTTGCGGATTTCATCGAGCGTGTATCCCACGGCCAGCTTTGCGGCCATTTTGGCAATAGGGAAACCGGTCGCCTTGCTGGCCAGGGCCGAGCTGCGGCTCACGCGCGGGTTCATCTCGATAACCACCATGCGGCCGGTCTCGGGTTGCACGGCAAACTGGATATTCGACCCGCCGGTCTCCACGCCGATCTCGCGGATAATCGCCACGGATGCATCGCGCATGAGCTGGTACTGATGATCGGTCAGGGTCTGCGCCGGCGCGACCGTAATACTGTCGCCCGTATGAATCCCCATGGGATCGAGGTTTTCTATCGAACAGATAATCACGACATTGTCGGCCCGGTCGCGCATGATCTCGAGCTCGTACTCTTTCCAGCCAAGGACCGACTCTTCGAGAAGGATCTCGTTGATGCGGCTGGCATGAAGTCCCTTGGCGGCCGCGGTCTCGAATTCCTTCTCGTCGCGCGCAATACCGCCGCCCGTACCGCCGAGCGTAAAGCTGGGACGAATGATAATGGGAAACCCTATGCGCTCCGCAATCTCCCATGCCTCTTCTACGGTGTACGCGAACGCGCTCTCCGGCACATCGAGCCCGATCTGCTTCATGGCCTCCTTGAATTCGCTCCGGTCCTCCGCGCGTTTAATCGCGGCCTGGTTGGCGCCGATAAGCTGGACGCTGAATCGCTGCAGCACGCCGTTTTCGGCAAGCTCCATCGCCGTGTTGAGCCCGGTCTGCCCGCCCATCGTGGGAAGAAGCGCATCGGGTTTCTCCCGGGCGATGATCTTCTCGACCACCTCGGGTGTAATCGGCTCGATGTACGTGCGGTCGGCCATGTTGGGATCGGTCATGATCGTGGCGGGATTGGAGTTCACGAGTATGACTTCGTACCCTTCCTCCCGAAGCGCCTTGCAGGCCTGTGTGCCGGAATAGTCGAATTCGCACGCCTGGCCAATGACTATCGGGCCGCTGCCAACGATGAGAATACGGTGAATGTCGGTTCGCTTGGGCATTGTCCCTGCCTGTCTAGTTTTTCGCACTCTTTCGGGCGCCACGTGCACGTCGAGCCGGCTCCATGACTGCATCGGCAAGTTTCAGAGACGTCTGAGTCCCAAGAATCGGATATGTCGACACTCCCTCAGCATAGGCCGTGACGTCATCAATCACCATGCCTCCGGATATCCGGTTCTCCGCCTCTGCAAAGTAACTCTCATCTATTTCGAACCCGATGAACTTGCGCCCCAAGCGCTTGGCAACAACGCCTGTCGTCCCAGAACCCAAGAAAGGGTCAACTACCAAGTCGCCCTCTTTGCTCCCAATAAGCACTATCCGTTCCAACAAGGATTCGGGCTTCTCCGTCGGGTGTGACGTGATATGTCGCTGGGCGTTTATCTCCCAGAGGTTGCGCATTTGCTTTCCACCGTTGATCCTTCGCGCAAGGTCATAGTCGAAGTAGTACTTCTTGGACTTAGCGGCTACCCAGATCAGTTCGGTTGAGGGCACAAGTCGATTTCTCTGCATAAGCGGAGGGGCATTTCTCTTGTACCATACAACATCATTGATGATCCAAAGCCCGAGCTCTTTGAGGACCACCCCGATAACGGGATGATTGTGCAGTGTGCCTGAGATCCAGATTGTCGCGCCAGGCTTCATCACCCGCATGCAAGCCTCTATCCAAGCCCTGTTGAATCCATGAATGTCGTCTATTTGATCCCATTCACCTTTGTTGCAGGCACGCATCTTCCCGCCTCGACATGTCTGGTGATTGGTACCAGAAAGGTTGTAAGGCGGGTCGGCGAAAACAAGGTCGATACTCCCGGGATCGAGCCTATCGAGGAGCGCCAGCGCATCACCGTGCTTGACAGTCACGTTCTCACCCGTCTCATGCATTTGTTCCCGCCATTCGTCTTTCCGCGGCCGCGCGATACCGGCCGTTATTCTCAATGCCTATCCATCGCCGTCCGAGACGTTGTGCAACCACGGATGTGGTACCACTGCCCAGGAACGGATCGAGTACCAGATCGCCGGGATCCGAGGATGCCCGAATGATCAGCTCGATCAGCTCCTCGGGTTTCTGATTGGGATGCAGCGCCCGGCCGTTGGCGCCCCTGAGGCGCTTCCGTCCCTGCACGACCGGCAGCGCGATGAAATCGAGAAAATCCCGGACCTGTTTCGGCTTGCCGTTTTGCGTCCGATGTGGGTTGAAGCCCTTTACTGCATCGTAATTGAATTTCCACCCGCAGCCCTTTACAAACCAGCAGACATACTCAGTCGCATGTGTGAAGGTCCGTCGCGTCAGGTTAGGCATGGCGTTGGGCTTGTACCACGTCAGGATATTGTTGAGCTTGAAGCCCTGCTGCCGGGCGCACACGATTATCTCGCCGACAGTATGATAGGTGCACGAGACATAAAGACTTCCCCGGGTGTCCAGCGCGTCGAATGCTGCGCGCATCCAGTCGCGCGTAAACGCATTGTATTCGTCGCAGCCGTACGTGTCCCACTGCTCGTTCATCTTGTAGAACGGTCCGCCCGTCGCGCTTCGTTTCGATTCCAGCCGGCGGCCCGACAGGTTATACGGCGGATCGGCATAGATCAACTGCACGGAGGCGGGCGGGATGTCCCGGTGCATGATTTCTACACAGTCGCCCGGATAAATATGATCCACCTTCACGACGCACCCCGCTGGTGAATGGCGCGTTTTCGCTTCATCCCTTTTCCATCATCTCGACAAACTGGCCGAACAGGTATCCCGAGTCGTGCGGTCCCGGCGATGCCTCCGGATGATACTGCACCGAAAACAGTCGCTGTGAGAGATCCGCAATGCCTTCACACGTGTGATCGTTGAGATTCAAATGGGTCATGCGAATGCCCCGGTCCCTGAGACTGTCAATGTCCGCGCAGAATCCGTGGTTCTGCGATGTTATCTCGATGGCGCCGGTGGCCAGATTGCGCACGGGATGATTGGCGCCATGGTGCCCGAACTTAAGCTTGTAGGTCTTTCCCCCGAGCGCAAGTGACAACAACTGATGGCCGAGGCAGATGCCGAATATCGGAACCTTGCCGATAAGCTGCCGGATCGCTGCGACCGCGTACGCCACGGCAGCCGGATCCCCCGGACCGTTCGAAAGGAATACGCCGTCGGGTTTCATTGCCAGAACCTCATCGGCGCCGGTGGCGGCCGGAACTACTGAAATCCTGCATCCAATACCGCGCAGTATGCGCAGAATATTCAATTTGATGCCATAATCGAATGCGACCACGTGCAAACGATCATCGCCGGCATCACCGCGCCCCGGCGTTCCCGCGAACGCATATGGTTTCTCGCAGGTGACGTCTTTGACCGTGTCCACCCCCACCAGTCCGGCCCAGGCACGCGCTTTGTCAACGAGCTCATCAACCGACGGCTCTCCTTCACCCGCCCAGATCACCGCTTTCATGGCGCCGGCAAGCCTGATATGACGCGTGAGCGCGCGCGTGTCAATGCCTTCGATGCCTACGATGCCGTTCTCGATGAGATACTCGCCGAGCGTTTTCGCGCTCTCGTGATTGGACGGATACCGGCAGGCCTCCTTGACCACAAACCCTTCGACCTGTATTCGGTCCGATTCCACATCGTAATCGTTTACGCCGTAGTTGCCGATCAGGGGGTAGGTCATGGTCACAATCTGGGATGCGTACGAGGGATCGGTAAGCACTTCCTGATACCCGGCCATGCTGGTGTTGAATACCACCTCGCCGAGCGCCTCGCCGGGCGCGCCAAACGACATTCCCTGGAAAACGGTGCCGTCTTCTAGAACGATAATGCCTGTCAATTCAACCTCGGTGCCGGTAATCGGTGTTCAGTAAGTACCGGTCTTCTGTCTGCTGTCCCGCCTATTGCCGGTTGCTGACAACCGATATCCGCTCCTCGCTGAGCCTTCCCAAAAAAGAAGACACCCGCCGACATACATCGACGGATGCCTTCTGTGGTTGCCATGCATCTGGTCTACCCGGCTGTGACGGGTGGTTTGCGCGTCCCGAAAAAGGTATGATCATTGTAAGAAAGGGAATACATCAGCGAACAAAATAGTGATTCTTTCAAGCCCGATCAAGAGGGCGAAATCGGGATACAAATATGTATCATTTCGCGATATCCCTTTGATTCACAATACTTCCTTGATGTCGTACAGTATGCCGTCTTTGCGCATCAGCTTTCGCAATCCGCGCTCCCCCCGCGCAAGAAACTGCGCATGCTTCACCGCGAGCACGACCGCATCGTAGGATTTCTTCGCGGGGCTCTTCACCAGCGAAATGCCATACTCGTCGCGCACGTCCCCGGGATACGCCAGCGGATCCCACACCTCTATCGACAGGCCGAAATCCCGGAGTTCTTCGATAATGCTGATAACCTTGGAATTGCGTATGTCCGGTACGTTCTCCTTGAACGTAATGCCGCACATGAGCACGCGCGCATCACGGACTGCCCGGCCCCGGTGGATAAGCCTCTTTATGAGCTCGCGGGCATAGTAGCGCCCCATGGCATCGTTTATCCGCCTTCCCGCCATGATTATCTGCGGATGATGCCCGATTTCCTCCGCCTTGAAAGCCAGATAGTACGGATCGACGCCGATACAGTGACCGCCCACGAGTCCAGGCTCGAACGGAAGGAAATTCCATTTGGTGCGCGCGGCCTCGAGGACCTCCTTCGTGGAAATGCCCATTTTGTCAAATATGATCTGAAGCTCGTTCATTAGGGCGATATTGATGTCGCGCTGGGTGTTCTCGATCACCTTGGCGGCCTCGGCAACCTGTATCGATGCTGCCTGATATACGCCGGCTTTCACCACGGCACCGTATACCTTCGTCACCCTATCGAGCGTGTCGGGCGTGTCCCCCGACACGACCTTGACAATACTCGAAAAAGTGTGTACCTTGTCCCCCGGATTGATGCGCTCCGGCGAGTAGCCCACGAAGAAGTCGCTTTTCCAGCGCATCCCGGATTCGCGCTCGAGCACCGGCACGCACTCTTCCTCGGTTGCACCGGGGTAAACCGTCGACTCGTAGGCCACAATGGCCCCGCGTTTCATGCGTTTCCCTACGGTCTCCGAGGCCTTGAGCACCGGCCCCAAATCGGGGTTCTTGTGCTTGTCGATAGGCGTGGGGACGGCAATGATAATGAAATCGGCATCGGCGATGGCCGCCGGATCATCAGTGACCCTCAGACGCGCCTGTTTCAATTCCGCATCGCTTACTTCGCCGTTCGGGTCGCTGCCGCCCTGCAGCGTCTTTACGCGACGCGCGTTGATATCAAACCCGGTCACCGGAAATTTCCTGGCCATCTCGACCGCCAGCGGGAGGCCGACATAGCCCAAACCGACGACACAGATATGCGGTTTTTTCATGTGAGGTCCTCAATAATGCTTTGGGCCGCATCCCGGCCGGCCCCCATCGCGAGAATCACAGTGGCCGCGCCGGTCACGATATCGCCGCCGGCATACACCAGCTTTTTCGACGTCCTGCCGTCAGATTCATTTGCCGTGATTGTGCCCCACTTGCTCACCTCGAGGTCGGGTGTTGTATCGGGGATCAACGGATTGGGGCGATTGCCGATGGCAACGATAAGCACATCGCATTCGATCTCGAATTCACTTCCCATGATGGGAACGGGCCTGCGCCTTCCCGACGAATCCGGCTCGCCCAGCTCCATGCGTATGCATCGTACGGCCCGCACAAACCCCTTCTTATCGGCAAGCACCTCGACCGGGTTGCACAGAAGATTGAACTGGATGCCTTCTTCTTCGGCATGGTGAATCTCCGCCTCGCGGGCAGGCATCTCGGTCCGGCCCCGTCGATACACGATCATGGATTTGTCGGCACCGAGACGCAATGCGGTGCGCGCGGAGTCCATTGCCACGTTACCGCCCCCCACCGTCACGACACGCTTCCCCCGGATAAGCGGCGTTTCCGAATCCTCACGAAAGGCATTCATGAGATTGCTGCGCGTGAGATACTCGTTGGCGGAGTATACGCCAATGCTGTTCTCACCGGGGATATGCATGAACGAAGGAAGGCCCGCGCCGGAACCGACAAACACGGCATCGAATCCCTCTTCGTCGAGAAGCTCCTGCAGCGTGGCGGTCTTGCCCACCACAAAGTTTTTCTCCACCTTGACGCCCAGCTTTTCGAGATACCCGATCTCGGCCTTCACAATCGCCTTGGGCAGACGGAATTCCGGAATGCCATACATCAGCACTCCTCCTGTTTCGTGAAGCGCCTCGAATACCGTGACATCGTACCCCTTTTTAACCAGCTCGCCCGCCGCGGTCAATCCCGCGGGGCCCGATCCGACAATAGCTACTTTTTTTCCGTTCTTCCGCTTGATCTCGGGAAGGCGTACGTCACCATGCGCCCGCTCCCAATCCGCCGCGAAACGTTCGAGGTTGCCGATGGCTATGGGATCGCCTTTTTTACCAAGCACGCATTTTTTCTCGCACTGGTCCTCCTGCGGACAGACCCGGCCGCACACGGCCGGCAGTGAGTTGTCTTCTTTGAGGATTCGTGCCGCCGCGCCAAAGTCGCCGTCGGCTATCTGTTTGATAAACTGCGGGATCTTGATCCGCACGGGGCAGCCCTCGACACACAGCGGGCGCTTGCATTGAAGGCACCGTTTGGCTTCCGAAACAGCCTCTTCTTCGGTGTAGCCCCGCGGGACTTCATCAAAATTGCGGGCGCGCGCCGACGGATCCTGCTCGCGCATGGGAGTACGCATATACCGTTCGTTCTTCTTGGCGGTGTCTGTCATCATAACCCGGCCAGTTTGCATTCGTGGTCTTTGTTCTTTTGCGACTCGAACTGCCGATACGCGCTCAGACGCTTGATAAGCTCATCCCAGTCTATCCCCGATGCGTCAAACTCGGGGCCATCCACACATGCGAACCTGGTTTTCCCCTCGACCGTCACCCGGCATCCGCCGCACATCCCGGTGCCATCAACCATGATAGGATTGAGCGAAGCATACGTTCGAATGCCCTGCGCGACAGTCAGCGATGTCGTCACTTTCATCATGATAACCGGCCCGATAACCATGGCAACATCAAACGCCTCGCCTTCGGCGACAAGCGAATTGAATACGTCTGAAACGAACCCGTGATGACCCTCGGAACCGTCATCGGTAGCTATCAGGAGCCTGTCACTCGCTTCCCGCATCTCGTTTTCGAGCATGAGCAGGTCTTTATTGCGCGCGCCGATAATGGTCGTGACATGGTTGCCGGCATCGTGCAGGGCGCGCACGATCGGGTAGAGCGGGGCCGCACCGACGCCGCCGCCTATGCACAGAGCCCTCCCGAATTTTTCGACATGCGTGGGACGCCCCAGGGGGCCGACAATGTCGGCTATTTCCTCGCCTTGCCTGATGTGGGAAAGGCGGGCGGTGGTTTTTCCCACGACCTGGAATATTATCTCAATCCAGCCCTTGCCGGGATCGGCATTGGCGATGGTAAGGGGGATACGCTCACTTCCTTCGACAGGCCTGAGGATAACAAACTGCCCGGCACGGTGCTTGCGGGCAATCCGCGGCGCATCGATGCGGTATCGCCAGACAAGCGGCGAGAGCTTGTCACGTGAAAGGAGTCTGGCCATAGGAACCCTGCGGGAGTTTAAGTCACAAAAAAGAACACCCATCATTGTGCCTTCAGCCACATGATGGGCATCATCATTGATACGCCGGAAATGCTGCAAGATCGTCGTTGACCCTGGTCTGGAACAATCAAAAATACTTAGCGATGAGGTATGGCACAAGAGGTAGCGATTGGCATTTGGGTCGGACCAAGGCTATTCCGTCTAATTTCAATCAATTATCTTGTTTTGACCAGGCAATTTGAACCGCTTAACTCTTGACGTATTGAGAAACAACAGGCGATTGTCTGTTCCTGCCAAGAGAACAAAGAACGATGGCCGTTTCTCTCTTCGTTGCGACAGACGTCTTGGTAGTCTCGTCCAGCGTAAGCGAGGAAGTAGTTGAGGATTTGGGTCGAACCAGATTTATTTTTCGTCGAATGGTCCAATTGGCAAGTTCCATGTTCCAAGATCCTGATATTTGATACCATGCCACGCGCTCACAGACACTTCATTCCCGGACATATCTGGCACATCACTCACCGCTGCCACAATAAGCAGCATCTTCTCGAGCAAGTCTACGACCGGCGGTTGTGGCTGTCATGGCTTAGGAAAGCAAAGAAGCGTTTTGAGTTGCCCGTACTGGGATATTGTGTCACCTGCAACCACATACACCTTCTTGTCCAGGATCCCGGTATCCCCCGTGCGATCGCCAAATCCATGCAGCTCGTGCAAGGAAAAACGGCGGAACAATTCAACAAACAGAACAATCGCAGAAACGCTTTTTGGGGCGACAGGTACCATGCCACGGCAGTGGAATCAGGCATCCATCTGTTAAGATGTATGGCCTACATAGATCTCAACATGATCCGCGCCGGAGTCGTCTCGGATCCGCAGGACTGGGAGGAATGCGGGTTCCGCGACATACAAATGGATCGCCCTCGGGATCCGATTGTGGACAGGAACCGTCTGGCGACACTTGTTGGGGCAAGCGACCCGCGGGAGCTCCGGGAAACTCACCTCTCTCTTGTCACCGAAGCACTTCAGCGTGACGGTCTCGCTCGGCAAGGGCAGTGGAGTGAAAGCATCGCGATAGGGTCACGCCCATTTGTGGATGCATTTGCCGAGACCTTGCGGAAAGCCCCCGGATCGAAAGAGCCGGAGGAGTCTACTCGTGAAGACGCATTCGTGCTCAGAGAACCATCGACACCGTATGGCAGGACCGAGACGACGTTTCTAGAGGGGCACAACAGAATGGAATGGGCGAAGTCGTTCTTCTGAAAGGACACGCACTTCTGCGGGATTTGATTAAGCGATTCAAATAGGGGTTATCACAGGGCATAATACCTTGTTATTCAACAAATTAACCTTGGTCCGACCCCTTCGGATGTCAAGCAATCAGCCTCACCGAATCCACCACGAATTTCACTCCAAACCCCATAAGCACCAGGCCGCACATAGCATACAAGACCTTCTGGAAACTCCCGCCGAAAAACCGGCCTCCCTTGAACGATAGCGCCGAAAGAAACCACATCCACAGGCAATCGCACAGCCAGTGTACTATGGCAAACGCCACCACACCCACGATGCCGAATTCGACGGACCTTACAATAAGGGTTATACCTATTGTGGCCCACCAGATAAGAAAATAGGGGTTGCCCCCGCTCATGAAAATCCCGGCAAGAATCGGCGAGTGCGCATGGTCTTTGCCGCGTATCCCTTCAACATTGATCGAACGGAACATGCCCACACCCATCCATAAGAGTACGCCACCGCCCAGAAGTCCCAGCCCGACCTGTACCCACCCGTGCTCGAGAAACACGCCCAGGCCCAACAGGAGCAGTATCATGAGCGGTATCTCGACCATGCCGTGGCCGACCGATATCAACAATCCAGCATGCGGCGAACGGCTTCCCTTGCCCAGCGCCACGGCGCTCATAGGGCCGGGCGCCATGACCCCGGAGAGCGACACCAGCACGACCTGCGCCAGAAAACCTGCAAGCGGGATCATATGCTTGCCTCCTGAAGAGGAAAAATACGCTCAATGTTTACCTCTCAAAGCACGTATTCCATATAATTGGGTCTATCGGCCTGCAACGATGGTATACTATGATAGATGCTCTGCACAAAACCAAATAGACAGGATACGCATGAAAACTATTTCCGCCGGCCTGATCTGCGCCATGGCAGCATCACTCTCGCCAGCCGCGGTCGACATCGAAGAAGTCGTTGATAGTGTCGCGGCGAAACTCGATGTGGTCGAAACGTATCAGGCGGATGCCGACGTGTTCGTCAAGGGGTGAAGCGGTCTGAAAGAGAGTATCGGTCGATACTCCTATCAGAAACCTGACAGCGGCATACTCAAGCTGGCAAGCATCGAGGGCATCGACACTTCGTGGCAAACATATACGTCGACGCAGACCGGCTGCGGCTCCAACCTGGCCATGTCGCTGCTGATCAACCCCATATTGTCTGCATCCACCATGGAGAAAATCGCTTCGTATGAACCGGATTTGCTGCAGGCGGATAATGACACTGTTGTTCTCTCCTTTACGATACTGACCACGACATACTCATACTACATAGAGAAGGAGCGCTGGCTCGTTGTCGGGCTTGAAATCACGGGAGGAACCGTCTACGATGCTTCGTATTTTTACGGGGACAGCGCCGGCATACCCGCGCTCGAAATGGTAGCCATGAACAACGACACCTCGCTCGCAAACGGAGGTCTCCGGTTCAAGAATATTATCCTCAATCAGCCCCTGTTCGCCCAACAGCGGGCGGCGCCAAGACGGCCCCGTTATCTCGCGCTGGCATCAGTGCACGGCCGTATCATTGTGTCCGGCGACATCCTGGCACAACCTGGCACAATGGTCTCCATCTGGGATCCTTCTGGGCGTCGTATATTCGCGCGCACGCACCAAGCCGGCTTGCATCAGTTTATATGGGACGGTACCGGGATGAACGGGCAGAAGACGGCCGCCGGCACCTATATTTTCTCGGTGAACACTAATGGTTCACGCTATGCAAGATCGTTTGTGTTTCGACATTGAAGCTAACCTGATGCGCGCCCCTGTTTTGGCCCGTCTTTTCGGAGTTCTCCTCTCCGCCGCTCTTTGTTTCCCGGCAGGGGCGGCCGGATGGCCGCATGTTGTCCAGAAGCACGACCGGTGTGTCAATCGCCTCGAGCGCTCGCAGCAACTCATTGCATCATTTGAGGCGGCAGTCGACCGCGTACGCGCCATGCGCTCTTTTGCCGCCGGCGAGAACGCCAAGAAGATCGAACGGTTCCTTCATTCGCTCGAGACCCGGGAAGACTATCTGCGCAATCGTTTCGAACGCGCCAGGAATATGTCGGACAAGCTCAAGGTGGATATCGAAACCAAG
>WJMI01000363.1 GCA_014728015.1 Chitinivibrionales bacterium | reverse complement strand
CATGGCCACATACGTAACAGTTGCACCTTCCCACAAGCCGTACGGCGCGTAGCGGTAAAATCCGGGCCCGCGGCGCGTCGATATGAAAATGGTGTTTGGATCGTCGCCGACAAGGTTCATGCCGCTGGTGCTGATGAATTTCGTACAGGAAATCTGTCTGATATCATCAGCGAACTGCTCCAGCACGAGGGGGTTGACACAGACATAATAGGTCGTTTGAAAAGCCTTTTCATCGAACAACAGGTAGATCCGGTTGCAGCCGAAGCAGAATTCGCTTTGCAGAGGCGTCAGATCCATCGTTCGCAGGCTGGGGCCGTTTCCGATGATGAAGCAGCGGCCTCCTCTATGCGCATTCTTCAGAGACCACAGGCGCGTGATGCTCTCCCTGATGCGCGGGTCTGCATCGCGATCAACCAGCGCCGTGTGCAAGGCGCTTGCGCGGCTATACAGCCCGGCGGGCACAGCCGCCGATACGAGGCGCTTCATCCATGGTGGAAACGGAGCGCTCATACATCACCCGTCCGGTTCATGGCCCGGCCTGCCAGCCCATGTCCTCCTCGTAGCCCAGATCAATGAGCAGTTGGCCGTACCTTTCCTTGAAGGCGCGCGTAATCCTTGGCGTAAAACAGTCCTTCCAGTGGCGGCTCCCGGGATTCGCGTGTGTGGTTTTTATCCGGCAGTTCCCCACCTTGCGAAACCCGCAATGCTCGGCCACGAAACGGAGGTTGGTCTTTGCCGCGCGGGAGAACTCCTCCAGTTTGAACTCGATAATACGCCCGTCGTGATTCCACTTGACAAGCTGGTTGGTGAGGATGTCCCGGGTGATGCTCCCCAATTCATAGAGGATGCCATCTTCCTGCGGAAGTTTTGCAAGAACCGGACGGTCCTCTTCGAGCTGGTCCCATATCCAGCCGCTCGGATGTGCGATTGCGTGACCTTCTTTGTGAAAGAAATAATTGGACACGAGCACCTGGCGCGGGTCGCGCAAAATTCTGATGCCTCTGAATTCTGCGGTGCTGGAACAAATGCGGTCACGCACGTCCCGCGAAGCATTGGAAAGGACCAGAACGGTTCGCGGCGATTGAAGGACCGTTTCGAAGTCGATGTTGTACAGGTCGAGATGATGGGCGGTGCGGAAATGAAAAGGCGGGTTCTCGATGCGGTACCCCACGATCGTGCAACCGTTGGCTTCGGCCATAGGTGTGAGCACGGAGAACCGGAAAAAGCGGCTCCCGCATTTATGGTGCCCGAAGAAGACAACCGGGGCCATCGGTCGCGTATGGGGTGTCATTTTTTTGTCCACTCCCCGCACAGAACGCCGTCCGTATGCTTGCGATGCCGGGCTTGTGCCTTGTCCGGCGGCATTCTGATCCATGTATAGATTCCAGAATGGTAGGGAGAACGTTTCTTGGCGAATTGATAGTATTCGCAGGCGCCGGTACCGGCCGATGCGAAGCGACGAAGAGATCGCGCGGTATAGCAGCGTGTCGAGCCTTCGAGGATGAGGCCGTCGACAGTGCCGAAGGGAACGGTCATCAGCAGGCGCCCGCCCGGGCGCAGGACGCGAATCAATTCGTTAAAGGCGAGAACATCCCCGTCGGGTGAAACGATGTTGCGCGAGGCATCGGACACCTGGGCGTTGCGAAGCCCGACATGTTCAATGACCGAAACCGCAAAAACCACATCAAATGCATCGTCATGAAAAGGAAGATTCAGAATGTTTGCTTTCTCGCAGTGTATGTGATCGCAGTCGTTCGGCAGAGTGTCAAGATCTACCAGAACAACCTGCTTTCTCAGGGAATTCAGCCACCAAAGCCACTGGGGGTTCGACTTTGCCGAGCCTACGTCCAAAATTGCATCTTCGCCGTGATACCGGGATGCCACCCACGGGTACTCGATGCAGCGGGAATGCACGTGATCCCACGTGCGGTGAAACGCGAAGTTGGGCAAAATGGATCCATCGTCGGCGAATTCGTACATTGGTATCTGCAGCACAGACCAGTCCATACACGTCCCGCCGTTAGGATGTCCCCGAACGCTTGTGGGTTACGTCCCACATGAGATGAGCCGCCATTACACCGGACCTGCGGCCGGCATAGGATCGGAGGCTCGCATCGAATGAGCGCTCCTCGACGGAGAATACGAGCGCGTTTGTTTTCCTGTCGATGGTTTCTACGTTGGGTATGCCGATCATGGCACTGACGGTGAACAACCCTGCTTTCAGGGGCGACGGGAACGTCACGGATGCGCGATATTCCCCCGCCGGGCGAAAGGCAATGCGCTCGGGGCTGGCATCCGTGTCGAATGAACGAAAGAGCACGAGCCCGTTTCGCTCTACCGAGATGCTGATGCATGCCCCTTCAATTGGTTTATGAAGAACAAATTCCGCAGAGAACCTGATTTGGTCGAACACATCAAACTGCGCGGCGGGGTTGCCCCGCTCGTCGCGTATGGCGAGGCTTCGAAACGCGGCCCACTTCGTGACATCCGGCACGTATTTGACCGCCGCATGCTGCGCGGCGCCCTGATCGGCCGAGGCAAGGTAGCGCTCGATGACATCTTCGCTGTCGCCGTCCATGACAATCCGGCCGCTGTCGAGAAGGACGGCGCGATCGCATAGTGTGCGTATCATGCCGAGCTGATGGCTGACGAACAGCACGGTCCTGCCATGACCCGCGACTTCGCTCATTTTTCCGATACACTTTCGCTGGAACGCGGCATCACCAACCGCCAGGACCTCGTCGACGAGCAAAACCTCGGGCTCGAGGTGCGCGGCGACGGCAAAGGCAAGCCGAACGCGCATGCCGCTGGAGTATCGCTTGACCGGCGTGTCAATGAACAGCCCGACGTCCGCGAATTCGACTATCTCCTCGAATTTGTCCGTGATTTCCGTGCGGCTCATGCCAAGGATAGCGCCGTTGAGAAAGATGTTTTCGCGTCCGGTAAGCTCGGGAT
>WJMI01000362.1 GCA_014728015.1 Chitinivibrionales bacterium | reverse complement strand
GTTGGCGAGTCCCCCTTTTATATAATAGCGAATATGGGTGGAAATCGCCCAGATTTTAGGGGTGTTTTACACAAATTTTCAGTACTGGAGTATTGAGATTGGACAACGGATTGGGTGGAAACCGGGCAGGAAAGGAAAATGGAGCTGAGGGGGCTCGAACCCCTGACCTCAACGCTGCCAGCGTCGCGCTCTCCCAGCTGAGCTACAGCCCCATGAGTCAGCCATAAAACTAGTTGTTTTGCACGGATGAGTCAACCGCTGAGGAATCGACATCAGGCTCGAACAGCACGCGTTCGACCTTGTCACAGTCAATCTCGCGATTGTCAGGGCCCACGCACGTTTCCCGCTCCCGCCCCTTCCCGTCCAGGAAGAAGCTGCAGGATTTGGAATCGACGGGCCGGAACCGAATGTCATCGATATAGACCGTGGCATCGCCTCCCTTGCCGTCCCCCTGCGGCACGCCGGCATACATGCGGGCATAGCGAAACCCATGCGCCCACTCTGCTGCACTGATATCCCGTGAGGCCGGCACAAGGAGCTCAAGGTAGTGCCAGCCGCGCCTGTGCTTTTCCACCCGAAGCTCGCCGCTGCATTTCAAGGTTTTCTGGTCGAGCCAGATCGGCCAGTCCGGGCTCGAAGGACTTAACTGGCGATAGTCCAGGTCGAGTACAACGCCTCTCTCCAACGGCACTCTTCCGGATGCAACCTTCATCCACAGGCTCAACACGTAATCCCTTCCCTGCTGCAGTCTGAAGTTCCTGCTCGGCCCGAATGCATTCGTGACTTCAATGCCCTTGCGCCCGAAGTGCCGCGCGGCACCGGTCACCACGACTTCAGGGTCGGTCCGCAGATCCGGTACTGCCGAGGCTTTGCCCCGCGACCAGCCGTTCTCTTGGTCGATATACTCCGGCCGTTCCGGATTGTCCTCGTCATAGTCGCCGGTAAGGATACCGCACTCCTCGAACGTGGCATCAGTCACAATGCCCGTCACCGCGCCGGTCAGCGGATGGTACATCTCGGTAAACGGCCGGCCCAGTGTATCGTAATCGCTCCCGCCGACAAGGTTCTGTCCGCGCTCGCCCCCCCGGTCCGGGCGATCGTACAGGGTTTCCACCCGAAGACGTCCCTCGCTGGTGCGATCAAAAAGAAATGCCACGGAGAGGTATACACCGGCCGCGCACCCCGTAAAAACCAGAAGTATGAGTAGCTTGCGTATCATCGAATCGTATCCAGGCGCATGTCCGAACGGAAGCGCCCGGTCAGCCGGACTGCTGTCGTTTCTGTATGCGTGACCACTCGTCCCGAAGCGTCACGGTGCGGTTGAACACCGGCCGGCCGCCAGCCGATGCCGTGTCGACACAGAAGTAGCCCACGCGCTCGAACTGGAACCGGTCTCCCGGCATCGCTTTCTTGAGCGAGGGTTCGGCCCGGGCCTCATTCAGAACTTCGAGCGACACAGGATTGATATTGACCGTGAAATCCTCCCCATCGTCAAAAGCATCGGGATCCGCTTTCGCGAACAGGTGCTCGTAGAGACGGGTTTCTATTTGGATTGCATGGGGCGCGGACACCCAGTGAAGCGTTGCCTTGACCTTGCGGCCGTCAGGGGCATCGCCCCCCCGCGTGGATGGATCATACGTACCATGGACCTCGACAATCTCACCGGAGCTGTCTCTTACAGCATGCGTACAGGTCACGAAATACGCATACCTGAGCCTGACCTCACGGCCCGGCGCCAGGCGAAAGTACTTCTTCGGCGGATCCTCCATGAAATCATCGCGCTCGATCAGCAATTCACGCGAAAACGGCACGGTCCGCGTGCCTGCTCCGGGATCCTCGGGATTGTTCACCGCCTCGAGCTCTTCGCTCTGCCCGTCGGGGTAATTGTCAATCACGAGCCTCAGCGGGCGCAGCACGGCCATGACGCGCGGAGAACGCTTGTTGAGATCTTCCCGCAGGCAGTGCTCCAGCAGCGCATGGTCCACCACGCTGTCTCGCTTGGCCACGCCGATACGCTCGCAGAACGTCCGGATCGCCTCGGGCGTATACCCCCGGCGGCGCAGTCCCGATATCGTCGGCAGACGGGGATCGTCCCAGCCCTCGACATGCCCCTCCTGCACCAGGCGCAGCAGCTTGCGCTTGCTCATGATGGTATGACTGAGGTTCAGGCGGGCAAATTCTATCTGCCGCGGATGATGGACCGGCAGTTGGTCGAGAAACCAGTCGTACAGCGGGCGATGGTCCTCGAACTCGAGCGAGCACAACGAATGCGTCACCCCCTCGAGAGAGTCTTCGAGACCGTGCGCCCAGTCGTACATCGGATAGATGCACCAGGCATCCTTCTGGCGGTGGTGCGGGACCTTGAGTATGCGGTACATCACCGGGTCGCGCATGTTAAGGTTGGGCGATGCCATGTCGATCTTCGCGCGCAGCACCCGCGACCCGTCCGGGAATTCCCCGGCGCGCATGCGCTCGAACAGGTCGAGGTTTTCCTCAACCGTGCGGTCGCGATGCGGGCTCCGCCTGCCGGGACCGGTCAGCGTCCCGCGATGCGCCCGGATTTCGTCGGCGCTGAGATCGTCCACATACGCCTTGCCCGCCTTGATCAGCATGACCGCGAGCTCATGCATGCGGCCGAAATAATCGGATGCGAAATACAGGTGTTCTCCCCAGTCAAATCCCAGCCATCGCACGTCCTCCTGTATCGCATCGATATACCGCTGTTCTTCCCTGCTGGGATTGGTATCGTCGAACCGCAGGTGACATTCGCCGCCGAACTCGGCCGCCATGCCGAAATCGATGCAGATGGCCTTGGCATGCCCGATATGCAGGTACCCGTTGGGCTCCGGCGGAAAACGCGTTACGACTCTACCATCGCATCTGCCGGCGCGAATATCCTCCTTGATCGCCTCGCGGATGAAATGAGGAGTGCTATTCTGCATGATGAGATTTCCCCTTCTCCACCCGTTCCGCCGCCCGATGCATCCGCCGCACGACCGTCTCCCGTCCCAGTACCTCAAGCAATTCGAACAACCCCGGGCCGAAGCTCACGCCGGTCACGGCCAGGCGCGTCGGATGAATGAGCTTCCCGGCCGATACCCCGGCTTCCTCAGCCTGCGCACGGTAGATTTCTTCGAGCGATGCGTGGTCGAATGACGGCGCTTGTTCCAGCGCGCGCGCAAGGGTTCGCAACAACTCGGGGGCGCGTTCCTTGAAATGCTTGCGCGCGGCCTTCTCTTCGTATGCCGCGGGGTCCGCAAAGAAATAGGCCGCGTTTTCCGTCAGCTCGGCGATCGTCTTTGAGCGATCTTTCATCAAGGAGATGACTTTGGCGAAATGGGGATCGTCCGCACCGGCTTCCGCTCCGACCACACCCGCATCCTTCCACCACTGTACGACCGTCCCGCGCAGGCTGTCCACGGATGCGTCCTGCAGGTACAGCCCGTTCATCCACGCAAGTTTTTTCTCGTCAAGAACCGATGCCTTGGGCGACACCTTTTCAAGCGAAAACGCTTGGATCATCTCCGGGCGGGACATCTTTTCCCGATCGTCGCCGGGCGACCATCCCAGAAGCGCAAGGAAATTGAACAGCGCCTCCGGGAGATATCCCCCCCGCTTGTAGTCCATAACCGATGCCGCGCCCTTGCGCTTGGACAGCTTGCCGCCGTCGGGCGACAGGATGACCGGCAAGTGCGCGAACACCGGCGGCGGCCATCCGAACGCTTCGTACAGCAGGATGTGGCGCGGGGTCGATGCAATCCACTCATCACCGCGAAACACATGCGAGATCCGCATATGATGATCGTCGACCACGTTCGCCAGGTGATACGTGGGCAAGCCGTCGGATTTGAGCAGCACGAGATCGTCCAGAACCGATGCATCGTATTCGATATGCCCGCGTATGCGGTCGTCGAATGACACGGTCCTTCCGTCGGGTATTGCGAGCCTGATTACGTGCGGCGTGCCGGACGCCAGCAGTTTCTCTGCCTCGCCGCCGGGAAGGTTTCTGCAGTGGCGATCGTAGGCGGTCGGGGCTTTTGCCCTTTCGCGCTCCTTGCGCACACGGTCAAGACGGTCGGGTGTGCAGAAACACCGGTACGCCTTTCCCGACCGGAGCAGCTCATCGGCGTGCTCGCGGTACAATGCGGCCCGCTCGGACTGCACGTATGGTCCGGCCGCTCCGCCCGCCTGAGGCCCCTCGTCCCAGTCAAGCCCCAGCCATCGCAAGCTCTCGTAGATCTCCGCCAGGGCCCCTTTGTCGAACCGGCTCCTGTCGGTGTCCTCGATACGCAGTATGAACGTACCCCGGTGATGCCGGGCAAACAGGTAGTTGAAAAGGGCCGTGCGCGCGCCCCCGATATGGAGGTAGCCGGTGGGCGACGGCGCAAACCGTACTCGGACATCGCTGCTCATGGTACCGCTTTCAGAAACAGTGCCGGAAACCGAACCGAGTGACGAAAATATGTCAGCGCGGGACCCGCCGCAGGGTATCAGCCCGCGGGACGGGCGACGAACAGCCGCGCGGCCAGACGGTCGGTTGCGCGCTCGCCGAATACCGAACGGAACTCGTCGAGCTTGGTGCGCATCAGGTTTTCGTTGCCGTGACTGAGACACTTGAATTCGCTGAGCTCACGCCGTTTGCGTGTGTAGTGACGCAGCCGGCCGAAGATGTAGGCCTTGAGCAGGTGCGTGACAGTCAGGCCCAAAGAATCCTTTTCCCTTCGCTCGAGAAACCACAGTGCCTCTTCAAACCGTTTCTCCCGGCACATATGATAAGTCCAGATCACAAGCTCGGCCTTGACGAACTCACTGTCCGCGCCGATAAGCCTCCGTCTGAGAAGCTCCACGTTCAGCTCGGGGTTGCGGCGCTCATGGTGCCGGATAAGACGATGCAGCGCCCGGATGTTGTCCGGGTCGCGTTCGAGCAGGCCCTCGAGCACGCGCACGAACCCGTTTGCATCACCTCGCTTCTCATACACGTCTGCCAGAAGCAGGTACGTGTAGTAATTCCCCGGAGCGACATGTATTTCCTGCTCCCAGCATTTGATCGCTTTTTTCTCCTCGCCCCGCCGCAGGTACGAATGCGCCAGGCTGTGGTACGGCGCGTGGTAGGTGTCGTCGGCGACAATGGCCTTCTCGAACCACTCTTCGCTCTCGCGGAACAGCCGGGCACACTGGTGCATTTCGCCCAGAAGCACGTATACGTCGGCAAGATCGCGGCTGTTTTCCTCGCTCTTGTTCTCCAGCTGCTCGAAGAATGCCGCGATGCCGCGAATCTGTTCCTTCGCCTCCTCGAACCCGTCATGCTCGCACTCGGCGTACGCCTTGTCCTCAATGCTTTCCGCCAGGTCCTCGTACGGGTGCATCATGCCGACCACCATCCCGCACAGCTCGGCCAGCGTATGCGCCGAAGGATCGAACCCGGTGCTTTTGTCAGTTGATCGTGCCATATGCGGCCTGCATATGATTCTATACTGAATGCCCCGCTTTTGCAAGAGCATGCAGGCTGCCGCCGCACCGATGAATTCCGGAAATTGCCCTTCCGGAAAATCCGGAAACGAAATATCCAGTTCTTCGAATATCCCGTCTAACTGCGCCAAGTGTGACGAGGATCACAAAGGTTTTTCGCAGCATTCGGTACATTGCGCGCATATGCGACACATTCATTCGAATCGCCGAATAGTGCAACCGAACCAAGGGGGTAGTATGAAACCGGGAAAGTCGGCCGTTTGGCTCATGCTTCTTCTCGCCGCAGCAATGCGCGTGCAGGCAACGGAGATGTTTATGGTAGGCCTGGAACAGCTCGCAACCCAAGCCGAGGAGATTGTCCAGGCGCGGGTCACTGCGGTCGTCATGCAATGGAACAAGGACAGCACCATGATCAATACCTACATTCGCGCGAATATCGTCGACGACCTTCTGGGGCCCGATGAAGATCACGAGATTATTATTGCGCAGCCGGGCGGGAGAATCTCCGGAAGAACCCTGCATGTCTGCGGCGTGGCAAACTACAGCGTCGGCGAGAACAACATGCTGTTCCTTTTCAAGGACCCAAAAAATCCGGCCTCCTATCAGACCATCGGCATGTACCAAGGAAAATACCGGATTTATACCGGCACCGATCAGGTCGAACGTGTGGCCCAGGACGATGCCCACGGCGTAACACTCCACAAGCGCGCTGCTGACGGCGATTCGCTTGAAACAGGTAACAACCTGACACTCGAGGAATTCAAACAACGGATTCTCAAGTACCGTAACGGCCAGTAACCAAGGAGGAACAGATGCGGACACTGTACTCGATAACCCTTTTCCTCGCCCTTGGTGCCGCAGTACCCCGGGCGTACGAATTCCTGGGGCCCAAATGGCCCGGTGTGAATCCCGTCATGCACTACTATCTCAATGAACGCGGGTGCGAGGATGTTCCCGACGAATGGGACCACCTGCACCGGAGCGTCACCGAATGGACCGATGTTCCCTCTACGGCAATCACGGCCGAATACAAAGGCACGACCGCTATTCGCTCTATCGCACCGGACAAGAAAAACGTGCTGTTCTGGGCCGGCGAAGGCGAATGGCCTCTCGGCAGCAACGTTATCGGAGTGTGCTACCTCTGGTACCAGAGTTCGACCATTGTCGACTACGATATCATTTTCAACGACCGGGATTTCACGTGGGCCACGGACGGCCGTCCCGGCGCCATGGATATAGGACATATATCCACCCACGAAGTCGGCCATGCTCTCGGCCTGGGACACACCGAAGTCAGGGGCGCAGTGATGTGGCCCACCGCCATGCGCGGCGATACCGCGAATCGTACGCTCCATGCCGATGACAGCCTTGGTATCACGGCGTTGTATCCGCGAAACACGAACAACAACCATGCGCCCCAGATTACCAGCACTCCTGTCACCGAAGCTGTTGCCGGCATAAAATATGAATATCAGGTTATCGCCGAGGATGAAGATGATGACGAGATTACCTACCGCCTGACCGCTAAGCCGACAAACATGGTCATCGACGAGAATACCGGGATGATTACCTGGTATCCCAAGTTTCTCGATATCGGCGAGCAGCAGGTATGTGTTGAAGCGCGGGATCTCATGGCCGGGTCAGCGCGGCAGCCGTTTACGCTCAATGTCGGCAATATGGTGGTCAGTACCCACGATACCACAATTGAAGCGGGAGATACCCTGCTATATCCAGTATACACGACACCGGTCGACGATTACGGCATTGTAGCGGGCAATATCGAGGTATCATTCGATGCCGGCAAGGTCGAGGTGCTCGATGTAGATACGCTTGGTTCCATTATCTCCGGGGCATCGCTTGCCCGCAACCTGACCGCCACCAAAGTAAGTGTGGCATTCGCCGATGCCGAGCCGTTTACCGGCGAGGGCATTCTGTTCCGCATGAAAGTGGTTGTCGCCGGCGAACAGTGCGGCACGCCTCTCCAGCTAACAATTGACAAGGCGTTATTCAATGACGGCGATCCGGTGGCCACGCGCCGCAACGGCAAGATACTCACCGAGTGCGGCGGTGAATACTCCTATGATATCGCGGGAACAGTCACGCTGTTCGGCAATGAAGGCGGCGTGGGCAATGTAACCATGACACTGGACGAGCTCTCGCTCAGCGCTGCCACCGGCGATGACGGCTCTTTCACGTTCGCAGATGTCCCGCGGTCCATGATCCCCTACACGATATCTGCAGTCAAGGACAGCGGCGATATCCGCGACGGGATCAGCGCTTACGATGCATCGCTGGTTTTGCGCACTATTGTGGGACTGCACGGCCTGGCCGATTTTGCCCACCAGGCGGATGCTGCAGATGTTAACGATAATGACATGCTCACGGCCTACGATGCGGCCCTGATTCTTCGCTATCTGGTGGGTTACGATGATGCCACGCGTATCGGGACATGGATACTCGATCCTCATACCATGATAATCCAGCAGCATACGGGCCCGCGGGACAATCTCGACACGCGCGCCTACCTGACCGGCGATGTCAGCGGCAACTGGAACCGCTCCAAAGACGGCCTTCCCAAGGCCCGTTTCGATGCGCCGGTAACAATGATGATGGATGCATTCGTCGAGGAGGAACTCACCACGAGCAATGATACGCTGGACGGTTTCTCCACGGTCATTGCCGTGGAAAGCTCTCTCGACGATATTTATGCAGGGGAAATCACCATGCATATCGACGGCTCGAAATACGCGCTTCACGCAGCGCGGCCACTGGCCGTCCTCAACGGGTATACAAGCGCGGCCAAGCAAACCGGAAACAATATCCGCATTGCGTTCGCCGGTACCGAGCCGCTGGCGTACTCGGGAGCGCTTATCGCGATAGAGCTCGTGCCTTCCGGGAGCTCAACGGCCGGGATCGAGGGACTCGCGGATGCAGCGATTACGCATGTGCTGCACAACGAAAGCAGTCAGGAAACGCGTATCGTGTACCGGGCCCGGGAACATGCGCTCCGGACGGAGACACTCGCCGACGGTATCTCGAGTATATACCCCAATCCTGTTCGCACCAGCACTGCAATCGAATTCGGCATCACGAGCAGGCAGAACGTGCATATCGGCGTGTACGACCTTGCAGGACGGGAAGTGCGTACACTGGTGAAAGGCGCCACAGACGCCGGAATGCATCGCGTGATCTGGGATACGCGCGATTCGTTTGGCTGCAACGTGGCATCCAGAGTGTATCTGCTTCGCTTTGCCGCCACGGGGCTGGTGAAGACATCGAGGCTGTATGTAGTGAGGTAGGATACCTTGCGATATGCGAACATGCTTTTCATGGAGGGGACGCGGCAGCAGACAGGAGGGGCTGCCCTGTCCCCGTCTCGTCAAGGCCCTCGATTGCCGCCGAGTTCATCGACATCGGCAAGGTCCTTCGGACGGCCGGCTTCCCTCTTGTTCCGAAGCAAGTCGATCCTGGAGATGTAGCTCACCGAAGTATGACCGTACACGCCGAACACACGATGCTCCCATACTTCGTCGAACGCCGGACCGCTAATGGTATAGAATCGCTCATCGCGCGGGACTGGCGGGCCCGATGTCCTATCGTACAATCAACAGCTTGCCCTTGGCCAGGACCTTGTTCTTGGAGTTGTAGATCGCGTAGAGGTACACGCCGGAGCCCAGGGGCTCGCCGCGATTGTTGTTCGTGTCCCACAGCCATTGCGGGCCGGTGTCGCTGGTCTCGTCGAAAACGACCGGGGTCCCGGCCTTGTCGGAATCAAACACGGGATGCGAGGTAATCGAAAACACCTTCAGCTTCACACGCGTCTCGCTGCCCAGGTTATGAAGGTTCTTGAACCAGATGCCGCCCAGGGCCTTGTGACGGGAGTTGCTTCCGGGTTTGAAAGGGTTCGGGTACGTATAGAAACCGGTCTTCTCGGTGAAAAAATGCCATGTCCGTGAGGCATGCGTGATATCGCCTTCTTCCGGAAGGTGCGGTTCCCCGTCATAACGGAACTCATCGGTGAACCCGCGAAAATCGCAAAATACGCTGTCGTTTGAAAAGAATTTGCGCTCGGGATGAAAAGTGATCCGCGTACTGTCGTCGGAAAACGCGATTCTTTCGATAGGCAGCGGATGCCCGTCGCTGAACCGCGTGCTGAACCGGAAGCTCCTGTTGCTGTCGCCCACGGCAGTATCGAACACGACTATCGGCACGGGCCCCGAGAACTCCATCCATATGGTCGTGTGGATAGACTGGTTGGTGCTCGCGCTGTCCGGCCCGTAGTCATCAACCACAAGCTCTTCAACCACGAAGTGCCAGAACCGGTCGTCGAGCGTGGTAATCATGCGGCCGTTGCGCACGTCAACGTTGAATCCCGCGCTGTCGCCGGTGGCAAGGCCGCGGAACTCGCAGTACACGATGTCGCGATAGAACAGCCGTTCCTCCAGCTTGAAATACGCGGTGCTTCCGTCAAACCAGATGCTGTCAAACGCCATCTGCGCGGAATCACTGTAGTTTGTGCGCACGACAAGGCTCTGATTGTCCACCAGGCTGGTGTCAACGGTCTCGCTTCCCACATACGAGCCGAACGTCAGAGAAATGACCGTATCGGTGGAAATGCTGACGGCCCCGCTGTCGGGACTGACGGTCTGGTTGAGGTTGTCGCGCACCAGAAAATGCCACGACGTGTCATCCTCGGTGGATGCGGAGTCGAACATGCTGATCGGGATACCGTCACCGCTGATATCAACGGCATACCCGAGGGCATCCCGCGCGGCGATGCCGCGGTAGTAGCAGCTCACGCTGTCGCCGTAGAAGAACCGCTTGGCGGGCGCGAACGTGACCCGGTTGGGCACGAGCGGGTTGATGGTTATCGAATCGAACGGCACCTGGCGCGTGGAGTCGTAATACGAATTGAACCGTGTCCGGATCACCAGGCTCGTATTGTTCACCAGCGACGTGTCTATTGAACCGTCGAGTATCGGCGATGAGAATTCCATTTCGATATCGCTGGTGGTTGGTATGTCAACCTGGCCGGGCACCGGGCTGACGCTCAGAATCGTGAAATGCACGCTGTCCACGCGCGCGGTCAGTGTCGTGTCGGCATCGACATCCCGCGCGAAGTCCTGATTGACATCGAGTCCGTTGCCGCCCGGCGCGCTCGGGGTCGCGGCAACATCGGTGATTGTCGAGGTCACCACCAGCGCGATGGAATCCGTGGGCACGAACATGCCCGCCGGCGGGCGGATGCCGAACGACGGGCTTGCCTGATCGTATTCCGGCCTGAGATACAGGGTCGTGCGGTCCTGCGACCAGCTTCGCCTGAACGGAATCGCGCGGTCCTGCCCGGTCTCGCTGGAATCGAATATGCTGTACACGCGGATGGCGTTTGTTGCCGCGGCGGATGCCGTGTCCATTTCTTCGGAGAAGCCGATTGCCAGTCGCGCGTGCGGCGGAAACAAATAGGAGCCGGCGCCCGTCGTTTTGCGGCGTTTCGCCAGCCAGTACGGCGTGTCCGCCTCGAAGTCAAACGTCAGCGAGACAATCACGGGCAGGTCGTTGTACTCGAGCAACACCGGAATCGTATCATAGGGATGTACCGGATCGTTGGTCACGATGATTATCGTGTCGTGCACGACGCTGTCACCGGACACTGTTGACGGATCGAACCGGATATAGATGTCCCGCTGCCCGCCCGCTGCGACAGTAATGGACTGGATGCCCGTTCCTTTCGGCAACGAGTCGAAATACTCGTACTCATCGGTCTGCCACAGTCCGACTTCGATCCAGGGCTTGTCCGCGCCGCCGAAGAACACGCTGTCGATGGTCAAATCAACGTTTCCGGTGTTGAGAACCGGCAGCCGCACGCTGTCGACCGTTGGGCTCCCCGCGATAATCGACAGCTCGCCGGCCAGGGTGTCAACCGCGGCCTGATAACCCGGATTGGTCGCCGGATCGGTGTCGTACCAGGGATAATTGAATCGAAACGATGCCGTATCGGCCTTGAAATACCGATCGTATACTATCACGGTAGCCGCCGAATCGTCTTCACGCGGCTCGAACACGAAGGTCGGCGTGGTCTGGACGATATCGGTGTCGTTGGTAATAAGTTCGTAGGTGATTGCATCCCACGATGCCGCATCCGGGTCGTCAACCGAGACAACGACGGTCGTGGGCTTGCCGACGACCACCGATGCGGGATCGCCGTCGTTCTTGGCCTCGCCGTCGAAACTGGTCGAGGTGATGGCCGGGAAGTGGTTAACGCGGATCGCGAACTCGCTGGTCACGGTAGAATCCGGGTCGGCGGCCCCCACCCGTACGTCTTCGGTGACACCGCTGAGGTCACCGGCCCTGAATACATGCGCGCCGCGCTCCCCGATTGCGGCCTCGTCAACCTTGGAGCCGTTCAGATACACCTCGGCGACAATGCCGGGATCGTTGGCATCGTCTATATGGTAGTACAAGATGAGCGAATCGTTTTCCTGCACATAGAACGTATCGCCGCTTGTCACTTCACGCGTCTCAAGAGAACCGTCCCCGGAGTCATCCCAGACCACCGTATCCGCAATCTCCGGGTCGTCGTTTGACGTGCGCACGTACAGGAAACGCTCCTGTGCCTGCCAGCCCGCGGTATCGGCCCCCGAGAACGCGCAGACATACACCGTATCGGATTGAGGCGCCGGATGCAGGCGTATGGTTTCGTACGTGGTGGCCGCGCCGGTGTGGGTCCTGGACGAGTCGTCGCCGCGCCACCTGACCGTCACGTCCACGGTGTCCCCATCGTCAACCTCATGGACCTGGTAGTAAAGGTCGATTGTATCGCTTCGCGAGAATACGTCCACGGTATCTTCGAATCCCTTCAATCTCTTCGAACCGTTCACCAGGACTGTGACAAGTGTGTCAATGACCGGCTTGGCGTTCCAGTAGATCCCGTATTCGCGCACGGCAGGTGTAAGCAGGCGCTGGGGCTCGGTGTTTTCGAGCCGCGCTTTGAACTGGAAGTAGCGGTATTTCCCCCTGGTGTTTGCCGTGAGCGCGCCGGCATCATAAATTGACACCCAGCCTGTCCACGGCGCGCCGCCGGTGGCGCTCGCGCGGATGGAATCATGGGTATCGCCGGTCCCGCCCCAGTCGACAGAGCTCTCGAGATAGACCAGCGAGTCGCGGGACGGAACCCCGGTGTTTTGTACCGTTGATATCCATTCCGCATCCGCATGATATATCGCCGCATTGGACCATACCGTGCCCCTGGCTTTCTCCGGCGCCGCGCTTTTTGCCCACGCAAGCCCCACGCTCCCGTTGCCGTCCATGGCCGCGTTGAGTGAATTCAGATAGCGTGTCGAATGAAACGCCGACACCGTGGTATCGGAAAACAGAAACGTGTCAGCGCTGTCAGCATGGAAATGCACCAGGTCATTGGCAACCGGATACCGTATGCCCTCCACCGCGGTCTTGCTGCTGCCCAAGGCCTTCCCTTTCCAGGCTACGACCAGAAAATCGCCGTTGGATACAACAGTAACGGCCGTATCATGATCCCCGGGATCGACGAGCTTCCTTCTCGCATTGTCCACGGAATTCGAGCCCGGCAGGTATGTCACGGTATCGATATAGATACCGTTGTCGTTCCAATACACGGCGGCAAACTTGTTTTGCGCGTATGACGTGACGGCGAATTCGTTTCCCATATCAAGCGGCGAGAACACATTGGTAGAATAGCCGCAAATGTCTCCGTCCAGTGCATTGCTGTATTCATCGCTCGAGCCGCCCTCGTATATCTTGTACTTCAGCGATATGGGCGTGACACCTCCCACGCCCCCGTCCGCGTAGAGGAATGCAATAGTCCCGTTGCCGTCGTGCGCGACCGCGGAATTCGAGTTGAGGGATGCGGTAGTCACGGTGTCGTGGAAACTGCCGTCGGCAACGAACTGGAGCGAGGATGCATTGGACTTCACCATGCTCCGGACCACATCTTTGCTCGCCACCGAGAGCTTGTAGGTCACGAGAAATGTATCGTTCGAGAAATGAGCAAGATTGGGAAGCGCATCAACCAGCGGAGAATTCAAATCCTGGGTATCGTCTTCGGAAACGCCGACAACATCATTGTCACTGCTGTTGGAAAGAATGGCAAGCCACCCGCCGCTTCCCGCGGCGGCATGCAGCCAGGTGAGATCCGATGGAGCGGCCGTATACGGCGTAGGGACCGTGAGCTGGCCGGAGGCCGTGCCGCTCGTAAGATCGACGGTATAGTGGTGAAGGTCGCTCGTGCCGGATTTCTGCGAGAACACAAACCCGAACACGCCGTCACTCTGGGCGGCAACGGCCGCGCTGAGCGTGTTTCCCCCGCTCACCTCCAGATTGGTGTCCCCCCAGAGCCGGGTCATGGCAAAGGTCTCAATGGCAATCGTAATGCTGTCGTCGACTACCAGGTGTTGCGTGGAGGATGAGTCGGAGAAGTCACTGGAGACAAAGCTCCCTGCTCGCGCGGGAAGCGCCAGGGCGGCCGCCAACAGCAGGAACGCGCTGTTACGCATCCGCGCGGCCCGCCGCCGCCTTCTTCCGTCGAATGAATCCCTGCTGGGAGACATCATCGATAAATCCCTGCTCTTCCAGCCCGTATTCTTTGCGCCACTCGGCGTAGCGCCGCTCCCGGAGAAGCTCCAGGGCGCGCACCTGCTGGGTGGCTTTGACCAGTTCTTTGCGGATATGCTCGGCCTCCGCTTTCAGATCATCCACCTGGCGGCCCTTTTTCAGCATATCGGTCTTGAGTTTGTGTCGATAAGCCACGCCCCGCCTCCAGGAATCGACATTACTCGTCTGACGCGAATCTTTCTGCTGTTTCTGTACTTCGGTAAGCTCCCTGCCTATCTCTCCCAGCTCCTGCTGCGCCTGTTTCACTTTCCCGCGCTTACGCGCCAGGTCGAGCTTCACCGCATCTTCTTTGCGCCGCCGAAGCTCGAGCAGTGTCTGGAGGTTGAATCTGAAACGCTGCATGGGAAGCAGCCTACACCTTCCGGGCAATCTCGCCCAGCTGTTTCACCGCCTCGTCGAGCGTGGAACGCTCCTCCCGCCCCTGCCGGAGAAACCCGTTCATCGGCTCATGCACCTGTATCGCCTTGTCGACCGATGCGTTGCTGCCGGATACATAGGCGCCGATGTTGATGAGGTCTTCGTTTTCGCGGTACGCCGCCAGAAGGCCCTTGACCCTGTCGGCCAGTTTTTGATGCTCCTGCGTGATCACATCGGGCATGCATCGCGATATGCTGGCGAGCACGTCTATCGCGGGATAGTGGTTTCGCTGGGCAAGCTGCCGTGACAGCACGATGTGTCCGTCAAGGATGCTCCGCGCGGCATCCGCGATAGGCTCGTCCATGTCGTCACCCTCGACCAGCACGGTATACATGCCGGTGATCGTGCCGTCCTTCGAGGTGCCGGCGCGCTCCATGATGCCGGGGAGCATGCCGAACACGGAGGGCGTGTATCCCTTGGTGGCGGGCGGCTCGCCCACGGCCAGGCCGATTTCCCGCTGCGCCGTGGCAAGACGGGTAATCGAATCGTACAGAAGCAGGACATCGTTGCCCCGGTCGCGGAAATACTCCGCGATGGTTGCGGCAATCATCGCGCCCTTCAGCCGGATGAGCGCGGGCCGGTCTGAGGTCGCCACGACCACCACCGAGCGCTTCAAGCCTTCCTCACCCAGATCGCGCTCGAGGAATTCCCGCACTTCGCGGCCCCGCTCGCCGATCAGTGCAATGACATTGACATCCGATTTGCAGTTCTTGGCCATCATGCCAAGCAGCACGCTTTTGCCCACCCCGCTGGCGCTGAATATCCCGATGCGCTGTCCCTTGCCGACCGTGGCGAGCGAATCCATTGCGCGTATGCCGGTTTCCAGCGGCTCGGTGATGCGCTGCCGGTCGAGCGGATTGGGAATGCTCGAGAATATCGGGCGATAGGTATCGGGATGAAGCCCGCCCTTGCCGTCAAGCGGATTCCCGAGCCCGTCGATGACACGTCCCAGCAAATGCTCCCCTACACCCACGGAAAGCGGCTTCTTGGTGCTCACCACCGTCAGTCCCGAATGAATACCCTCGATAGGACCCAGGGGCATGAGCAGCGTGCGTTCTTTGCGAAACCCGACGACCTCGGCACGTCCCACGACCCTGCCCCCGCGCTCAATGGTGCAGACATCACCGATGGACGCCATGGGGCCGGTCGATTCGATCAGCAGCCCGATGACTTCGGTGATCTTGCCGTGCACGCGCACCGGCTCGGCATCCGAGAGCGCTTTCGAGAACGGCGCAAGTATCGTTTCCGGGTTCATACCAGTACATGAAGTGGCGGAGTGATGAAGTGGTGGAGCGATGGAAACAAAGCATTCGGCTGAAATCCGGTACTCCACTACTCCATTACTCCATCACCCTCCCCTTTCTCTTTCAAAACCAGGCTTTCCCATGTTGTGTCCAGCACGTCCTGGAGTTCGTCGAACAGCACGCTCACCCGGGCATCGGCGACACCCGATGCGGATTCAATGATGCATCCGCCCTTCTCGATGCGAGCATCGGGCTCTATGCGTATGCCCTCGAGACGTTCGGAAATCGATGTCCAGAAATCCTTCTTGCCTGTGACGTTTTCCAGATCGTCAGGCGCCACCCGCACGACAAGCCCGTCACGATCGGCAATGAATCCCAATGCTTTTCGGATAACCGACAGCACGGTGTCCTCGTTCATCGAGAGCTCCGTGTTGACCACTTTCCGTGCAATCATCATCGAAAGCTTGACAAGCACCGACTGTGACTCGGTGGCAAGCCGTTTTTTGGCTGTCAGGGTCTCCTCGAGCATGCCCGCGATGCGCTGCTGGAGTTCCGCGAGCCGCTCTTCGTATTCCTTCCCGGCCTCCGCCTTTCCCTCTTCGGTTCCCTTGACCTGCCCTTCGTCCATCCCTTTCCGGTAGGCCGCCTGCGCCGCTTTTTTCGTTTTCTCCCGCTCCCGCGCAAGCTCCTGACGAAGGTCGCTGAGCTGTTTCTCGAGTTCGAGCACCCGGGTCTCCTGCGCATCGAACATGCCTCCGCCCGGGGCGCCAAAGTCCTCGAATTCGGCCTTTTGAAGAGGAAAGTTTTCGCGCTTTTCGGTCTTGCGCTTGAGGATACGCCGCAGGCCGACCGTGGCCGGATCTTTGGACTTGAGCAGGTGGTCGATAAGCGTGGAAACGTCTTGCGGCGTAAGCGATTCGGCTGTCATGGCAGGCTCCCTTACACCACGATTTCTTCTTCGCCGCCGCGACCGGAGATAATAATCTCCCCGTCCTCTTCGAGACGCCGTATCACGTCAACCACGCGCTGCTGTACTTCTTCGACGTCCTTGAGGCGAATCGGGCCCATGTATTCCATTTCTTCCTTGATCATCTCCGCCGCGCGCGACGACATATTCCGGAAGAACTTCTCCTGGAGTTCCTCGGATGCGCCCTTGAGCGCCATGGAAAGCTCCTTGGTGTCCACTTCCTTGAGCACCCGCTGCATGGAGCGGTCGTCCAGAAGCAGCACGTCTTCGAACACGAACATGAGGTTCTTGATTTCGGTGGCAAGCTCCGGGTTTTCGCGTTCGAGATTGCCCAGAATGTTTTTCTCCGCGCCGCGGTCGACGCTGTTGAGCATCTCGGCAACCGCCTTGACACCGCCAATCTCGGACACATCTCCGCCGAACAGCGATTTCACCTGCCCGACAAGGACCTCTTCAACCTGGTCCAGGGTCTCCGGCGATATGCTCTCCATGGTGGCGATACGCGTGGCAACATCGACCTGCAGCTCCTGGGGCAATGCCGAGATGATCGGCGCGGCGTTGGCGGGCTCCATGTGTGCCAGGAGCAGGGCAATGGTTTGCGGATGCTCTTTCTGGATGAAATTCACGAGCTGCTTGGGATCGACGTTTTCCAGCAGGTTGAACCCGGTGGTCCGGATGCTCTGCTGCACCTTGTCGAGTATTTCCTTGGCCTTGCGGGGACCGAGCGCCGATTCAAGGATTTCGCGCGCGTAATCGAGCCCGCCCTGGGAGATAAACTGCTGGGCGAGCGCGAGATTATGGAATTCCTCGAGTACCGCCTCGCGGACCTCGGAAGACACATTATCGAGGCGCGCTATCTCCGTGGTGAGCCTTTCAACTTCGTGTTCGTCGAGGTTTTTGAATATCTCCGATGAAGCGGCAGTCCCCAGGGCCACCATGACAATGGCCGCCTTCTTGGGGCCGGGCACGCCTTCGACATTCACCTTCGAGCCCGAGGACTTCCCCTGCTGGTTGTAGGCGCCCTTGTAGAATCCCTTGTCCTGCTGTGTTTTCTGGTCCGGCATACGGCGTTCTTCCCTGAAATCTGGTTCGTGGTTTCTTTCCGCGCCCACGGTGGCCCTCAGGCCTTCCCGTGCAGCACCTCCCTACCTAAATTATAGACTGCTTCCCCGTTCTTTGCAATGTGCTCTCGCAGCTACTGTTTCTTTGCCTGCGGCTCGCCGAGCCACTGCCTGATAATTCCGGCGATATTCACGGGTTCCTCGCGCGTCATCATTTCCACCCGCTCCAACAGCTCGTTGGAACGCCGTACCGGCTCAGGCACCTCCACCGGCTCCTCTTCCACCGGCCCGATTGCCTGTATTTCAGGCACCGGCGGGTTCATGGCCTCTGCGATGGTCTTTGCCAGGTACCGCAGGAAGAATATCAGCAGAACGGCGACGAGAAACGCGAGCACGTACTTGGCAATGGTCATGTACCGCTCCCATCGCTCCTGCGAGTCAATGTCATCCTGCTCCCGCCGCAGATGCTCGTTATCGAACTGCACATTCGCCACGCTGATCTGATCGCCGCGCGCCAGGTCATACCCCACCGCGTTCTTGACCATGTCTTCGATGTTCTGCAGCTCTTCGGTTTCCCGCGCCTGATAGGCATACTCATCGTCTTCAGCCTTCTCGTACTTCCCGTCGACCGCCACCGCAATAGTCATGCGCTTGACATTCCCGATTTCCTGCATGATATGCTCGACGGTCTTGTCAATCTCATAATTCGCCAGCGAGCGTTCCCGCTGATGATCGCCGTCGGGAGCGTTCTTGGTGTTCTCATCGGTCCGCTCCTCGGATCGAACGACACGGCTTTCCGGATCATACTGCTCCAGGGTCCTCTCGACCCGGTCGAAATCGAGGTCGACCGCAATCTGTACGCTCGCCTTGCCCGGGCCGAGCACGCCCATGAGCATGTCGTCCACCTTGCGCTCCAGGTACCGCTCGACATTCTGCTGGAGCTCCATGTTGCGCGAGCTGGCAAGCGCCGTCGGATCGTCGCCGTACGGATTCGACAGCAGGCGGCCGTCATAGTCGACAATGGATATATTGTCCGGCTTGAGCCCGTCGACACTCGACGAAACAAGATGCGAGATGCCCCGAATCTGCTCCTTGGACAGCTCGCGGCCCGGCGCGGTCTTCACCACGACCGATGCCTTGGGGTCCTTCTTATTGTCGAGGAATATGGTCGGTTCGGGAATCACCACGTGTACACGGGATGCCTTCACCTCGTCAAGTCCCTCGATCGTGCGGCGAAGCTCTCCCTCCAGGGCTCGCCGCGCGTTCAGCTTCTGCACAAAATCGGTCATGCCGATATTGGTCTCGTCGAACAGCTCGTAGCCCACGCCCGTGGACTTGGGCAGCCCCTCGCGCGCGAGAGCCATGCGCACCTCATACAGCTTCTTGGCCTCGACAAGCACGTTTCTTCCGTTGTTGTCGAGCTTGTACTTGTACCCCGCCTCTTCCAGCTTCTGCGTGACCTGGCTGGCCTCCTCGATCTCCAGGTTGGCATAGGCCACCCGGTAGCCGGTGTCCCTGGCGGGCCCGCGCGCAATCAGCATGAGCGTCACCAGTCCGAACACGGTGAACGCTACAATCGAGGACGTGATAATCTTCTGCTGGACCGAGAGTTTGCGCCAGATTGCGGAAAGCTGGGCAATGAGCTGCTTGAAGAACTCCGACATTCTCCACTCCTTTGTTGACGAGGGATGACCCCTTTGCGCGGCAGGCTACCCCTATCCGGCCGCGCGGCAGAATCCACCAGAGATTACAGGCGCATCCTCATGACTTCCTGATATGCATCCATGACTTTATTG
>WJMI01000028.1 GCA_014728015.1 Chitinivibrionales bacterium | reverse complement strand
GAGCAATACAACCTATATCGATTCGAGCGCCATTACTCTAATGCTCAACTACCAGAAAAGCGTTCAGGAAAAGAACGGCAATGTGGTGGTGTTCGGCGCCAGTGAAGATGCCAAGAGCATTTTTTCCATCGTCGGACTCGACACCTCAATCACAGTGTTCGATACCCGCGGGCAGTTCGAGGAAGCGGTCAAGATGTAGGCCGCGGGCGGCGGTTCCGGTATCGCCGGCGCGAAACAACAAGCTTGCCGGCACGCCCGGGGCCTTCATACAAACTCCATATCCATGCGCACTGTTCGACTTTCATCAGCGGTCAGACCGGTACTTGCCGCATGCGCCGTTGCGCATATGGCCGGATGCGCGGTCCGGCTTCCGCACAATCTGGACGAGCAGGTTGCCGGCTGGTACCTCAATCCGACCGAGCAGAAGCAGCGGACGATCAGCGCGTATAAGCTTTCGTCCGCGCAGCTCGACTCGCTCCTCAAGCGCGCGAAGCCGCCGGACCCGAATCGCGAACCTCATTCGGTCATGCTCGCGGACAAGCAGGATACGCGCTATGCCCTCGGCATTCTCCCGCCCGAGACATTTCACGAGGATTCCCTGTACCCCCTGGTCATCTATCTGCACGGTGGCGTGGGCACGCACAAAGTCACGAAAGGCGAAGATGCCTACCAGATGTTCGCCCCGCTGGCCGACTCGCTTGCCCTCTTCGTGGCCAGTCCCTCAGCCAATCGTATCGTCCCCTGGTGGAGTGCGCGCGGTCTGGAGAGAATCCTGCGGGCGCTCCGGTACATGTCCCTGCAGTACCCGATAGATCCCGACCGCGTGGTGCTTGCCGGTGTTTCTGACGGCGCCACCGGGTGCTGGGCGGCGGCAAGCGCAATCCCCGGCCCGTTCGCCGGGTTCATTGCCGTATCCGGTTTCGGCGGCATGCTTCCCCGGCTGAACACCCCGGTTATCCCGGCCAACCTGCGGCAGCGTCCGATATACAATGTCAATGCCGGCAAGGATCACCTCTACCCCATCGAATATGTCAACAGTTTCCTCGACCGGCTGGTCGAGGAAGGTGTCGATGTCCGGCGAAAAGTGTATCCCGATGCGAAACACGGATTTGACTATCGCGAACAGGAGCTCGGCACGCTCGCCGGGCTCGTGCGTTCCTGGCGCCGTCCCCGCCGCACGAGCGTCGCCTGGACCATTGTTCCCGGGCTCCCCAATGTTGCGGACAACCTTCTGTCGTGGACCAGCGCCCCGGGCGGGCAAGGCCCTGCGTTCATCCGCGCCCGTTTCGACGATGCCGTGCTGACCGTGCGCGCGGACGGCATCGAGCGCGCGGTCCTCACGCTGGGAAATACGCCCGAAGGTGAGACACGGCTCGTGGTGAATGACGGGCCGCCGCGCGCGATCAAGCCCCAATCGCCGGATACATCCGAGCTCCTCCGCATGATTCAACACACCTGTTTCCCGCGCACCGTTGATTTCCTCGTATATTCTATTGATATTTGACATCGCGGTCCGTACGTTCCTCTGCACGGTTACTGCAGGGGATTGCAGCGGCGCCGCATGACTCCGGGCTGACACGCCCCCGGATCCACCCCCCGCGAATGGAGGATGTGCAAATGGCGAAGCATGCTCTGGTGATTCTTGCCGACGGATTCGAGGAAATCGAAGGCACTACCGCAACCGATCTGTTGCGGCGCGGGGGGATAGCCGTGACCGTGGCCGGCCTTGGCGGTACCGAAATCCGCGGCTCCCACGATATCCGGTATACCGCCGACGTCTCGCTGACTTCGTTCGCCGGAGAATTCGATGCGATTGTGCTGCCGGGCGGCATGCCGGGGACGCTGCATCTGGTTGAATCCGGCGATGTCGTCAGGATGGTCCAGCAGGCATACAGCGCGGGGAAACTGTGTGCCGCAATCTGTGCCGCTCCCCGGGCTCTTGACACCGCGGGCATACTGACAAACAAGAAGTATACCTGCTATCCCGGCACCGAAGAAAAGATCGACGGCGGCGCCAAGGTCGATGCGGATGTTGTTCGTGACGGTTCCGTTATTACGGGCCGCGGCGTGGGCGCGGCAATCCCGTTCTCCCTCGAAATCATCGACTATCTCATCGACACGGAAACCGCCGGGGCCATTGCCCGCAAGGTTGTCTTCGACTGGAAGAAATAGCCCCTCGTCAGGCCCCATGGATTCCAGCGCATACCTGCACTCGATCGCGGCGCTGCAACGGTCTGTCGCGGCCGCGAGCCCCTTCGTCCCCTACGAGCTCGCGCGCTGCGCCGTGTCTGTTTCCCCAAGGACATCCGGCGCGCTGGCCGCCTTTCTCGATGCGCTTGTCCCCGGCACGGACAGCCCGCAAGAGCAGGGCGCACATGCCGAATGGGCCCTCCCCCCGGCGCTTCACCCGGATACGAAGGGGTTTATCGCCGG
>WJMI01000361.1 GCA_014728015.1 Chitinivibrionales bacterium | reverse complement strand
GAAATAGTCGAGCATGGCGCTGAATTGGGCCTTGATATCATCCGGGAATTCACCGTTGAGCAGCCGCTGCCGGGCTTCGTCGGCGCTGTCGATTGCCTGTGACGGATCGCGCGGCCTTCTGCAGACATGCCAGCATCCGTTGGTCACCAGGTACGTATAGAACACGTCGGAGCCCACGAAAAACGAATCGTGTGCTTCGAGCTTCTCCCGCCATGATGCATCGCATGATGCAAGGATGGCCCGGGCCAGTACCATGCCGGCTGATTTCCCGCCGACAAGCCCCGTGCCGATCATACGGCGGCCCATGTCGAGCAGGTCGCGAATCCCGAGGTATCGCTCGCACAATTGCAGAAAACGCCTGTCGCGAGTGACCGCCATTCGCAACAGGCGCCGCCGGAGATCTTCCAGTTCGCCGCTGCGCTGCCCCCCCTGCTGTTCTTCTTCGACCAATTGCCTGGCCCTGCCAAACGTACGCGTCCAGAGGTCCGGGCGATCGATGGTCGAGTCGAGCCAGGGCTGCCCGACTGCGGCGAGTATCTCGGAGATGGTGGCGCTGTTGGTCACCGGCTTGAACGTGTCTCTCCGCCAGCTGTGCAGGGTGTACATGGTTGGCGTGTGACGCTTCCAAACCTTTAACGGATGAACGTACAAACTCCCCTTATTGTTGTAGACATCGACCACCACCTGCGCCGTGTTGTGAATGGCGTTGATGGCAACCGGGGTGTGGCTGTTCCTGAGCAGGCCGAAATAGGTTGCGGTCTCGAAATCGTAGAGATATGGACAGGTCAGCATGAAGAAATTCCCGAGCATGCGATCGCTGTACCAGTCTACCGCCAGCTCGGACAACGAATCGAAAACATAGCATGCACCCATGCCGAACTGCTCGATCACCCGATGTATCTCAATGAGAAAACTCTCGAAGCCCTCTTCGGGATGCATGCTATAGACGCTCGCCTTCGCGCCCGGCGGAAGAAGCGCTTCATGCTCGGCGAACCTGAAATAGATGAGCGCGCGCCCCTCCCTGTTGGCTTCAAGGCAAAACGGATGCACGAACGGTGCATAGTCGGAAATGGAGTCCACCTGGAAAACGATATTGTCTCCGGGCATGACCCCCTGGAAAACGCCGTCAAGACCGGACAGACCCGTGCTGAAAAGCGTACGGACTTCGCGCGCAGGCCCCGACGATTCTGAAACATCCCTATTCATTGCATACATCCATACCGCAAATGCACTTCCAGAGGCTCATCGCCTACGATCCAACACGGGAAAGGCAAAAACCGACTGAAAAGGCGCAAAGCACGTGCCACATCGCCCTATCGCCGATTCGTGACAAACAGATACGTCATCGCACTATCCAGAAACTATATTTGGAACATAATTGTATCAACACCACCCGAAGGGCACACTTTTGTATCATTTTCCGACGATCAACAAACGCTGGAATCTGAATTGTCATGCATCATTCATATTCATAACACGATTATTTATCAATGCCTTATCTCACAATCCCCTGCAGCGGTAGAGAATATACCGCGCGCATGGCCCGAATAGTGCTACTGTATGCGGGAAACAAGCATTAGGCGTAGACTAGTTCTTCTCAACGCATGAAAGGTCTGCGGAGAATCTTGCGGGCATGACTGCAAACCAGACACATACTCCCACCGATCTCAGTTTCAACGGACTATCCGCCCTTTATCGAATTGCCCGTCTTCTTTCCGCTGAAGGCAATCTGGAAGGGAAGATGGCTGACGTGCTGCAAGTATTGGACGAAGATGCCGGTATGGGCAGAGGAATGATCAGCATACTCAAGGCCGGCGAGGAGGAACTGGCGGTCGATGTGGCCCATGGCGTATCGAGCAAGGAGAAAAAACGGGGTACCTATCGGCTCGGCGAGGGCGTCACCGGAAAAGTGGTTGAAAGCGGCAAGCCCGCTGTCATACGCAAGCTCTCTGAAGAGCCCACTTTTCTGGACCGCACCGGCGCGCGCAAGCAGCTGAGCTGGGACGATCTCTCCTTTCTGTGCGTACCCATAACGGCCGGCGACGATGTGGTCGGCGCGCTCTCAGTCGATCGTGTGGGCACCGATAAAGAAAGCACGCTGGACAGCGAGCTGGAATTCCTCAAGGCTGTCTCGGATCTCATCGCCCAGGTGGTTGTCGCCCGCCGAAAGCAAAACGAGCGTCTCGAGGAGCTCGAGCAGGAGAACAGGGAGCTTCGACGGAACCTCGAGGAGAAGGGCAAGCCCGATGAAATGATCGGCAACAGCCGCTCGATGAAAAACGTATACCGGCAGATCGCCCAGGTGGCTCCCTCACCCACCACGGTGCTGATATGCGGAGAGACCGGGACTGGCAAGGAGCTGGTCGCCCGGGCAATACACGACAAGAGCCCCCGGGCCCACGGCCCGTTCGTGCCGGTGAACTGCGCGGCCCTGCCGGAGTCACTTCTGGAAAGCGAGCTGTTCGGCCACGAAAAAGGCTCGTTTACCGGTGCAACATCCATGCGCGCCGGCAGGTTCGAATCGGCGCACGCCGGCACGATCTTTCTCGATGAAATCGGCGAAATGTCCCCCTCGGCCCAAGCGCGGCTCCTGCGGGCGATCCAGGAAAAACAGATCCAGCGCGTCGGCGGAACGGAAACGATCTCCATCGATGTGCGCGTGATCGCCGCGACCAACCGCAACCTCGAGGAGGACGTTTCCCGCAACAGGTTCAGGGAGGACCTGTATTACCGCATCAATGTTTTCACGGTCTACCTGCCGCCGCTGCGCGAGCGCGGGGCCGATGTTCTTTTGCTCGCCGACTATTTCTCCCGACGCTACGCCGGGCGTCACGGCAAGGAAATCGCGCGCATCTCCACGCCGGCAATCGACATGCTGGCCGCCTACCACTGGCCGGGGAATGTACGCGAGCTCGAAAACGTTATCGAGCGGGCAGTGCTCGTATCCGAAAACAACGTGCTCAACGGGCACGACCTGCCGCCCACCCTGCAAATGAAAGATGCCTCGCTTCGCGGTCTTCGCGACGGCTCTTTCGAATCACTGGTCGCATCCTACGAAAAGGAGCTCATTACCGATGCGCTCAAGGATGCCCGCGGGAACCAGACCGAGGCGGCCAAGCTCCTGCGCACGACCAAGCGCGTTATCCAGTACAAGGTCTCCAAATACGGCATCGAATACAAGCGGTTTCAGCATTGAGCGGCATCTCCCCCGGCCATCACCCGATCGCCTCGCTTCCTGTTTCGCCGGTCCGTATGCGGATGCATTCCGGCAGCTCCAGGACAAATATCTTGCCGTCGCCGATATTCCCGGTTCGCGCACCCGTGATGATCGCGTTTATCGTTCGTTCGACAAAGTTCTCGTTTACCGCAATCTCCAGTCGCACCTTCTTCAGTAGATTGACCTCAAAGATGCTGCCGCGATAGTGCTCCGTGTATCCCGCCTGCTGGCCGCAGCCCACGACATTGGTGACCGTCATCTTGTACACTTCCGCATCCAGCAGCGCTTTCTTGACGTCGGGCAGCTTGGTCGGCTGAATCACTGCGACTATGAGTTTCATATCATCCTCCTGTACAACAACTATCTCAGGTCAGCTGGTTGTAAAAATCTGAAATCCGTTATACGCTTCCATACCCATCTCGCCGACATCGAGCCCGCCGATTTCTTCCTCGCGGGACACCCGTATTCCCAGTGTGGACTTGAGAACGGCCCAGAGCCCGAGAGAGAGCCCAAAGGCCGCGGCGCCCACCGCCAGCACCCCCACGAACTGCACGCCAAGCAGCTTCAGGCCGCCGCCATAGAAAAGCCCGGCCGTGCCGTCCATGTATCTGGGCGCCGCAAAGAGGCCGACCGCGAGCGTGCCCCAGATTCCATTCACTAAATGCACGCCCAGCGCGCCCACCGGATCGTCGATGTGAAGCCGTTCGAAACCATACACGGCGAGAACCACCAGGATGCCTGCAATGCCTCCAATGAACAGCGAGCCGAGCGTGCTCACCACCGCGCAGGGAGCCGTTATCGCAACCAGCCCGGCCAGGCATCCATTGATAATCATCGAGAGGTCGGGCTTTCCCCCCACGACCCAGGCGGTAATCATGGCGCCGAGTATCCCCGCGCACGAAGCCAGCGCGGTTGTCAATGCGATTCTCGGTACGTTGCCGTCAAGTGCGAGCTGGCTACCCGGATTGAAGCCGAACCAGCCGAGCCAGAGGATAAAGCCGCCGAGCGTCGCGAGCGGAATGGAATGCCCTACGATTGCCTTCGATGTGCCGTCGGGCATGTATTTCCCCAGCCGGGGCCCGAGAAGCAGCACGCCCGCGAGCGCGGCCCAGCCCCCGACGGAATGCACCACGGTCGAGCCCGCGAAATCATGGAACCCCATCCTGGACAGCCACCCGCCGCCCCACACCCAGTGGCCGCCGAGGGGATAGATCACGGCGACCAGCACAAACCCGAAGATCAGATAGGAGATGAACTTGATGCGCTCGGCCACCGCGCCTGAAATAATCGAGCATCCGGCGGCGGCAAACGCGGCCTGAAAGAAAAAGAACGCGAATACCGGAATATTCGATGCCGGATTATTCGCGGTTTCATCCACCAGAAAAGAATCGGTTCCCACCAGGCCTGCGCCGGTCCCGAACATCAGCCCGTACCCAACGGCCCAGAAAGCGATTGCGGCGATGGCAAAAACCGAAAAATTCTTCCCCAGAATGTTGACCGCATTCTTGGCCCTGCAGAAACCGGTTTCGACAAACGCGAACCCCGCGTTCATGAAGAAGACCAGGAATGCCGCGGTCAGCACCCACAGCGTGTCCACGAGGTTTATCGCGGTACCGTCGTCGGCATATAAAGGCGATAGAATGCCGCAGGTAATGAGAACGCCGGCAACCCGATTCGCTGGCTTCATATGATTGGCTCCTTTCCCGTTTAATAAACCGTTTCTTTCGCGCTCGCAAAGATCGCCTGACGCAAACCATGTGCCATTGTATTTTCCTTTCCCACAAGGCACATCGCCACGCTCTGGCGGCCCGATCCGATACGAAAGTGTATGCATCCTTGATTCCAAGCACGATTTCGTATCGCCCATCGGGCGCCAGCGCCCCGTTCCTCACGGCATCAAGCCGATCACCCCCGCTCACCTCCCACCGCTTTGGCACGCGCCTGTCAGAACTCGACGATGAGCTCGGAACCCGCGCCATAGTACGGCTCCCGGGTTTCCAACGGCACATAGGCGCCGAACCATACCCACCATTCCATCCCCTTGGCGGGATACACGTAACAGGTGGGGGTAGCCCAGAACTCGCTGTTTTCTGACAGGTCTGAAGCCTCACCCAAGGTGTGCATTTCCAGCGGAAGTCCCGCGGCGACATAATCGTTGAATGCAAATCCGGGCTCCACATAGACAAACATCTGCTCCCCGGCATCCATGTAGTTGCCCGTGGTGTCGGGGTCGAACACGTAGTACGCACTGAGCGCCGTCGTGAACCGTCCGACCGAAAGGCTCGGCTCCAGAAGAAGCGGCACGGTGGTCGAGCGGCCGAAATCGTCCTCCCTCGTGTTAGAGCTGACAAAACTCTGAAGGCCGATATCCGCCTTGACTGCAATGACCTCACCGACCGCTGTCGTGAATTCCAAACCACCATACATGTGACCCGTGGCCTCGAACCCACGTTTCGGATCCGCGCGAAGACCGTAGAACAGCGACATGCGGGTCGCCTCCGTAAAGCTGACTTCCGTGTACCCCCCGATGTCTCCCGCGTTCGACTCCGCAGCCACGCCGGCTTCGACCGTCAGCGTGTCGCCCGCCGCAGTTGCCACCGAGTGCTCGAGCAGCACATCGGGTTCATCCGCGGCTCCGATGAGAATGGCCTGCCGAATTCTGTCGTTGCCGATGGAATACCTCACCCCCCGAGTAAAACTCTCGGGGGTGATCATGTTGCCGCGCTTGTAGAGATAGTAATTGAATCCACCGTACTGATAGACGAGGTCCCCGACCGCAAAGCTGCCGATGCCTGTGCTGAACGTAATATCGACGCCGTCAAAAGCGATGTCGACCCATCGCGGCCCGGGCTCGCCCCGGCCGGCGGGGACAGAGCCGCCGGTAACCGTTGCATAGATATGTGCCTGCGCGCGGTCTGAGAACGAAATGCCCATACCCAAATCAAGTTCGTCGTTGGTAAAGAAATCACCCCCGAAATTGGTCCACACATCCGAATCGAGGTAGCCGTCAAACGAAAGCTCCGGGCTACCTACTGCGGCCGCGAAGGCAACGGCAATCACTGCGAAGCACGCATGTGGTATGCTGCTCATTCGTTCCTCCCTTACATAGATTGTGGATACCGGGTCTCTCTCCTCGGCCGTGCAACTTTCACACTGCAACCACAATGCCAATGCTTCAACGAGCAGGAAACAGCGCTGAAAGCAACGTTCCCGGATACAAAAGGGTGACGCGAAAAGCCGGGCGACACGTTTTTGTGCATGAACAGGCAGTGTTGATGTGGAATCACGTGAGGGGCGTTTGCCCCCCGGGCGGAAGAGCAGTATCGTGTGGAAGCTAGGACTGGGCGTTGTGCCGAAGAAGAAACCTTCTGAACGCCGAATGAACTTCCTCCAGACACGCGCTCACGGTGGCATGGAATTCCTTGCTGCCGGAACCACTCCCCTGCACTCTGCGAGCCAGGGCGCGCAGTTCGTCTTCTGCATGCGGGAGAATGTGCACCTGCCGGTCGTCGAAGAGTTGGAGGAAGTGCTCGACGCGACGAAGGAATACGTAGCGTTGCATCAGATTGTCGGCAACGTGAGCGGGGAGGATATGAAACTGCCTGAGCTTTTCAAGAGCATGGAGGGTATTTCGGGAAAGAACGTGTGGCGTTGCGTGCGCATGAATCATTTGCAGGCCCTGCGTCAGGAATTCGATGTCACGTATGCCGCCGCGGCCGTTCTTCACGTCAACCTCGCCCGGCCTGACATGGCTTCGAACGGCCGTCTCTCGCATGTGCTCAATGTGCCGGGCGACCTGCGTGGGATCATGCGGCCGAGTGAGAAGCGGCCGGAGGTGTTCACAGAGCCGTTCTCCCAAGCCCGATGCTCCGGCGATGGGACGCAGCTTGAGCAAGGCCTGTATCTCCCACGCGGAAGCACTGCGGCGGTAATACTCGACCAGGACCGGCAGCGCATGCGCGATCCCTCCTGCGCTGCCGTATGGCCGAATCCTCATGTCAACACGATACGCGTACCCCTCCGATGTATGATTGGACAGGTCGGCGCAGACCCTCTCTATCAGCCGGTTGAATTGCTCGCTCCACAGGCTGCCTTCCGAGCTGCCGCATCCCGGCGCAGGCTCGTACACTCCCAGAAGATCGATGTCGGAGCTGTAGTTCAACTCACGGCCCCCGAGCTTGCCAAACGCGACGATGCAGAAACGCGACAGCAGGCCGCCGGGACTTCGCGTGAGCAGGTTTGAACTGCAGCCCACGTATTGTGCTGCGCGCTCCAATGTAACTTGTACCACCGCCTCGGCCAGGAGAGACAATTCGGTGGTGACATCTCCTACAGGAACGCGGAGACAAATGTCTCTGGTTCCGATACGCAGTATCTCCCGCCGTCTGATCTTACGGCATGCATTGAGCCACTCCAGCTCCGGCGCATGTTCGGGCACGCACTGCCGCAGCGCATCCTCAATGTCTTCTCTTCTGCGTGGTGCGCGAAGCATCGAAGGCGTTGTGACCCATGCGAAGAACTCAGGGTTGCGTATCAGGGTGTCTGCAAGAAACTGACTCGCGGAGAAGATATTGAGGAGGACGTGCAGGCGCGTCGGCTGTGCCAGCAGCTCCCGGTAGTGTTGGTCGGGATCGGCAAGCCGGGACACAAACCGTTCCCAGTTGTTCAGCGCCATGTCGGCATCCGGCACGTGCCGCAGCATGTCGGCCGCTAAGACCACCAACCGGCTGAACCGCACGCCCTGTTTCAAGTCCGGTGCCAAACGCCGGATGTTTGCAAGAGCGCGTCGGGGATTCGTGAATCCGGCATTCGTAAGGATTGTCAAGCAGAGAGTCTCAGGCATCGATTTTGAGAGTACAACATCGGCGATGTTTACCGCATCGGGCCCGGGAAGGGATTTGCGCCCGAAATGCCGCTCGACGAAGGCGCGAACGTGTGCGGTATGCGTGTCAAAGTCAGCGCGCAGCTGTACGGCGGCATCAAGCCCCTCGTGCGGGACGTAGCCCACGCGGCGTGCGAGATGAATGAGTTCATCCGAGCCCTCCGCGGGAAGTGTCAGGTCGAGAGCCGAACCCCGCAGCATGCGAAGCGCGTTGATGACTCGTCGAAAGAAGGCATATGCCGAGACGAGCCACTCACCCTCATGCGGTCCCAGAATACCGGCTTCGGCCAGCTGGGCAAGCGCATCATCCATTCGAGGAGTCCTGAATCTCGCTTCTTTCCTGCCATAAGTCACCTGAAGAAGCTGAATATCATATTCGAGATCGACCAGCGCCCCCGTACTGAACTTGGCATTCAGCTTATCACCCCGAGTCTTCTCGCGATGTTGCTTCGTTCTTAGTTCCCGGATCTCACGTGGATTGATGCTCGCCGATGCATATATGTACTCATCCCGCAGCCTTTCTATCCGGCCACCCAATTCTGAATCGCCACCGATATATCGAAGTCGTACCAGTGCAAGGCGCTCATACGAATGTGCGGCTCCTCCGTGCATGTAATACCGGCAGAAGCTTTCAAGACTGCACGCGAGCGGACCATCACTGCCGAACGGCCTTAGGCGAAAATCGAGCTCGAAAATCCCGTCACGCTTGGCCTCGATGAGACTGTTGATTTTTTTCACGACCAAATCGAAAAATTCTGAGTTCGCGATGCGCTCGGGGCCGTCGGTTTCCCCATGGTCGCTGAATACGAAGAGCAATTCGATGTCCGATGCATACCCTAGTGCAGCGCCGCCGAACTTGCCAAGCCCGAACAGCGCGTACAAGGCGGTCATCCCGGCCACCGTGCGGGGCGTGCCGTATCGCCGTGCGAGCTGCCGATACGCGAAGTCGGCCGCCACCGCGAGGGTGTTCTCTGCAAGCGCGGTCAACCGGGCCGCAAGCATCTTGAACGTGACATCGTCATTCAATATGTGATCGAGATCTATGAGAAATATCTCCCGGTCCTTGAACTGGTTGAGTTTCCTGTGGAACCCGGCCTCCTCTTCGGCCCCCTCCAATGCCGACCTCAGGCGACGTGAAAGGGTATCGATAGGTTCGGAAAAGCCTTTGTGCCGGTCCCCGGGCGCAAGCATCGGGAGAAGAGATTCATATTGCCCGCGAATGAAATCTTCCCACAGATACTCGCTCGCGCCGAGCAGACGGGCGAGATCGGACAGTATTCTCGGCTGAGAGAGCATCTCGACCCACTGCTTTCGGTCGGGAAGCGTGACTATGTCTTTGACAAGCTGTTCGAAACGAACGAGTGCCGAATAAGGATCAGGTGAGTTCGAAAGGAAATAGGTGAACTGCTTTGTCAGGAGCACCAGGAGACGAAGCCGGTCGATTTCAGCGGGTTCCGTCAATCGACGTCCGGAATCCGTGACAATGTCGATAGTATCCTGAATTCTGTTCTCGATTGTCTTGATATCGAGGTGTTCTATCGAGAGGCCCTGTAATGAGAGGCCCGTACTGAGCGCGTACAGGAAAAACGGAGTGTCCTGTGAAAGCACCTTGAGTCGAGTCGCGGTATCCAGGGAATCATCAACCGCAATCTCCATCGGAAGGAGCACTGCACCGGATTGAGCCGTAGCCGAGGGAAGGCGCTCGGCAACGAGTTGATGCACAAGCCGGCGCGCTTCCGTTTGTGAATCCGTGCTGCCTTCTTCGAGGCCCCCGACCGCCGCGGCGAGTTCTCTCTGTATTCTGCTGCTCCAGTCGGATAGCTCGATGTCGCCGGGAATCGTGCCGGTGAGACAGTCGATAATCCGGCGGCGGGAAAGGTCGACGGCGCTCATACGGTACCGACGTACGCGACGCTGGACAGGGCGCCGTGAAGACGGCGCGGTATGGCGTTTCCACGTGAAGACCTCTCCGCTCACTGTGTCGAAACCGTTGGCCGACAGAACGCCGGTTATCAATGAAAACAGAAACGGGTTATCAAACGCACATACCGTGCATTCAACATGCCCATAATCCGTGCGACGAAATGCCACCTCGCACGGCGTGCGGGGGCCAAGCCGTGACAGCCACGCCGCGTGCGAGGCAATCTCCTCTGGAGAAAATCGCCTGAAATAGCGCTCATCCATCCGCCGCAGGTGTTCTTCGGCGATATTCTCATCGGGCTGCGGTGTATGGCGCCGTATAGCCGCCAGGATTTTATCTCTGTTCATGGTGTCCCGCGCAAGAGAATCGGCAACAAACGTCCCGCCCGCGGCGGTGCCGCTTCGGCCCTGTCCCATCGCAGTGAACCTACCGCGGTGATGTCATGAAAATATACTGCCAGTTCTTGCAGAGGCATTGATGCAGCAAGGGCCCTCATTCCGGGCGGCTGGACCGGAAATAGTGAGGACCCTGCTTCCTCGAAAGGAATCTGTGCGCGCGACTATATATCGTAGTACAGTGCGAACTCCCACGGATGGGGACGAAGTGCCAGTGCTTTCACCTCGTTTTCCATCTTGTAGTTCACCCATGTGTCGATAACGTCCTGCGTGAATACATCTCCTTTGGTGAGAAAGGCATGGTCGCTCTCCAAAGCGCGCAGAGCTTCATCCAGTGATCCCGGCGTGGTCGGCACCTTCGCGAGCTCTTCAGGAGGCAGATCGTAGATATCCTTATCGAGCGGCTCTCCCGGATCGATCTTGTTCTGTATACCATCGATCGCGGCCATGACCAGCGCGGACATGGCAAGATAGGGGTTGCAGCTGGGATCGGGGCAGCGAAATTCTATCCGCTTGCTCTTTGGTGACGTTGAGTACATCGGGATTCTCACGGCAGCGCTTCGGTTCCGGCTCGAGTAGGCCAGATTCACCGGCGCTTCAAACCCGGGAACGAGTCGCTTGTAGCTGTTCGTCGTGGGGTTCGTGAATGCCAGGAGCGCGGGGGCATGTTTGAGCAGACCGCCAATGGCATATTTGCCCATGTCGGACAGGCCCGCATAGCCGTCGCCGGCAAACAGGTTCTTTCCGCCCTTCCACAGAGAAAGATGCGTGTGCATTCCCGTACCATTGTCGTTAAACAACGGTTTCGGCATGAACGTAACCGTCTTGCCGTACTTGGCTGCAACATTCTTGATTATGTACTTGTATTTCAGCAGCATATCCCCCATGGCTACGAGGGGTGAGAACCGAATGTCGATTTCAGCCTGGCCCCCGGTGGCCACCTCATGATGCTGGCACTCGATGGGGACCCCCGTGTTGATAAGGTACAGCATCATCTCACTGCGAATATCCTGCAGGCTGTCTGTCGGAGGCACCGGAAAATAGCCTTCTTTGTAGCGCGGCTTATATCCGATATTATGCGAGAGACCCGAAGCATCAATGTTTTCTTTGCGCCCAGTGTTCCACCGGCCTTCACTCGAATCTATGAAATAGTAGCCGCAGTTGTAGCTCTGATCGAACCGGATATCATCGAAAATGAAAAACTCGGCCTCGGGACCAAGATAGGCGATGTCGGCCACCCCCGCACTCTGCAGATATGCTTCTGCCTTGCGAGCGATATTTCGAGGATCGCGCGTATAATCTTTTCCCGTTACAGGATCGCAGATATTGCAGATCAATACGAGCGTCCGTGCGGCCATGAATGGATCCACAAACGCCGTCTCGGGAACCGGCTTCACAATCATGTCGGATTCGTTGATAGCCTGCCATCCGCGAATGCTCGATCCATCAAAGCCCAGTCCCTTCTCGAACACTTCTTCTTCGAGCTCGGAAGCCGGAATAGAGAAATGCTGCCACAAACCCGGAAAATCCATGAATCTGAGATCGACGACCTCAATCCCTTCATCCTTCATCAGTTTCAGCACTTCGGCCGGCGTGTTCGTCCCACTCATCCCATCCTCCTTTGGGCTTAGACAGTAATAGCCTTGGCTCTTTCGTACGTTTTCGAAGTGGAGGAATATGCAATCGGCATGCCACTGATTCCTCCTGAGCTTGGATCGGCCGTCAGAACCTCACAGGTCGCCCTAGGCACCACGTAGATTGGATTAGTGCCATCTCTATGTCTGTGGGCAGGTGTTCGATCGGCACACTCTTGTATCAACAATGCGTCGGTGATACAAAAATGTGAGTGCTCCAAGAGAAAGATTGGGGCAGATCCGCAGCCACAGTTGCCAATTGCTTGGCACGCATATTGAAGGCCGTGAGGCAAGATTGAGCATCACCCCTATGCTTTTGAATACATTTGAGGAAAGCTGACGTGCGTATCCACTGGCTGCAGCATGTGCCATTTGAAGGGCTCGGTTCTATATCCCGATGGGCATCGGCCAGAAGCCATGCTCTGACATCGACGCGTTTCTTCGAGAAAGATCAACTGCCCGATACCGATGAGATAGACCTTCTTATAATCATGGGGGGACCCATGAGCGTCGACAGCCACAGAAGGTACCCATGGTTGCGGCGCGAAACAAAGTTCATTGCGAAGGCCATAGCCAGCGGAATCCCGACTCTGGGCATATGCCTCGGCGCCCAATTGATTGCCCGGGCATTGGGTGCCAAGGTGTATCCCAATCGCCACAAGGAAATCGGCTGGTGGCAGGTAGAGATAACCGAGGAGGCCTGGAACTACCGTCTCCTGGGTTTCCTCCCATCTCGGTTTACAGTTTTTCAATGGCATAGTGACACCTTCGATCTTCCTCCAGGGAGCCAGAGGATTGCCTGGAGCCAAGCTTGCCGAAATCAGGCTTTCCTGTACGGCGACACTGTCGTGGGTCTGCAGTTCCACCTGGAATGCACCCCTTCCGACATACGCCGTCTCGTGCAGCACTGCGGGCGTGAGATTGTCCCGGGCCTGCCATACGTGCAGACCCCCTCTGAGATACTGAAAACGCCGCTTGACTACCGCGCGGGGAACGCCATGATCGGGAGGATCCTGAGCTATCTGGCTTCCTGTGCTCGCAGTCGCGGCAGCCAGGCCAGGCCGGAACCCTTGCCGCCCTGGTTCTGATTCTATCCGCCGAACCACACGTACGCCGGACGGCCCGCTTCTTCCGATGTGCCGGGCTATTGAAAACAGTTCTGTTCCCCCGCCTTCTTGCATCGTATTTTGCAGGATACAGGGACCTTTTCATTCAGGGAACATCCGAGAGGAGTCCGCGGTGACAGAGAGAATCGATGTGACGCAGATGATCCAGCCGGTTGAGCTTACCAAGGTGACCACCCCGCAGAAAGTATCCAAGTATTTCGGCGCGAACACGTTCGACGATGCCACAATGAAACGCGTGCTGCCGAAAGCCACGTTCGCGGCATTCAAGCGATGGCAGGAAGGCGGGCCGGTCATTTCTTCGCGTCAGGCGGATGAGATCGCCGAAGCCATGAAAAACTGGGCCACATCGCGCGGCGCAACCGCCTACACGCACTGGTTCCAGCCCATGACCGGCCAGACCGCCGAGAAGCATGACAGCTTTATTCATTTCTCGAAAAACGGCAAGGCCGTGGAGAGGTTCACCGGCAGCAAGCTCATCCAGGGCGAGCCCGATGCATCGTCGTTTCCCTCGGGGGGCCTGCGTGCAACATTCGAAGCGCGCGGATACACGGCCTGGGATCCTTCATCCCCGGCATTCATCACCGAGACCGACCAGGGAAAAACGTTATGCATACCGAGCATATTTATTTCGTATCGCGGGGATGCGCTCGACAAGAAACTGCCGCTCCTTCGAAGTGATGCCGCTATCAGTGCATCGGCCCGTGCTCTGCTCGCGCTCTTCGGTATGAAGGATATCTGCTGGGTCCGTTCGGAGTGCGGCCCGGAACAGGAGTATTTCCTGATCGACCAGTCGTACGCCAAGCTGCGCAGCGACATCCAGCTCACCGGGCGCACGCTGATCGGCGCTCCGTCGCCCAAGGGCCAGCAACTCGAAGACCAGTACTTCGGATCCATAAAAGAGCGCATGTTGAATTACATGTGTGATGTTGCCGAGGAATCGTACAAGCTGGGTATCCCCTTGACGACACGCCATAACGAGGTCGCCCCGCACCAGTACGAATTCGCGCCCCGCTATGAGCGCTCGAACCTGGCGGCCGACCACAATCAGCTCCTCATGGATGTGATGAAAAAGGTCGCGAAGCGGCACGGCCTGGAATGCCTTCTCCATGAGAAGCCGTTCGCGGGAATCAACGGGAGCGGGAAGCACTTGAATTGGTCGCTGTCCGACAACAACGGCAACAACCTGCTCAATCCCGGTGAAACGCCCGAAGAAAACCTGCTGTTTCTCACCGTGCTGGTATGCGTGATCGATGCGGTAGCCCGCCATGCCGACCTGCTGCGCGCATCAGTGGCAACCGCCGGCAACGAGCATCGGCTCGGCGCGAACGAGGCCCCCCCTGCCATTGTCAGTGTGTTTCTGGGCGAGCAACTGACTAAGATTCTCGAAAACGTGGCAAAGGGCAAAAAAGGCGCGGTCTCGCGCAAAGACGTTGTCGATCTCGGGATCAGCCACCTCCCGCTGTTCAGCCGGGACACGACCGACCGCAACAGGACCTCACCGTTCGCGTTCACCGGCCAGAAATTCGAATTCAGGGCCCTGGGGAGCTCGGCGAATATATCAACCCCTATCATGGTCATGAATACCATTGTCGCCGAATCGTTCGACCGGATGACACAGCGACTTGCGAAAGCAGTCAACGGAAAGAGGGCATCAACCCAGGCGGTGTTTCGGGTTCTGGGAGAGGTGATACGCGAGGTCCGGCCCGTGCTGTTTGAGGGCGATAACTACTCGGCGGCATGGGAAAAGGAAGCGCGCACGCGCCGGCTGCGCAACGAGCCGTCATCGGCAAAAGCCCTCAAGGCGTTTATCGCCCCGAAAAACATCACGCTGTTCGAGAAGTACAAAGTGTTCTCGAGTGCCGAGCTGCACGCGCGGTACAATATCTGGATCGATATCTACAACAAGGTAATTGATATCGAGGCCCGCACGCTTCTGGAAATGGTCGGCACGCAGGTACTTCCCGCGGCCTACGAATTCCAGACCAGCATCGGCCACAGTCTCGACGTTCTCCGGACCATCGCCACCGAGGATGTCGAACAGGTGGAAACCCGGGCCGTGGACGACCGGCGCGAGATGTTCGCGCACATCTCATCGGACATCTACCACATCCGCGCGCACCTGAAAAGACTTGCCGCCATGATAGAAAAAAGCGAGGTCATGGACGAGGCAAAGAGGGCGGATTACTTTTTTTCTGATATCAAGGAACAGATGGATGAGATCCGCCGCCGGGTAGACGATCTCGAGACCATGATGCCGGACGACATGTGGAGCCTTCCGAAGTACCGGGAGATGCTGTTTATCGCGTGAGAGCCGGTCGCGGGAGCGTCTGTCTACTCGCGCAGCGACACGAACCGTCTTGTCTGCGGACCGCTGGGGGTCGTGGCCATTATCAGGTAGACATGGCTCCCGGCAGTGGTAAGCGGGACGTAGTGGGTCGCGGTATCGCCCTGGCCGCCCGCATACACCAGGGAACCGTCAGCGCAGTATACCCGCACCGAATGCGGCGCGCGGAAATGCAGGGCCACCTCCTCGGCTGAATGCCGTCTCACATAGAAATCGCGGGGCTGCGCGCCAATCGTACGCTCCTTGCGGATGCCCGTGAGATCGTCGGGGTTTTCGCCCGCATTGGCCCAGTCGGCTATCTGCCTGCCCAGTGAGAGAATCTCGGATGCCCCGGCGGTAGCGACAAACAGGTAGCCGGT
>WJMI01000360.1 GCA_014728015.1 Chitinivibrionales bacterium | reverse complement strand
TTCCAGATGCGTCATAACGTGCTACCCTCTGGTAAGCGCTTCGATATTGGCAGTCACCGCGGCGAAGCATTCGCGCGTCTGGGCGCTCGGCCCGTCAAGCACCGCCGGGCGCAACCGCCGAAGCGATCGCCGTATGTCATTCGTGTATGCGACGTATCCAACGTAAAATAGGTTCACGCTGAGATATTTCTTCACGATTTCGGCCAGACGCGCTCCCGCCGCAACATCCTCGCGGCTGCGCACCATGTTGAGTACGAGCAGGATGCGGCGCGCTGCAATCCATTCTTTCATGGCCCGCGACTCCGCGGGAAAGGCCGCGGCAAGCGATGCGAGAAACCGTTCGAGCGTGGCGAATCCCCCCGGAGCGCGCGAGTCGCTGAAACGGCGAATTTGTTCGTGAATATCTTTCCTGCCGGGAAACAGCCGCGACAGGCCGCGTACTGTCGCATTCTTGAGAAATCCATACGCGGTCTCCACCGATGCCGGAAGCACGTCGGCGATAACTATGCCATAGGAAAACGATCCAAAAAAATCGACAACAGTATTATCGGTGCCCGCGCCCAGGTCGACCAGAAGGTAGTCCGCATCAAGTTTCTTGAGGTTGGTGATAATCTTTTGCTTGTGGCCGAACCGCGGGTTTGAAAGCTGAAGGATGTCACTCGCGCCGCTGACCAGCCAGGTGCCGGGAACAATCGTCTCAACCGCAATCTCGCGCAGGTCTTTCACTCGGCCGGAAAGATAGTCCTGCAGGTTCAGCCGGGGACGGCGCACGCCCAGGCAGAGATGCAGGTTGGCGCCCTCGAGGTCGGCATCGACAAACCCGACCCGGTACCCTTTCCCCGCAAGAAGCGCGCCGACATTCGCCGTCAGGCTGCTCTTGCCGACGCCACCCTTGCCGCTCCCCACGGAAATGACTATGGGACGTTCCATCAAACTATAGTGGCCCGGAAGTGCGGGGAGACGATGCGCGGGCGCGGCGCCCGGCTATTTCGCCAGCGTATTGGCGGCGACCAGTGCGGTGAGACTCATGCTGACTACCTGGACGATGACCAGAATGAGGTTCCAGGGAATCTCCATCGATCTCGGCACGTACAGGGTGTCACCCGGATACAGGATGTATTTGCGTTTCGCCTCGGCCGTCCACAGCTTTGCCGTCGGAATCTCAACCATCGTGCCGTCGGCGCGGATAATCCTGATACTTTTCACCTTCTGGTTCTTCAGCCCGCCGCACATCGCCAGGGCCTTCTGCACATCAATCGGCTCATAAATCTCGTACTGCCCCGTCCCCTGCACATCGCCGATGATATAAATCTTGTTGGCGTAGTAGGCTTCGATGGACACCGACACGACCGGATTGTTGACATACGATGCCAGCTTGCCTTCCATGATCTTGACAAGCTGAGCGCAGGTCAGTGATGCAACTTCAACCTCGCCGATAACCGGATAATTTATTCTGCCGTCGGGACGAATCTTATGCCGGCCGGAAAACTCGGGATGCTCCACCACCTGCACCGAAATCACATCACCCGGCTGCAACACGTACTCTTCGGTCTCCGCGTATGCCGCGAAGAACAGAAACATCGCCAAGACGGGCACAGTATGCTTCATACCAAACATGAAAATCCGAAAGCTGCCGGAAAAGATGCGCATCGCCGCGCGAGGCGCATCGGTCTTCTCCCTCTCGTGAAGAGGCAAATGAGTCCTAAATTATAGAATATTCGACAAATCATATTCAAGCAAAAACTGAGCCGGAGATTAATTGCGCCAGCAAACCCCGCGCGGCGTGATCGCGCGAATTCCCCGGCCGGCAGCGCAAATGGTTGACATACTCAATCCCGCGAGTACGCTTCCCCGATCCTTCCGTACCCCCATTCCCCTATGAAACAGCTTCCCGGGCCTGGCCTTACACGGCCGGCGGACTACACTGAATCCGAAGGCGCATACTGTCAAGGGGAGAGCCTGTCATTCCTGCGGGTCCAAAGCTCTCCACCACATAATGTGGCAGGCCCCAAGCAGGACACACTTTGTTGTGGTCATCGTTTAATGCTTTGATTTGGGGCAACATAAAGTATCCGCCAACCTGACCCACAACCTGTTCAACTCATCATAGAACTTCGGGACGGATTTGTCAAGCCCAGAAAAAACCGCACGCTTACTACTCCCGGACAGGGGCTGATACGGTATCACTTGAAGCTTCCGGCCCTGCGGCAGGAGAAACAGCAGGCGCCTGCGCCGGCTCCGGAAGTGCCTGCTGAACCTGCCGGCCGGCAGGTTTTTCGTCCGGCGCCGAAACGCTTCCGGTAGCAGGGCTCTCTGCCGGCGGCCGTGATGGAGCAGGCGTCAGGGCCTCCCTGGTATCGGTACCTGCACTGCGCTCGGTCGGCTGCCTGGCAGTCGACGTGGAAGGTGGCAGGGAAGCTCCTGCCGGTGCCGGCCGGGCGGGGGGCCGCGCAGCCGGCAAGGGACCTGGCGATGGGCGGACAGGAGGCTTTTTACGAGGCTGATGCCCGCTGCGGCCGGAAGCGGGTCGCACTGTCCGGCGTTTTGGCACAGCGGCAGTCTCTTCCGGTTCGGATTCCAGCGTATCCTTTGAGACAGAAATGCTTTCTTGTTTATGCACGGCCGGCTTGTTCGCGTTCTGCTCGGAAGGTGGTGCACCGACGGGAAGCGATGCGCGGATAATATAGCTGGGAAGAGTTACCGAAATATCGATACGGCTCCCGGAATACACGAAGGCCATATGAATCGCGGCCAGGCACCCGAATACGATCAGGGCCACAAGAAAAAGCCGCACAAGACGTCCGGACACGCGCCGAAACCAGCTGCTTTCAAAAAGCGAACCTGACAGGTCCCCGCTGCGGATGGCACCGTACTCCCGTTGCAGGCGCAACTGAACCGCGCGTTCGAACTCCTCGACCCCGGCCGGCTCGATATTGCCGATGAAGACCGTGTCGGTCTCGGATTTTGCCCGTGCTTCGGGCAGTGCCTTCCGCTGGCGCGCGAGCCACTGCTCCGCGGGCTCTTTCGGCCTTTCTTGCGTATATCTTCTGTACGTTCTCTGCGCGAACAGTACAAGCTGAGACATTGCCTGCTTATGCGGCATTCCCTTCCCGCGCCGTGACACGTACATGTCCCGGAAGCCGTCACCGAAAAGCGTAAAAAAGGCGGCGGGATCCCCGCGCGCCGCAAGCCTTGTCACCAAGTCGCCATGTGAGCTAATCCGTTTCACAGCCGGTAAAATAATTTGTCCTGCCTTGCGCCCCCAGGCCAACTTGGTGGGCCCTGCATTCGCAAGGTATTTTCCCCGGTCACACCCGGAAAAGGGAAACCGCCCGCACGGGGAATCTGATGGCACGTTTCACTGAATTCGATGCGCTCCACATGGACCGGGCCCTGGCGCTCGCGCGCCGCGCCAAGGGACGGACACGCCCCAACCCCGCTGTCGGGGCCGTGATCACCAGGGGGAATGCAGTGGTGGGACAAGGCTCGACCCAGCGATGCGGCGGGCCCCATGCGGAAGTCATGGCCTTGCGGCAGGCGGGAAGAAAAGCGCAGGGCGCGACCATGTACGTGACCCTGGAACCGTGCTGTCATCACGGCCGCACGCCGCCGTGCACCGACCGTATTGTTTCTTCGGGCATCCGCAGAGTGGTGGTCGCGATTTCCGATCCCAATCCGCTGGTCGCGGGCAAAGGGGTGCGGCAACTCCGCAAAGCCGGCATCGACGTTGCCCGCGGCCTGCGCGGCGTCGAGGCGCGCGCGATTAACGAAGACTATTTCTGGGCGATAACCGAGCGCCGGCCATGGGTCTGCGTCAAGCTGGCCGTGACCCTTGACGGCCGCATCGCCGACCATACCGGAAAATCGAAGTGGATCACCAATGCCGCCGCCCGCTCCTTCGTGCAGCATCTCCGCGGTACCCACGCGGCGGTCGCTGTCGGGGCCGCCACGCTGCGCGCCGATAATCCCCGGCTGACGGTCCGTTGCGCCGGCACGCTTTCCCCGGCCCGGGTGGTCTTCGCGCGCAGCCCGCGCGCCGGGCGACGCAGCCGGTTTCGGCGGACGGCGGGGACCTATCGGTCAATCCTTGTCTGCCCGGGGGCCCGGGCCGGAATGAAATCGGTATGTGCCGACGGGGTCGAGGTGTGGCGCACCGGCCGCGCGGCCCGGCCGGAAAACCTGCGCGTGTTTGAGCAGATGGCGTTCGACGAGGGCATGACCAGCATCCTGGTTGAAGGAGGCAGAGAGCTGGCCTCCTCGTTTCTCGAAGCAGGGATGGTCAACAGGCTTTATCTATTTTACGGCAATCGTCTTCTGGGGGGGGGCCTCGAAGCAATTCGCTTCCATACGGCCCTCCCTCTCGCCCGGGGTCAGGTGGTGACGGACATGCGGCTGTTCGAGTTCGACGGCAGTTTCGCGGTCACCGGGACCTTGAAACGGAGGAGCTAGGTGTTTACCGGTCTGATAGAAGCGATCGGCACGGTACGGCATGTCCGGCCGGGAAACAAGTCTGTCACGCTCGGCATCGCGCCCGATAGCAGACCCTATGAAGTAACGCCCGGTGACTCGCTCGCGGTAAATGGCGTGTGCCTGACTGTCGAGATGATTGCGCATGGGAAAATAGTCCTGCGGGCGGTGCGGGAAACGCTCTCGAAGACGACACTTGCATCCCTTGTCCCCGGAAGCCGGGTGAACCTCGAGCGGGCGCTTGGCCCGACCGGCAGAATGGGCGGACATATCGTGCAGGGGCATGTCGACGGTGTCGGACGGGTGCTCGGCGACACCAGGGCCGGTGACAGCGTGCTGCGCTCGCTGTGGATGCCCGAGGATGCCCGCGCGTACCTGGCTCCCAAAGGGGCCGTGGCTATCGACGGCGTCAGCTTGACTATAGCGAACACCCATGACGAGCGCATCGATGTGTCGCTCGTTCCCTACACCCTGTTGTCGACCACGCTCGGCGCGATGCGCCCCGGAGACGCGGTCAATGTTGAGTGCGACGTGCTGGCCCGCTACGTGCGGCATATGAGCACTCGCGGTGAGCCCGTGCAGGCCGCAAGCGGGTCCGACACGCGCGACACAAGAGATCTGCTTTCGAGAATGGAGACGCTGGGGTTTTGAGAAGCTTTGACGAAATCAAGGCGATTATCGATGAGTACCGCACCGGCGGAAGCGTCGTGATTGTCGATGACGACAGTCCCGAAAGCACGGGTGATCTGGCGTTCGCCGGCGCGGCCTGCACTCCCCAGAAGATAAACTTCATGGCAACCGGCGCGCGGGGCCTTCTGTGCGTGGCGCTCGAGGGGGCGCGTCTCGATGCTCTTCAGATTCCCATGATGGTCGCCGACGGCGCGCCGAGAAACCGCGCCGCCTTTACCGTCTCTGTCAGTGCGCGCGGCGAATCCGCCGATGCCAGCGGGGCGGCCGAGCGATGCGCGACAATACTGAAACTGGTCGACACAGCGAGCGCGCCCGGCGATTTTGTCAAGCCGGGGCACGTGTTTCCCATTCGGGCGCGTGACGGGGGCGTACTGGTCCGCAGCGGCCAGACAGAAGCTTCGCTCGATCTGGCCCGCCTGGCGGGGCTGTTCCCGGCCGGGGTCATTTGCCAGATCATGAACGACGACGGCACGGTCGCCCGGACGCCCCACCTTCGCGCGTTCGCCACGCGCCATGGCTTGCGCATCGTATCGATCGCCGACCTGATCCGCTTCCGTACCGCGCACGAGCGTTTCGTAACGCGCGTGTCCGAAACTGAGCTGCCGACCGATGCCGGCATGTTCACGCTGACGTGCTATGAAGACACCCTGTCCGGCGAGGGGCATGTCGTTCTGCAAAAGGGCGAAATTGCGCCCGGCGAACCGACCCTCGTGCGCGTGCATTCGGAATGCTTCACCGGAGACGTTTTGGGATCGCGGCGGTGTGATTGCGGTGAACAGCTGCATCATGCAATGGCCGAGGTGCAGCGGCAGGGCGGTGTTATTCTGTATTTGCGGCAGGAGGGACGCGGTATCGGCCTGGCAAACAAGATCCGGGCGTATACACTTCAGGACCACGGCATGGACACGGTGGAAGCCAATGAACATCTCGGATTCGCCCCGGACCTGCGCGACTATGGCATCGGCGCCCAGATTCTCGCGGACCTCGGCATCACGAAAATCCGGCTCTTGACCAACAACCCGCGCAAGATAGTGGGGCTTGAAGGGTACGGGCTCCAGATAGTGGAACGGGTTCCCATCCAGATTCCCGCGCGCAAGGAAAACCAGCGGTATCTTCACGCAAAGAAAACAAAACTCGGACATCTCCTTGAAGGAGGCATGCATGTCAACTGTCATTGAAGGAATGCTCAACGCATCGGGCAAGCGATTCGCTCTCGTGGCCAGCCGGTACAACGAGTTGATAACCAGGAAGCTCCTGGAGGGCGCAATCGACTGCCTGGTGCGCCATCAGGTGCAGCAGGACACCATGACCATCGTCTGGGTGCCGGGCGCGTTCGAGATGCCGCTCGTGGCGAAGAAGCTCGCTGTATCGGGACAGTACGATGCGGTCATCTGCCTCGGCGCGGTCATCCGCGGCACCACCCCGCATTTCGACTACGTGGCGGCCGAGGTCGCCAAAGGCCTTGCGGCGGCGGGTCTCGAAACCGGAACGCCGATCACCTTCGGCGTGCTGACAACCGATACCGTCGAGCAGGCGGTGGAACGGGCGGGCACGACCTCGGGCAACCGGGGATTCGATGCCGCCCAGAATGCCATCGAGATGGCGGATCTCGTTTCGAAGCTGTAGGCAACGTGGCAACGACGAAGCGCAGAAAGGCGCGCGAGCTGGCGCTGCAGACTCTGTACGCGCTCGAGATGCGCGGGTTGGAAGACGCTTCGGCTATTTTCGACTCGATCGCCGAAGCAAGACCGGTCGCTGACGATGTTCGTGCGTATGCGCGGGAACTCGCGGCCAAAGCGGTCGCGACCAGGGACGATGCCGATGCCCTTATCCGGCGGCACGCGGCAAATTGGGAATTGAAACGGCTCGCGGCGATCGACCGCAATCTGCTGCGGATGGCGATAACCGAGCTGCGCCATTTCCCGGACACGCCGCCAAAGGTGGTTATCGACGAGGCGGTCGAAATCGCCAAAATCTTCAGCACCGAGGAGTCATCGCGTTTCGTTAACGGCGTGATAGATTCGATTTACAAGGAACTGGGTACCATACAAGTCTAGTACAGAAAGGAAATGCGCTACCAATGGAAACCACCCACCGGAAGTACAATGCGATAGTCGGCGCGTTCGTGTTCCTCGCCGTCCTGCTGGTGTACATGCTCACTGTCGCGCCCACGGTCTCGTTCTGGGACTGCGGCGAATATATCGGCGCATCGCATTCCCTGGGCGTCCCGCATCCGCCGGGGAACCCCCTCTACGTGTTGCTGGGGAGAGTCGCATCCATTCTGTTCTTTTTTTCCAAACAGGTGGCGTTCAGGGTCAACCTGATATCTGTGTTCAGCGGCGCGTTCGCGTCACTGCTTATCTATCTGATAATCGTGCGGGTGATGGTCTCGTGGATCGGTATCCCCGACACAAACTGGAAACGAGTGATAGTGTACCTCGCGGGTGTGATAGGCGCGTTTTTCTGCGCGTTCGGCTATACGTTCTGGTTCAGCGCTGTCGAAGCTTCAGTATATATCCCCTCCATGCTGGTCATCGTGCTGTGCACCTGGCTCGCACTTGTCTGGTCCCAGAGCAAGGATCCCGACCGCGACCGCCTGCTGCTTCTGCTGTCGTACTTCGCGTTCCTCGGCATCGGGATTCACATGATGTCCATGCTTGCTCTGGTCCCGGTATTCGCGTTTGTGGTGATGACCGACAGGAGCAAGCTGACCGACTGGCGGCTCTGGGTGACCGTGCTGCTCATGGGCTCGGTGATGTATCATGTTTCCATGTTTTTGTGGATGGGCCCGCTGGTAACCATCCTGACCCTCGTGTTCTCGCTCATGCAGGGAGAAAACCAGCGCCGGTGGCGGTTCTGTTTCTGGATTGCCCTCTATGCGCTCCTGGGATACTCGGTCCATGCCTATATCCCGATACGCTCGGCCCTGGAACCCATAATCGACGAGAACCACCCGGTGGTCGAGCTCACCGAGTCCGGCGTGAAATGGGATGCGTTCAGGGGATTTCTCGAGCGCAAGCAGTACGGTTCGGAATCGATGATTGTCCGCATGTTCTGGCGGCGCGGCTCGTGGGCAAAGCAGTTCGGCGTCGACGGCCATATGGGCTACGGCGGGTTCCATCTGACGCAGTTCTTTCACTTCGGCAGATCGATCGGCACCGACCGCGAGAGGACCGTGTTTCAGAATTGGGGCCAGGCCGGGGGTTTTCTGCGCCTGCTTATCTACCTGATCCCGACACTGTTCATGGTGTTCGGCTGGTACCATCTTTACAATCGCAACCGGCCGGTGGCTGTTCTTCTGGCGTTCCTGTTTCTGGCCACCTCGGCGGGCCTGGTGCTGTACATGAATTTCGCCGACGGTTTCCATGCGGAGAAGCGGGACTACATGATGTGGGTCCGCAACGGCAGGCAGGGCCCCATGCCGACCGTGCACCGCGAGGTCCGCATCCGCGACTATTTTTTCACGGGCGGGTTCATGTTTTTCGGCATGTGGATCGGCATTGCCGCGGGCGCGCTGATGCACATGGCGTTCACCGCGAAAAACTCCCTGCTGCGCACGCAGGTCGCACCGATCCTGGCGGTCCTGCTGGCGGTCTCGCCGGCCCTGCCGCTCACCCAGAATTTCAAGGCCAACAACCGGAGCCACGACTGGGTCCCCTACGACTACGCCTATAACCTGCTGATGTCGTGCGAACGGGACGGCATTCTCATTACCAACGGCGACAACGACACGTTCCCGTTATGGTTCTTGCAGGAGGCGGAGGGGATCCGCCGCGACGTGCGTATTGTCAACCTCAGCCTGTTGAACACCAAGTGGTACATCAAGCAGCTCAAGGACCTCGAGCCGAAGGTGCCCATCCGCTTTTCGGATGCGAAGATCGATGCCTTGACGCACGAGATCAACCCCATCGACAAATCAATCCCCTACACCATGACCAACGCCGGCATCACCATCACGCTGCCCGGCCGCGAGGAAAAGCACGCGCTGCGGGTGCAGGACAAGATGGTCCTGCATATCGTCGATGCCAACAAGTGGCGCAAGCCGATCTACTTCGCGGTCACTGTCTCCAACGACAACATGATGGGCCTGCAGCCCTACCTGCAGATGCAGGGCATGGCCTACCGCATAATGCCCGAGGCCGTGTCCGGCGACGAGCGCATCCATGTCGACCGGACGACGTTTCTTCTTGACAAAGTCTACCGTTTCTCCGGGCTGGGCACGCAGAAGCACCCCATGAACGAGACGACCCAGAAACTCATGTCGAATTACGCCGCGAGCTACATTCAGGTCGCCCTCACGCTCCGGGCGCCCCTCGTCGAACTCAAGGAGAACCTCGCGGCCCTCGAAAGCGGCGCCGACGACGACTCCGCGGCAAATCGCGATTCGCTGCTCGCCGCTACGCGGGCAGAATACCAGGAGAAACTGAACCTGGTGACCACCAAGCTCGATCAATGCGTGAGCCTCATGCCCTGGGACTGGCGGCCGCGGGCGCTCAGGCAGGAGATACTCATGGCGCACGGGCGCTACGAAGAAGCGCTGGAAAAAATCCGCGAGGCCCGGATGATCGATCCCGGCAATGTGGACTACATGAAAATGGAGGCCCAGATTCTCGACCGTCTCGGCAAGCGCGCAGAGGCAAACCAGGTCCTCAAAGAGCTTACCGACAACGAAACGGATTCATGGAACGCATACGCGCTTCTGTGCAGAAACTACGAGGAGATGGGCCAGTATGACAGTGCGATAGCCGTGATGCAGGAATTCCAGGAGATCAACCCCGGCGACCGGCGGGCGGCAGCCATGATCGCCCGGCTCGAGGAACTGAAACGGGCGACCGCGACACTGGCTCCCGACAGCCCGGGCGTGCCGGCCGATACGGTCGCACAGACGGGGAATGCCGGCTAGCCGCCGATGCTCTCGCGCGCTACAACGGCAAGGCCCGCAGGGCTTTGCCGTTTCTGTCAGTTGTCCGGAATACGACAGGTGAATCACGTTTTCGTTACCGCGCACAGCACCCTCCGCAAGGACAAGGCCGTTGCTGCAAAAGACATTTTCAAAGATACCGCAGTTCTCCCGTTTTGTAAAATTCTGCATTGTGGGAGGTTCGGGCGTCGTTGTCAACGCAGGACTGTTCCGCCTGCTTCTGCAAACGACCAGCTTCGACTATCGCCTTGCCAGCATCATCGCCATCGAAACCGCCATCGCAAACAATTTCCTCTGGAACTACCTGTGGACCTTCAACGATCGCAAAACAGGTGATGCCCCCACGGCTCTCATGATGTTTCTTCGATTCAATCTGACCTCGGGGATGACTGCCATGGTGGTCAACTGGGGGCTCCTGGTCACGCTCAAGGAACTGTTCGGCATATACGAAGAAATCGCCAATCTCATCGGCATTGCCGCGGGAACGATTTCCAACTACCTTCTCAGCCACTTCTGGGCCTTTGCGGCCAAGTCACCGGGGCACTGAGCATGGCCCGATCCAAGGACAGGCATCGCCGTTCGGACAGCGCGCCCCGGAAAACGGAAACGGATCGGGGAGACCGGCGTTCAGACATTATCAGGTATTGGCGCGCGCCGTTTGTCCTCCTCGTGCTCGTTGCCGTCTACTACTGGCCGATCGTGACC
>WJMI01000359.1 GCA_014728015.1 Chitinivibrionales bacterium | reverse complement strand
CGCTAAAACTGCATGGTATTGGCATGCGGGCTTGGCATTTGGGCTGCTCTGCCCATATATTAAAGAAGTGCGGCCGGATATGAACCGCATTCGGTTCGCAAGCGACAGACAATATCAGTGGCGTACATTCGCATTTTCTTTTTGGGGGATAGCCGAGGGGGCAAAATGGGACGCATGCGCTTTTTCACTGCTACTGTTCTGTTTTCGATTCTGGCACGGTCCGCATTTGCAGCGGACTGTCCTGAATGGGTGCAGTTCGATGCCACGATCGACAATGCCGCTGATGCACCGGCCGGGTGGTTTGTATTCGTGAAATACGACCAGGACAACGAAATCATGCCCGGCATATACAAATCGGACAACCAGGATTTCAATCCTCAGGTGATACCCAACACCGAAAGCGATGAGCCGCTTTTTGTGCAGGCAACCAACGACGGGGAATGGCTGCTGTACATGGTCGGAGACGAAACCGCGCTGATGACCGCGTTCACGGCGTACCTTATCAAGCCTGACGGCACCGGCAAGACCGAAGTTCCCATGCCTCAGTGCGAAGTATCCGGTTCTGGATTCAGCATGCCCGACCTTCAGTTCCCCAGGACCGCGGGAATCTATCGCAACAGCCCCCTGGGCTCCGAGATAGCATATATGGCATCGTATCAGAAAATGAGGGCCATCGAGGTCGATCTTAGTGGTGATACGCCGTCGTTCCCCAACCCCGGCCAGGGACGACTTGTTATCGATTTGTCGAACGCGGGAATCCGGTTTGCACAGAACCTTGGCCGTGGCGGGGCGATTCTGGCGCTCAATGGCAGTCACTATCAGGGCGCGCGCGAACACAACAGCCCCTACGGCCAGTCCAACATGTTCGTGACTATTCCCGACAACGGCGAAGGCACTGCCGACGGCGATGATATCTGGCACTACGATGATGTTCCCGACAATGTCCGTATCAACGGGTGCGGGTTCAGTCTCAGCCCGACCGGCGACAGGGCGGCATGGAACATCGGCCGCCAGGGAGGAGACTCGTCGTGTTTCTCATGCCGGATCGATGACCCCTCCGATGTCTCGTATTCGACAACCCAGATAGACCACAAGGGATTTCTCGTGTCCCATTTCATGGAGCCTGACGAGCCTTCGCTGGGCCGCACCGAGTACGTGCTCGAGAAGGGTATCAGCATGAACTGGGTGCCGCGGCAGTTTCGTTTCGGTAAGTATAATGAAGTCAACTGGACCGATTGGAACTGGCCCCACGAGGAATACGTTGTCGGCATTCTGCAGGGCGACCTGGCGACCCAGCCGGGCGTGTGGCTGTGCAAATGGCAAACCAACGAATGGTTTCCCATCGGCGACCTTGCCGGCACCGGCACCAAGGCGCGCAGCCCGGCCATCCATATCAGCGGCATCGACCGGGCGAAAGACGTCCCCCTGCGATATCATCGCCCGCGGGAAGCCACGGGCCCGGCATCGATGTATACCGCGCGGGGCGAGCTGGTGCATACAGCCGCCGCGAGAAAGCTTCCCCGGGGCGTGTATGTTGTCAAATCCGGGGGCCGCGTAACCACAAAGCTTGTTCCCTAGCATCATGACTTTAGAAACAAAACGTATTACGTACCTTTTCACGGAGCCCGGACCATTGAAAACTACTGCCATGCAATCACGACACGCCGGCCGTGCCGTCACGGCCGCCATTGCTGTCTCACTTGCAGCACTCTCGTGCCTTCCCACCGATCCCGAAGATAAGAACGAAGTCCCGCAGGCATCAGGTGATGCCTACAGCATTCGCGGCGATTCGACACTCACTGTCGGCGCGGCCAGCGGCGTCTTGGCAAACGATACGGATGCCGACGGGCACGCGCTCACGGCCGTGCTTGCCGGGGATGCCTCGCTGGGCACGCTCTCACTCAATGCCGACGGCTCATTTTCGTATACCCCCGATGGTCCCGCGTACGCGAGCGCCGACACGTTCACCTATACGGCGCGAGACTCGAAAAGCGGGGAGTCTCCCGCCGCGACTGTGGTCATCGCCATCACGCCCGTCGTGGCGGACATGATCTGCCCGCATGCCCCCGACGGCGACGTGTCCAACGATCCCTATCGTATTGTTTCGCCCAACGGCGGAGAAGTATACCGCATTGGCGACACGATAACCGTACATATTCATGTCAACACAAACATGAACACCAACATGACTATCGTGTTCGGCCCCGACGGCCTGTACAAGTTCACACCGCCGGGTATCGGCGGGTTTGATGCGTACGAGGATTCTATCCAGACTTTTGTGGTCCCCGAGTATTTCGAACAGCAAGTGTGGAATCCGGACATCGGAGATTTCGAAATGGAACAGATAAGTCCCGTATCCGACTCGTGCCTCATGCGGGTCGCCGACTATGAAGACCTCGTGCGGGACTACTCCGACTGCTACTTCGCGATTCGGGAGTAAGCGCCGCGCGCATCATCCATTTTGTTCGCTCCACCAGCGAGCCGCCATTGCCCCCTCCCGGGAGGTACGCGGTGACGCGAGCAGTGATGTTCGCGTTCTCGCGGACGGCGTGCTTGTCGTGGCCGGGCACAAGATCCCGCTCGATACGCACTACAACAAGAGCGACTACCGGCTGATCCGAACCGATGCCCAGGGCGAAGAGCAATGGAACGCTATACTCGGGAGAAGCTGGGCAAGCCACGATTACGGCGAATCGGTGGTACCGTCCGCGGACGGCGGCTTTGTTATCGCGGGAGGCAGCAAGCCGGACAATATCCACGGTCCCAGTCTGTGGGTAGTCAAGGTGGATTCCGGCGGCGATCGAACGTGGGACACAACCCACTGCCGCCCACCACGGCTATTCGATTGAACCCGGCTCCGACGGCGGCTATATCGTTGCGGGGTACGGCGGGTCCGTGAATACCGGGGTGGATGTCGTGCTCGTTAAAACCAATGCCGACGGCAGCGAAGCGGTTGTCGAAGGCCGCGTTACAGGCGTGAGTCCGGTATCGCCCGGACTGGACATCACCCGCGTGCCGCCCGGCTTCCTGGTTCGCACCGGGGCCTGACAAGAGCCGGTTTTCGCGCGGGTATTTGATTCACGCGGTGCCCTTGTCTATTCGGGGAGTTCTGGTGGTGGCGCGCATCTGTGGCACTGCGGGAAAAACGGCTCTGGACTATACCTTATCACGGTCAGTGCATCTGAAGCTCGCTGGACACGCTGCCTTGTGGTCCGGGAATAACAACGGCCGTGACACGGGCTAATCGCTTGACTCACGCGATTCTTCCCGGAAGTCGCCGGCCTGCACGCCCAGTTCATCCATTTTCTTCATCAGCCATTTGCGGTCGATATCCAGTATTTTCGCCGCAAGCGAAATGTTGCCCTGCGTTTTGGCCAAGGTGCGCGTGATTATGGTCTTCTCGGCTTCCGCGCGGGCATCTTTGAGTGTCGTGACCGCCTGAGAGCCGCGGCCGAACAGCGCGCGGCCGGGAAACTGCAGCTCGTGCGCGGCAATCTTGTTTGACGACGACAGCAGTGCCGTCTTTTGTATCACGTTCTCGAGCTCTCTGATGTTTCCCGGCCAGGCATGGGAGAAGAGCGCCTTGCGCGCTTCGGCGGAAAGCTCCTTGAGCGGCAGCCCGAACTGCTCGCAGTAGCGTTTCAGGAAATACTCAGCGAGCAGCGCGGCATCCCGGCCCCGCTCGCGCAGCGGCGGCAGCGTTACCGTAAGAACGTTGAGCCGAAAGAAAAGGTCTTGCCTGAATCTCCCCGCAGAAACGTCGGCCTCGAGATTCCTGTTGGTTGCCGCGAGTATCCGAATGTCCACGGGGATCACTTCGGTGCCGCCCACACGCGTGATCTCCGATTCCTGGAGGACACGGAGGAGCTTCACCTGAAGCTGCACCGGCAGCTCCCCGACCTCATCGAGAAGCACGCTGCCGCCGTTGGCCGATTCGAACAGGCCCTTCTTGCGGTGGGTCGCACCCGTAAACGCACCCTTCTCGTGGCCGAACAGCTCGGACTCGATAAGCGCCTCGGGAATCGCGCCGCAATTGACGGCTCTGAACGCGTTGTCGGCGCGTGACGAATTTTCGTGAATATAGCGCGCCATCAGCTCCTTGCCCGTGCCGGTTTCCCCGAGGATTAACACGGGAGAGTCGGTCGGCGCGAGCCTTTCCGCCAGGGAAAGCACGCGCGCCATCTCGTCACTCTCGTATACCATGCCCCCGGCTGCCGGTATCCTGGACTCCTGGAGCCGCGCGATGGTATCTCGCTGGCGGCGATGCTGCGCCGACATGGAGAGAATGGTGGAGAACAGGGGCGTGAGTGTGTCGCAAAAGACGCGGTCTTCTTCGGCAAACGGCTCGCTCGACTGGAGGCGATCGAGATACAGGTAGCCCACCACCCGAGCGTCGTCCTTCAGCGGCGCACACAGTACCGAAGCTACCAGGTTCTTCTCGAGCGAGCTCATGGACTCCTGGCTTTCCCGCCAATCATCATTGTGGACCAGGACGGTCTTGTCTGATTGCTGCGCCCAGTCGATTGCCCTTCCTGAAAAGCGTTCGAGGGCGGCTGATTCGGGATAGCGGGCAATCGTATGCCGGCCCGCGCTGTCCTCGGCGACCAGACGGGCGGCATCGCACTTGAGCAGCCGGGACACGCTCGCAACCAGGCGCTCGGAGACGTCTTCACCGCTGTTCTTCAGAAGAGAAACAACCACGGAGATCAGATCCTGCACGGGCCCGCGCGCGGCCGGCCCCTCTCCGGGTGACTCCCGATCTTGCTCGCGGTACGCGAATTCGCTGTCGCCGATCGTCACCGTGTCGCCATGCGTCAAGCGCTGGCGGCGGCGCCCGACGGATTTTCCGTTAACATGAATCCGCGAATCCGCGGTGAGCGCCTGCACGCTGTACGCCCCTTGGGCGAAGATGAGATGCGCGACGGGCGGAGATGATTTTTTCCCGGGGATCCGGATATGACAGTCGCCGGAGGTGCCCACCGTCACGATTCTTCCGGACAGGGCATGCGCCGCGGCGGTTTGCGAATCGACGAGCACTGGTGAAGGCATGGTCTCAATCCCCTCTCGACCGGCTCTCAGAGTCGTTCTCTGATCGTCAGCCCTTTCACCTCGAACGGAAGTATGGCGATACGCTCCCGCCAAATGACTCCCCTGCCGTCAACTTTCCAGCGAAGCACGTGCTTCCCGAAGGCCAGCGGAATACCTTGCCGCAGATTAGCCCGCGGTCCGATCGGTCGTCCATCGATGCTCAACTCGCCGTCAGCGGGAAATGATTTCACGACTACACAGCCGCTCAAATGGGCCGCGGGGAGAGAGTCTTCGAGAAATGCGGCGCTGCCTTCCCGGGATCGGTTTCCCGCGCGCGTGGACTTCAGAAGGGTTATCCCCGATTCCGATATGCCGCCGCCGATCCCAACAATGCGTTGCCATGCGCTGCTTTGCCTGCCGGCGAAAAACACCCCTACTATGATCGCCGCTATCGCGCACGCCGCCAGCGCAACAACGACGCTCCTCCGCACTGCTTTCCGACGCGACAGTGCGGGGAAGGCCTCCATGAGCTCAACGGCCTCGCCATACTCGGGATCCTCTTCGAGGCATTCGACCAGAAGCCAGTATGCTTCGTCGTGCCTGCCTCCCGCCAGAAGCTCTCGCGCGGCCGCGAGAAGGTTCTTTGCGTGGAGCCGGGCGGTCGGCGGTCCGGCAAGCTCATGCCATCCGGGCGTTGGGACTGCCTGCGTGAAGCCCGTTTCCCACAACGACTGGATGCCCCACCCCGATGCCGGACGGGGACGCGGGTCTTCCTTGACAAGAGCATCGGCAAACCGGACGCTTTCATCCCCGGCAAGGATTTCCCGCAAAATGAGTCCCGCGGAATAGACATCGGCCCGCATGTGATCGGTGTCCCCGCCGGCCCGCCAGAGCTCGGGGGCCATGTAGGCGGGCGTCCCCTTCACCACACCGGTCATCGATTTTTCGGGGTCCCGGACGTGCTTGGTCAAGCCGAAGTCGACCAGGTAGATGCCATCGCTCGGCGACACGACGACATTTGCCGGCTTGAGATCGCGGTGGGCATATCCCTCGGCATGAAGGCGGGCGAGGGCCCGGATGAATCCATCGGCAAGCCACATCCTCTGCTGTCGCGATGGGTCGCGCTGAAGAAGCTCGGCGAGGCTGGCGCCCTTTATCCATTGCATGGCAATGCACACGCTCTTCTTCCATTCGAACGCATCATAGACCTGCGGCACGCACGACAGATGCATTCTCGCCTGCGTGGTGGCTTCCTTGAGCACCGCACGCCGCCGGTCCCGATCGGTCTCTTCAATAACTTTCAGGGCGACCCACCTGTCGACGCTTGCCTGGCGCACGCGGTAGACGGATGCGAATGCCCCGCCGCCGATACGCATGGGATGCGAAAATCCCGGAGGAAGCGTGGGTATCATGCTAGCGCGCCTCCCGGAGTTCTTTCTCCGCAAGGGCGAACCAGTACAGGATATCCTCGTCCTGCGGCGAAAGTTTCAGCGCCCGCAGCCAATGCGCGTGAGCCGCGGTAATGTCGCCGGCCTTGAAGCGCACCATGCCCAGGTTGAAATGCGCGGAAGGATGCGTGCTGTCGATTTCGACCGCCCGTTCGAACAGGGCGGTTGCCTTGCGCGCATCTCCGAGCCTGAAATAAATAACCCCCGCAAGGTTGAGCGGCTCGATCCCGCTCGGCTGATATTCGATGGCGCGTGACAGGGCCGAAAGCGAAGCAAGCGTGTCACCTCCCGAGAGGAGCGAGCGCGCATGGTGCGCCCAGGCTTCACTGAGAAGCTGTTCGATATGCTCGGCTTGTTCCGAAGGCGCCAGGGTGCGGGCCGCCTCCAGATGCATAAGGCCTCGTTTCCACAGGGCGGAATCACCGCCTGCATCAACGCTCTTCTGGAGCATGGCCTTCCCCAGCCCAAGGCGTGCCTCGTAGCTGTCCGGATGACGCTTGAGTTCTTCTTCGAAAAACTCAATGGCCGCGGGGTAGTCCCCGAGCCGGAGACTGGTTTCTCCCTTATCAACATTGCCGTGGCCACAGCCGCCCCAGAACAGAGCAACCGCGAGCACGCCGGCATATGCTGCTTTCGTGGGACGGCTCATGGATTCAGAAGCCACGCCTTTCCATGCTGAAAAAATCCCGTCTCGGCCGGATGCTCTTTTCCCATGCAAGCGAAGCCCACCACTGGAATCCGGGCACATCCACCGGAGCATCATTGTCCAGGGTAGACCACGTGTGCGAGATGTTCCCGCGAAGCACGAGAGTGCCAAACGCGCCTATTCCACTCTCTAAAGATAGGTTGAAAGCAATTTCGTTATCAATCCGGCGCACCTTCCTGTATTGCGGCGAAGTGAACACGGCAGGGGTATCTTCATAGCGCTCATCAACATGGCTCATGTCGGTAGAAGTGAAGTACAGCACGCTTTGCGGCTGAATTCTTTCCTGAAGCAAATAGTACCGGCCGTCGGCCCGGTTGTAAGCGAGGCGGCTGCTCGCCGACGTGTACTTCTCCGCTTCATCGCGGTCCAACGTGACCCACTCGTACTGCTGCGGGTAGTAACGCATGTTCCATCCCATCCCCGCGCGGCCCTTCAGCCACTTGACAAAGGTATATGTATATGCGACCGAAGGTCCGGCCGACAGAAAGTCCTGCGGGATGGTGCTTTCGATAGGACTATCGTAGAGACTCGAAAGCGGGACAAGATCGTATGTGTACTGTGCCTCGGCAACATACTGGTAGACACTGTCCCCGGTTGTATCGACCATGGTCGCATACGATGAGTCGGTGTAATGGGTCACGAAATCAGCATCGACGTCGTCCACGTAGAACACATTGGCGGCCTCACTGAATGAGTAGTCGACCGCATCGGCAGAATAACCGCTGGCCAGGAAGGAGAACGACCACCCTCTCCCCCGCGCAATCGAATTGTCGAGATAGCCGAGCAACCAGACGTTCTGGTGTTGGAGATCCGGGCCGGGTCCGAGCTCGATGCCGTAGCCGGCGGAGGCGACCCTGAGCCGTCGCGCATCAGGCACGATGTAGGTGGCTTCGATATTGTCAACGGAAGAGTAATCCCCGAGGTAGTCTCTGCGCGCGCCGAACCGCAGCTCCAGGGACAGGCGATCGAAAAGTCCTTCTGCGCGGATCAGGCCGTATCCTGTCATGTTGAGTTTCATGGAATCGAGCATGTGGTCCTGGACATAGTACGGTTTTGTGCCGGCATATCCAGTTTCGAGGGCTATTGAGCGGCCGTCTTTCAACGGTATGCCCCATCCCAGCCTGACGTCGGCCCGGCCGTGCACTCCATGTTCCACGTCTGTGGTGTCCAGGCTGACATATTCATTCCACGGATAGGCCCCGCCTACGGTTTCATTCAGGCTCTGATACCCGACAGTCAATCCAAAGTCGGTACGCGGCGCCAGGAGTGAACGACGGTACCTGCCTCGCGCCTTGACCGAATCGAGGATAGCCGAAGCCTTCTCCTGCCAGCCGAGCGCTGAATATATCAGGTAGCGCTGTTTGAGCACGGCGAATGCAAACGAACCCGTCGGAGCCGGCGATACGGCGAGATTCAGCGCCAGGGCCGTGTCCAATACTCCCCGCCGACGATACACCTCTCCCCAGAAGTATAACAGGCTGTCACGCGGCATACCTTTGGAGCGGGCAATCGTGAACAGAGACTGCGCCGAGTCAAGGCGCCCGTCTTCAAGGGCGCGGACCCCATCATCGCAGACAGTGCGGTACTCTTGCTGCTTTGCACGCGCGCCGCACGACAGTACGAGCACCACGGCGCATACGCGGACCGCCAGAGGAAATCGACGTATATCAGTAGCCAAGATAGAATACACGCTCACCTCGAAAGCATATCATATCACCGGGCGGATGTATGCGCCAGGTGGAAGAAAATCAAGAAAAGCGATATGCCCCCTCGGGAAACGACATACCGCTTCGAAGTCGACCGGCTGTGCTACTTGAAATCGACGATTCTTCCGCGCAAAGGCGTCAGGTAGACACCGCCGGAAAGACCGCCGGCGCGCTTGAGCTCCTTCGATACACGCCTTCCCCGGCTGTCAAAAACCATGGTCCGGCCGATCTCGGCATGCGACACTGCCGGGACACGCGAGTGCACGGGCCTGGCGTATTTCAGCCCGGACTCGGTACCGGGCAGTTCGATGCCGTAGAGGATCGCCGCATACGTCGCGATATTGGTCAGCATGTCTGCAGTATCGCCGAGAGCGTAGAGCTCGTACCCATAATCATCCGAAGCGGTAAAACGTACGAACTCCGCCCACGCCCCGACCAGAGTGTCCTCGGAATAATACACAGCGTAGGCCTCAGGCGCCCACAGCGCCCCCTGCGTGCTGGTATCCGAGGAATCGGAATAGAGCACAGCCCCCCACGGAGCCGCGGAGTATTCGGTTACCAACATGTACGCGATGAAATGGGCCCTGGTCCACTCTTCGGGCGTGGGATAATCGGCACTGTTGCGGTTGTGCCGGACAAGCGATAGTTGGGACTCGAACGCGAAGGTGGTGTCGTAGAATGTGTGCTGAGAATCGCTGACCGTTTCGAGTACCCAGCTATCGGGCAGGTAGATAGTGTAATCGAGATCAGTGTTGACGACTGTTGTATCGGCGAGTGCCAAAGACACGAAGCCGATGATTGCAGGAAAGAATCTGGTTCTCATGACAATCCCTCCGCGTTGAAACACGCTCGTTCGACGCGCTCGGCACCATCTTGCCGGGACGATAAGCGAAGACCTGCGTGTGTGCACCGATGGATTTTTGTCGGCCGAGAGGGCCTATTTGTTCCCTGATTTCTCGGCGCGCCGCTCCTTGAACTCCACTTGGCGCTTCTTGCTCGTGGATTCCATTCGGCCAATTGCTTTCTCAACCTGATTGCGGAGCTCCTGAGGCAGCTCCTCAAGTGCCTGCTCCCTGTCCATTGCACGTTCGGCAGCCTGTTCCCTCGTCTGCACCGATTCCCCGGACTGGGCCGTGGCCCCCGCCTGCTTGGCGGAATCGACTTGGGCCTTGGCATCCTTCGGAAGGCTCTGCATGATCTCATCGAAGATTTCATCTGTTCCCGCCGCCGCCCCGTGTTCCTGGGCGAAACCCATGTTCGCCGTCAGGAACGCCGCGGTCGCAACGGTTGTCAAATAGTTCGCTTTCATTGTGGGCCTTCCTTTTTGAAGAGGAGAGAGGGATGGCTCCCCCTCTCCATCTATGACAGTCCTACCATCGGTGCACGGCGGTGGGACTGAATCAGTTGCCGCCCTTCTGCTCGCCTTTGGCTTCGCCGGCCATCTTCTTGGCCTCAGTGGCTTCGCCTTTCTTCTCAGCAAGGCGCTTCTGGATCTCTTCGCTGGCCTTCTGGACCTGCTCGCGCACCTGCTCCATGTTCTGGATAGCTTCATTGAGCTGCTCCTGAGCCTGGGTGCGGACCTGCTCCATAGCCGCCTCAACTTCTTCTTCGGTCTTGCCGCTGGCCTTCATGTTCCGGATCTGTTCCTGGGCCTGTTCAGCCGCCTCTTTGGCAGCTTTCACCTGCGCCTGCACCTGTGCATCCAGATTGTCCAGCTCTGCCTTGACCTGCTCCTGGATCTGCTGCTTGAGTTGTTCCATTTCCGCAGCCTTTGTCTGGGTACCGTCCTGGGCAAATGCCGCAACGGCCACCGCGCCGATTACGAGTGAAGCGATAAGCTTCTTCATGGTAAGCCTCCCTGTTAGGGAAAAGGGTTGAGTTGTTTATGAAACCATTATCCGGATATTTTGGTTTCGGCTCCTGCCCCTGTATCACCGCAACCGGCGTGCCAGTCCTCCTTTTGACTTATTTCTCAATTGGTTACAGGGATCCAGCGTTTCGGTGTGCCCCCGGGATATGTGGTCAAATCACCCCATACCACCTGGTGCCAGGTGGCAGGCTTCTTTGTAACACACTGAAAATACAACAGATACTACTGGACGTCAGAAT
>WJMI01000027.1 GCA_014728015.1 Chitinivibrionales bacterium | reverse complement strand
GCATCCATGGCCGACCGGCTTCCCCGGGAAATCTCCGGCGGGCAGGAGCAGCGCGTGGCAATCGCCCGGGCGCTCGTGAAGAACCCGCTGGTGGTACTGGCCGATGAGCCCACCGCAAATCTCGATTCGGCAACGGCCGAGGAAGTTGTCGGGCTGATGCAGAAGATCAACAGCGAGCGCCAGACCACGTTCATCTTTTCCACGCACGATCCGCGCATGCAGAAGCACGCCCGCCGGGAGATAGTGCTCAAGGACGGTCGGGTGGCATCCGACCAGAGGAGATAGCGGATGGGAACGCTGTACAAAATCGCCTTTCGGAACCTGTTGCGCCACAAGCGGCGCACCCTGCTCACCGGTGTTGTTATCACCATGGGCCTGCTCATGTACATTTTCATGGATTCGGTCATGTCCGGCCTTGACCGGGGCTCTATCGACAACATGATCAACCTGTCCACATCGGCGGTAAAGATTCACACCATGGAGTACGAAGAAGACAAGGAGTCGTTCCCGTTGAAGTATGGACTTGATTCTATCGGCGCTATCGAGAAGGTGCTCCGATCGGACGGGCGCGTGACCGGTATTGCCCCGCGAACGCAGTTTCTGGGCGAGCTCTCGAACTACGAGCAGTCCATGCCGGTCATCGGGACGGTGATCGACCCGCCGCGCGATCGAACTGTGTTTACCCTCACCGAGCATCTGATCGGAAATTATTTCTCTTCCGACAACGCGCGCCAGATAATTCTCGGCAAGTCGCTTGCCGCGGACCTGGGTGTCGGGCCCGGGGATTTCATTACGCTGTTCGCGCTGACCAAATATGAAAGCCGTAATGCCGATGATTTCAAGGTTATCGGCTTGCTCAATACGACCGATCCGGCCCTCAACAAGAGCGGGGTCTTTATCACATTCGATGCGGCCAATGAATTCCTCGACCTGGAAAATACGGTAACGGAGCTCAACGTACAGCTCCAACGCCGCGTGAACTTTGATGACCTGTTGAAGGACATGCGGGCGGTACGCGCCATGGTCGAGAATCGCTTTTCCGGGCTGGCAACGCTCACCTTCGAAGAAATCGGCGCCGGGGTTCTGGAGCTGGTGCGCCAGAAAAAAGCGTGGGGCGTGGTAATGACCCTGGTACTTCTCCTGATAGCCGCCGTGGGCATTGTCAATTCGGTACTCATGAGTGTCTACGAGCGCATCCGGGAGGTGGGTGTCATGCGGGCCATGGGGTTTTCGGGCCCGGATATCAGAAGGATGTTCATGCTGGAAGGCCTGATGATTGGCTTCGTGGGCAGCATGGGAGGTGTTCTACTCGGGATAATCGCCGTATGGATTCTGACGACCGTTGGCTGGCCGCTGGATGCCCTCTATGGTGACATGTACGTGGATACCTCCGGCTTTCCGGTGTGGGGCACCATTTACGGTGAGTGGAACGTCCCGCTGATTGCCGGCAGCTTTGTTTTCGGGATGGTCGTGTCGTTTCTCGCCAGCATTCCGCCGTCGCGGAAAGCGGCGCAGATGCCGGTAACGCAGGCGCTTCGGTTTACATGAGCGATCCGCGGCTGCATAGTAAGGGGGCGTGACGTGCTGTACATACTCAAAATGGCGTTCAGGAACATCAGCCGGAATCGCCGCCGTTCCATTCTCGCGTTCACGTCGGTGGCCCTGGCGATTGCGTTCGTAACGTTCTTTCGCGGTTTCGCGGGCGGGCTGATTCGCTCGATAGTGAAGAACTACACCAAGAACGAGACCGGCCACATCAGGATCACCACGAATGCGTTCGCGGATAAGTCGCGGTTCAATCCGGTCACCGAGAACATCGACGATCCGGAACGGATTGTCGATGCGATCCGGTCGGATGCGGAGATCGGCCCGGAGGTGAACCTCGTCACCGAGCGGATCACCTTCGGTGTGCTTCTCAGCAAGCGGGGCCATAACAAAGCTGCCGTGGCCCTGGGCGGCGATCCCGGGACCGAGAAAGAGCTCATGATGCTGCAGAACTCTATCAGGCGGGGCCGGTACCTGCGTGGCGGGCGGGAAACCATTGTGGGCGCGAAGATTGCCGATGCGCTCAACCTTGAACCGGGCGACACGCTCAAAGTCATGACGCAAGGCGCCGACTATGCGCTGCACCTGCGCAAGTTCGCGGTCGTGGGGATATTCGAGACCGGGCTGAACATGCTTGACGATCGGTTCTTTCAGATCCCGCTGGAGGATGCCAAAAAGCTCCTTCGTACAGGCGGCGGCACGCAGCAGATACTGATCATGCTGAAAGACTATCGCGCTGCCGACGAGGTCGCCGGGAAGATTGCCGCGCTTCTTGGCGATGAGGACCTTGACGTTGCATCGTGGAGCTCCCGGGGCGACTGGGCGGCCATGGTCCGGATGGCGGGGACCATCTACAACTACATCTACTTTTTCGTCGCGTTTCTGGGTGCGTTTATCATCACGAACATCATGATGATGGTCGTCCTTGAACGTCGGAAGGAGATCGGTATTATCAAGTCGATGGGGTTCTCCCGTTTCCAGGTGCTCTCTCTGTTTCTGGCGGAGGGCACCATTCTGGGGCTGATAGGGAGCGGCGCCGGCCTGGGAATCGGGGCGGTCATTAACGTGTTCTTCGCTGTCAAGGGCCTTGACATGACCGCCATGATGAGCTCGTTCAATTTCCCCATGGATAACGTCATCTACTTCGATATCAGCCCCGCCAGCTTTTTAAATGTCCTGGCTATCGGCGTAGTCGTATCGGCGATCGTCTCGATGCTCCCCGCCTGGCGGGCAAGCCGGATGAATGCTGTGGATGCAATCAAGAGCGTGTGAGGGACGGAAATGCCACGAAGACACGAAGGAACGAAGGGCATGATAAGAAAAAGAGATGCCAAGCTTGCCGACAATGAAGAAAGAATCGGCCGGCAGATTGTTGACGCGGCATATGTGGTCCATAAATGAACGGATAGCCTGAACTGTTTCTTACTCGCATCGCGCCTTCGTGTCGTCGTGGCAAGAATTGAACAGGAGGGAAGTATGAGAACAAGCGCCAAATCAGCCGCCGTGCTTATCTGTCTTGCGAGCACCGTATTTGCCCTTACCGGCGAGGAGATCCTGGACAGGATGGATCAGAACCGGGACCACAAGACGGTTGTTGCCGATGCGACCATGCGCATTCATATCGGAGATGAAGTGCGGACAAAGACCATGATTATCCGCAGCATTACCGAAGGCAGCAAATCGATTGTCGAGTTCACGAATCCCGCTGATGAGGGTACCAAGTATCTCATGCTCGATGATGACCTGTGGATATATTTCCCGGAGGAAGAAGACGTTGTGAAGATATCCGGGCACCTGCTGAAGCAGGGCATGATGGGCAGCGATGTATCATATGAAGATGCGCTTGAATCGGATCAGCTCTCGGAGAAATATGCGATCACGCTGGAAAAGGAAGAAGCCTACGAGGGGAAACCGTGCCATGTGATTTTTCTTGAGGCCACGACCAAAGATGCGCCCTATTACCAGAGGCGCATGTGGGTGGAGAAAGGTACGTTTGTCGCATGGAAAGAGGAAATGTACGCAAAAAGCGGAAAACTGCTCAAGGAAGCCGTGGTGCTTGAAATACGGGAGATCGGGGGACGGTATTTCCCGGTGAAAAGCGCCATGATAAACAAGCTTCGCAAGAACAGCAGGACGGTATTCGAGATGAGCAATATCAAGCTCGATGTTGAGCTGGATGAGGGCCAATTCAGCCTCCGGTGGTTGCGGCGATGAATAATGGATTCGGACGCTCTGTATGGCCGGGCCTTCTGGCCGCAGGATGCATTGCGTGCGTGACTGCTGTTTCGGCAGGCGCACCCCGAGGTGGCCTGGAGTTTTACGGTTCGATGTATGGCGACCTGTCGCTGTATCATTTCGATGTGAATGACAACGACAGCCTGGCATTCGGCGGCAGAAATACCCTGACGCTCAACATGAAGAACATCAACCGGAAGCACGGCAAGATTGAGAGCGGCCTGGACATTATCATGCTGTATGGCATACAGGCTGATGCGATGCACGAGCTTGTCCCGGATGCGCTATACACCATGCTGCCGGCTGCCGGCGCGCCGATTCTCCTCGACCTGCGCAAGCTGTATTTCTCCGTCTACCTGCCCTTCGTTGATCTTTCCGTCGGAAGACAGATAATCAATTTCGGCAAAGGGTACGTGTTCTCTCCGGTTGACGTGTTTTCATCGGTGGATGTTCTTGATATCACGCTCAGGCGGCGCGGCAGTGATGTCGCCTGCGCGCGTTTTCCTCTCGGTACGCTTGCCGGCGTGGATGTGGTCGGCGAGTTTCCGGTCGGCGCCAACGATCATGCTTCCGCGGTGAAGGCATTTGCCAACGTGCTGGGATTCGACTGGAGTATCCTGGGCATGTACCGGCATGACAGCCGCGAAATTACCGGCGGCGCAGCGTTCAAGGGCGACCTGGAAGCCGGCATATATGGCGAGGCGGCGCAGCATTTCCTTGACGGGAGCGGCGATCGGTATTTCGAAGGCATGCTCGGCGCGGACTATTCGTTTCTCAAGAACGACCTTATCGTCCAGGCCGAGTACCTTCACAGCGGAAGGCCGGACAGCGTATTGAGCATATGGGGCAAGCACAACGCGTTCACATCGGCGCTGTATCGTATCAATGACATCATGAATGTGTCGGCCAGCCTTATTCACAATTTCACGGACGACATGAGCATCGGCACGGCACAGTACTACTACAACGTCCTTCAGAACGTAGACGCCATCGTATATGTCCGCGGGTATCGCGGCAATCTGAATGGATTCGCCGCATTTCCGGATCTTGAGTATTCACTGCGCCTGGAAGTGAAATTCTGACGGGTGCTGTAAAGCATCTCGCCAGGCACGCGAAGCCGGCAACGAGAGAGCATGGCCGGCGATGCGCCTCCTTTTTGTGCTGCCTCGTGCCTGCTTTGCGAGAGAAACGCCTTTCTACACGGGGCCGGCAGGCCCGGGGACATCTCATGTGCATCCCGAGGCCGGTACGCACCTACCGGCCCGATCATCTATTTTCCCGCCAGCGTGCGGGCGTTCAACTGGCGCCCTTCCGTTTCATGCAAAGCAGGTCGTATGGCTGAAAAGAACGCCGACGCGCAGATTATCGACAAAGTGCAGGAGCTTCTGGAGACCCGGAACTGGGGCGAGATCCGCGACATGCTTGCTGAGTTTCCGCCCCAGGAGCTCGCGGATTTCCTTCTCGATATTGACAAAGAGGACCGGGTCCTGGTTTTCCGCACGTTGACGCGTCAGCAGTCATTCGAAGTGTTTTCGTATCTGGAGCCGGACCAGCAGGATGACCTGGTTCGCGAGCTTACCGATGCGGAAACGCGGCATCTCCTTTCCAACCTGTCGCCCGACGATCGCACCGCGCTTCTCGAGGAGCTCCCCGCGACCATGACCCGTCGCCTGCTGCGGTTGCTTGACAGCGAAGACCTTGCCGAAGCCCGCGAGCTCCTCGGCTATCCCGAGGAGAGCGTGGGACGGCTGATGACTCCCGACTACGTGGATGTCAACCCTGAGTGGACAATCGGCCGGGCGCTGGAACAGATACGCAAGGAGGGCAAGGACAGCGAGATTATCACGATGATCTATGTCACCGACAGCGATGACAAGCTTGTCGACGATATCAAGCTCCGCCACTTTATCCTCGCCGACCCCTCGGCGCCGGTCGAGAGCCTCATGGACCGGCAGTTCGTCAGCCTGTCGGCTTTTGACGATCGCGAAAAAGCGGTCGCCATGATCGAGCGCTACGACCTGGTCGCCCTGCCGGTGGTCGACTCCGACGGGGAGCTTCTGGGGATCGTGACTGTTGATGACGTGATTGACGTTGCCGAGGAGGAGGTCACCGAGGATATCCAAAAATCGGTGTCGGTGTCACCTCTGCGCATGAGCTACCGGAGCGCCGGGATATTTGACTTGTATTCAAAGCGGGTCGTATGGCTGATCATGCTGGTGCTGCTCAACCTGACATCCGCTGCGGTGATCGCGGCCTACGAGGAGCGGCTGGCCGAGATGGTCACCCTGCTCTTTTTCATTCCGCTGCTCATCGCAAGCGGCGGGAACGCCGGGGCGCAGTCCGCGACGCTGATTATCCGGGCGATGGTTACCGGAGACGTGCGCATGGATCAGTGGGCCAGGACGCTGGGCAAGGAGCTTGCGGTCGGCGCGCTGCTGGGCGTTTCGCTGGGGGCGGTTGGCGGGTTGCTGGGTTTTGTGCGGGGCGGATTCAGCACGGACATCATGATTGTGGTCGCGACCGCCATGCTTTCGATTGTGATTGTCGGCAACGTTGTCGGCATGGTGCTCCCGTTTCTGCTGGCCAGGCTCAGGCTCGATCCGGCCATTGCGAGCGGCCCTCTTATCACGACCATCGCGGATGCATCGGGACTGTTGATCTACTTCGCGATTGCCGGCTTGGTTGTCGGGCTGTGAAAATATCCCTGTCTGTATCGTCAACTATTCTTTCCCGCACTCCGAACGAGAGTCGCACAGCAACCGAAGCATCGCGGCGTGTCCGGCAATACTGGTTGCTCGGCAGGGGGTCCGCTGGAGGTACGCAGACTAACGAAATGTATATTTTCCATCGTGGCCCTGGATGCCACCATCCCATTCATTTGCTGCGGAGCAGAATGCAATGAAAATCGAGTCACTTGTCCAGCATGGGTATGAGATATTTCGCGTACAACAGGAATCCGACGATGACACGGATTTCTCTTCCGTTGAGGCGCGTGTCGCGCAATCGCTCGATGACGGCTCGAGGAAGATTGCCATTTCGCTTTCGATAAACGCGTACCCATATTCAAAGCTCATCTCGGTGCTGGTCCGCTGCAACAAGCTCGCCGAGGACCACGGCGGCACGCTTGCGGTGGTTCAGCCGAATACCGATTTCCTAGACATTATCAAGCGAACCAAGCTTGACCAGGTATTCACGGTCGTCCCCGCAGAGGCCGATCTGGCCGTCGCGTGAGCCCGTCCGGGCCGCGCGAGCATCCCGCGCACAGGATTGTGATGCGTGAAAATCCCTATTGACAAGCTCAGCCAGGGTATGAAGCTCACCGAGGACGTGCTCGATACGTCCGGTGCCACCCTTGCCACCGAGGGCACCGAGCTCACCGGCACGCTTATCGGTCTTCTCAAGTCAAAGGGCATCACCGAAGTCGTCATTCAGGACAGGCCCGCCGAGGGGCCCTGCGAGCAGGACGCGGCCGCATCCGAGAGCGATTTGTCAAAGGGCATCACGGTTGCTGTCGCCGCCGATTCGATGAGCGCGAGCATCAGGATTGATCCCCAGGAGAATTCCGGTCTCGATCTCACTGAAGATGCGATTATCGAGGTGCTGAACGAGAATGGCGTGGTATCAGGCATTCAGCAGAGCATTGTCGGCGATCTGGCAAAGAAGTGGCGCGCCGAAAAGCGCCTCCTGGAACATCACGGAATCGCACAGGGCACGCCGCCGAAACCCGGAGCGCAAAGCAGCCTGGAGATACAGGTGCCCTGCATTACCGACAGGGGCCAGCTCGAGCTCGCCCGGAAAGCGACGCACTGCTGGGAACTGAAGGCGAGCGGGATAAAGTTCCATCGGGTCAGACCAGGCGATCTTATTGCCAAAAAAGGACCGCCGAAGCCGGGAACGCCGGGCCGCAATGTGCTGGGGGCCGAGGTCGAGCCGAAGGCGGGGGAGGAGCTGAAGATACAGTGCGATGCCACGGCTGAATATGTCGAGAGTGAGGAAAAGGTGGTTGCCAAGGAGGACGGGCTCGCCTACTGTATTGAAGAAACCGTGGGCGTGGTTCCGATTTCGTTCGACGGATCGGTCGAGGTCACTGTGGCAGGTGACAAGATGCAGGCCGAATTAGCCGCCCATCCGGCGGTCGAGGGCGGCAGGCCGCCAACCGGGGATGCAGTCAGGGAAATGCTTACAAAACAGGGCGTCGTGTCCGGAGTTCATGATGACGTGCTTGCTGATCTTGTACAGAAGATGGCGAAAGGGACCTATCCCGTTCAGCCCGTGGTCATTGCGGAGGGAACGCAGCCGGTGAATGGGGATGACGGCCGCATTGAGTTCCTCTTCAACGCGGAGACTTCACTGCAACCGAAGAAGAACTCTGACGGGAGTGTTGATTTTCATGAAGTGAGCATTGTCCATGCGGTGACAGAGGGAACACCGTTGGCGAGACGTATCGCGCCCACTGGCGGCATGCCGGGTAAAGACGTGCTGGGCAATGAAGTGCCGGCCAAGGCGGGAACCGATGTGCTGCTTCCAGCGGGCAACGGTACCAGAGTGTCGGCTGACGATCCCGAGGTGCTTGTCGCCGAAACCGACGGCAATGCGCGGTTCACGGGCAAGGTTGTGGAAGTGGCAGAAGGGTTCACGGTTGAAGGCGATGTCGATTTTTCCACCGGGAACGTACGATACAACAAGAGCGTTTCCGTGGGAGGCGATATCAAAGCCGGGTTCGAGGTCGACTGTGACGGTGACCTTCAGGTCGGCGGGGTCGTGGAAGATACGAAACTCCGGGTCGGCGGCAACGTGCTGATCAAGGCGGGCTTTGTCGGGCGCGGCGGCGGGCTTCTCGAGGCGGACGGCGATGTAAATATCAGCTTTGTGCACGGTCAGACGGTCAAGGCGAAGGGCCATGTGACCATTGCCAAGGAAGCGCTTGACTGCAAAATTTACGCGCGCAAATCGGTCACCGTGCTTGGGGAGCCGCTCTCCACCGTGAGCTCCATCATTGTGGCACGGGACAGTATCGAAGTGCGGACCGCGGGCAATCTCAGCGGCGCCAAGACAGAGCTTCAGGTGGGCGTGGATTATACGCTCGCCGATGAGATGCGCGGGATCGACGAAACGCTTGCGCAGCATGCTGAAAACAACCAGAAACTGGTCCAGATTGTCCAGAAGCACGAGGCGATCGCGAAAACCGGGAGAAACCTCGGCGCCAAGGCGGAGGAACTCTACAACAAGGTCAAGGCCACGCTCGAGACGCATGCCCAGGAAGAGAAGAAACTGAGGGAGAAAAAGAAAGAGCTCGAGAAGAAATCGGCTGAAATCAAGAATTGCTTCATAAAGGTGCAGCACGCCGCGCACCCGGGGACAGTGTTCCGGATTGGCGATCAGCAGATGAGGGTCCAGGACGAAATAGTGGGCCCGAAAACCGTGCAGGTGATGAAAGGTGAGGTGCAGGTGGTGTGAGGTTGATTGAGTTCCACGCAAGGGGAAACCCGGACGCATGGATCCAGCACGGCAACGTGAAAGCGGCGAAGATGGTTGATGCGGACCCGGATCGTTTCATTTCCATCATATCATACATGGAACTTCTTCAGAACGGGTCCAGCAGGCAGCAGCACCTAACGATAAAGGACGACCTCCAGGAGCTGGAGTTCGTCGCATACTGGGGACGGAGGAAAGTAATTAATTTATCTACTTTCCGGGCCAGCGCGATTTGCCCTGTGAAAAGAGGTATATCCGCGTTCCATATGAAAGGGTGATATGGCACGAAGACCGCGCTTTGAATGTCCCGGTGTGATGACGCATGTAATGGCCCGGGGCATTGATGGAAAAGACATCTACAATGATAACGAGGACCGATACCAATTCTGTTCGCGACTTGAACGGCTGTTAGCCCGGACAGGATTCCGGTGTCTTGCATGGGCGCTGCAGGACAATCACTTCCACCTTGTCGTGCGTCCAACGGAAAGACCGCTACATGTGCTCATGCAGCCTCTAAACTCCGGCTATGCGCGTTGGTTCAACAAGAAGTATGATCGGCGAGGATACCTTTTTCAGGATCGGTTCAAGTCTATTGCCTCCCAGGATCAGGAATACTCCCGGGAGCTTATTCGCTACGTGCATTTGAACCCCTTGCGAGCTGGAGTTGTCGCATCGCTCAAGCAACTTCGTCGATATCGCTGGTGTGGGCATGGGACGGTGATGGGAGAATCAAAGGGCCTTATTTCCCTCGACTCTAGCGGAATTCTTCGGCGTTTTGGCAAAAATGCTCGCGCCGCGCGTCGCGCGTATGAGGCTTTTCTGGAGAAAGGACTCGGCAGTATTGATACCGACGAAATAACTCCAAGCACCTCCGATCATACAGGTGCCGATCTTTGGGGCATTGTCGGTGATGCGGAGTTCATACGCTCGGTTCTGCGCCGTCGTACTGAGCGGGAGGCGGTTTTCAAGAGGCGTCAGGCAGAGGGTTGGACAATTGAGCGCGTAGTGGAATTCGCAGGAACGTCGCTTCGAATACCGTCCAAGGAGGTTTTTGCGAGAGGCCACAGCAATAAGCGCTCGGATTTCCGGGTGCTGACGGCATATCTGGCGGTGCGCCAGGTAGGCCTCTCGTGCGCCGCCGTGGCGCGGTTCCTTGGGACCACAGCCCCTGCGGTTTCTCAGATGGTGGCGCGAGGGGAAGGGCTGTGTCAGCAAACAGGAATAAGCATAGCCTGATCCGCAGAATACTTAATTACTTTCCTCCGTCCCCAATACCCCGCCTGAAGTCCATCTGGAAGCAGGATTACGAGCAATGGCGCAAGCGGGATTTATCGTCAAAGCGATACTGCTATCTGTGGGTTGACGGTATC
>WJMI01000358.1 GCA_014728015.1 Chitinivibrionales bacterium | reverse complement strand
GACATATTCGAAACAAGCGTGGATATCCGCCTGGATATCAACCAGGAAACCGACGGCGATATCTGTATATTCCACATGAGCGGGGTGATGAATCACCCAATGGGATCGCGCTATTTCAAGCAGCAGTTCCTGCTCGCCATGGCCCGGCATAAAAAAATCCTCCTGGATTTCGAGAACCTCACGTTTTTCGACAGCCTCAGCGTGAGTGTCATTCTCAACATGAACAAGCTTCTGAAGGAAACCGGCGGGAGCCTTCGGTTGTGCGCGGCCAACTATATCGTGGACGACCTGTTCGCCACGCTGAATATCGGGCAGATAATCCCTATCTTCGATGATGTCGCGCAGGCAAAGGCCGACTGGCAGTAGCGAAAGGGAGTAGAGGAGTATTGGCACCGGCATCCGGACCCTTGACGATCTCGGATCTCGCCATCATACCATCGCTGCAACCCGTTCATGTCCTTCCCCGCGCGTCTCATTTTTCGATGCGGACCTGTATGACACGACCCGCCACGAAAATTGCCCTCCGGTCTATCGGCTGTCGCACCAACCAGGAAGAGATGTCTTCGCTGGGACGCAGTCTTGCTCAAAACGGGCATCGCGTGGTCGAACACGAACGCGATGCCGAGATTGTCGTGGTCAACACCTGCGCGGTCACGTCGCATACCGAAGCCAAAACCCGCCATATGCTCCGGAGCATACGCCGCCGCGCGCCCCGGGCAAGGATCCTGGTGACCGGCTGTCTGGCCCAGCAGAAACCGGATCACTTGCGGGCCTTTCAGGGAGTCGCCTGGGTCGTGGGCAATGCCCACAAGCAGGCAATCGCTTCCATCCTGAACGCACATGAAGACGGCACGTTTCACGGCCCGCTTAGCCGGGAGGTTCCACTCGGCATCGCCGAACCGGAAATCGCGGGTTGCGGCGCTCCGATGCGCACACGCTTTGCGGTCAAGATTCAGGAAGGATGCGACAATGCGTGCTCCTATTGCATAGTCCCGCGCCTCCGGGGCCCCTCCCGGTCGGCTTCGTCTGGGGACATTCGCTCGGCGTGCGAACGCGCGGCACACGCCGGCTACCGGGAGATCATATTGACGGGCACGCATATCGGTCAGTACCGCGATGATGCAAGCGGTCACGGCCTGGTTGATCTACTGGCGGATATCCTCCGAGATGCACCGCGCGATTTTCGGATCAGGCTCAGCTCGCTGAATCCGCGTGATGTCTCCAACGAGCTGCTGGCGCTTATGAATACAGACTCCCGTATCTGTGAGCACCTGCATATCAGCACGCAGGCCCTGTGCCCCGGGATCCTTGCCGCCATGCACCGCGATCCCGGCGATGTGGAGCGGCTGTTCGCGCGGCTGGCGCGGTTTCGCGCGCGGCATCCGCTCATGGGCCTGGGCGCGGATTTCATCGTGGGTTTCCCCGGTGAGACCGAAAGCATGTTCGGCGAGACCCTTGCGCGCGCGGCGGAGATCGGATTCAGCTACGGACACGTGTTCCGCTACTCGCGCCGTCCGGGAACCATCGCGACATCGTACGGCTCGCAGGTGGATGAATGTACAAAGCGGGAACGGAGCGAGCGGCTTCGCGACGCGCTTGCCGAGAGCCGGCGCGGGTTTGCGCGGCGCCTGCGGGGCACCAGGCACACCGTGCTGGTGGAATCATCAGGGCCGCCCGCCGGACTTGCATCGAACTATATGCGCGTGGAAGTGCCGGGCGCGAACGCCCGGCCGAACGCGTGGTGTACGGCCGAAATCACCGGATTCGATGCCGTCCGCAGCCGGTGCGTGGGAACAGAGGTGTCATGACTGCCGTTCGGGGTGAAGAACGATACCGTCGCATTGTCGAAAGCATCGACCGTCTTCCCTCGCTGCCCGCGGTCGCGGGACGGCTGATCGATGTTGTCAACTCCCCGGATTCGTCGGCCGACGATGCCGCTGAACTGATCGAGAAAGATCCCGCCCTGACGTCGAAGCTCCTGCGGCTGGCCAACAGCGCGTTCTACGGCATGCCCCGCACGATATCCTCGGTTTCCAGCGCGGTGGTTATCCTCGGATTCAACACGATTCGCTCCGTAGCGCTGAGCGCATCTATCATGAAGATGTTTCCCGGGAAGGGGGCCGGCGCGGCATTCGATCATGCCCGGTTCTGGCGCCATTCGATAGTGAGCGCGATGATCGCCCGATCGATCGCGCGACGGCTGTTCAATTTCATGATGATCGATCCGGAAAGCGCGTTCTGCGCGGGGATACTCCACGATATCGGCCGCTTGATATTTGCGCAGTTCGCGCCCGAGGACTGCGGCAGCGCGTGCGAGTATGCGAAAGCCAACAGCGTGCCGCTGGTCGATGCCGAGTCCGCGGTGATGGGGATCACGCATGCGCGCATCGGATCAATACTCGCCGACAAGTGGGCGTTGCCGCCCGACCTGGAGAGCGCGCTGGTGTTTCACCACGATCCCGGGCACGCCCCGAGCGGCAAGGAGCTGGTCAGTGTAGTGCATCTGGCCGACACGGTGTGCCACGCGGCATCGGTGGATCTATGGGAAGGCGAAGCGGCGCCCCGACCGTGGGACGGTGTTCGTGAATATCTCAGGATTGGCGATGACGATTACGCGGCGCTTCAAGAAGAGGCCGCGAAAAGCATCGAGCGCTCGGATGAATTTTTTTCGATAATCGGCTAAACCGGGCCGGCAGGTGGAGCAAAATGCATGCACGCAAATGCACCTGCCGTTTCCACAAGGGTTTGTGCGCAGTATGAGTATCGAAAGCCTGGTTGACCGGATCAATGATTTGCCCAGCCTGTCGCCCGTGCTGGCTCGGATGAATGCGATAGTGGCATCATCGGAGGCATCCGCGTTTGAGATTGTCGATGCGCTGAAGCTCGACCCGGCGATCTCCACCAAGGTCTTGCGGCTGGCGAACTCGGCGTACGTAGGTATTCCCCGTACGGTATCGTCACTGCACAACGCGGTTGTAATCCTCGGACAGCGGCGTATCCATTCGCTTGTGCTTTCGGCCAGCGCGCTGTCCTCGTTTCCGCGCGCGGGACCCATGCCGTTTTCAAACATGGATTTCTGGCGCCACTCCATCACGGTGGCGCTGGTATGTGAATCCATTGCGAAACATCTGAAACGCTACGATGCGGTGGAGGCG
>WJMI01000357.1 GCA_014728015.1 Chitinivibrionales bacterium | reverse complement strand
GTCAAACGCGCTCCCGAGCACCATCCTGCAAATCTCCGCCGCCTCCCGGTCATCATCAACAATGAGCACCTTCGGTCGCTTTTCCGACGTCCCGATCGGCGGCGACGCCTCCTCGCGGACCATTCCGTGTTCGGCTTCAAGCGCGGACACCGAGATAATCCGCGTTTCGTTGTCGTCCCACTGAATCTTGGAGCGCATCGGCAGCACCATGTGAAACTCGCTTCCCGGAAACGCCTGTTCGTCCATGCCGGGGCTGTTCACCCAGATGCGCCCCCCGTGGCGCTCCACGACACCCTTGACAATAGATAGTCCGAGGCCGGTACCGCCCCCCATGAACTTCGCGAAATCGGTCGAATGACGGAACGCGTGGCCGATTTCGTAAAACGGATCGAATATCCGTCGCTGCTCCTCTTTGTCGATACCAATACCGGCATCCTTCACTACTACGTGGAACCGCTCGTCGTCCTCAGCGAATATCCTTACCTGCACGTCGGATTTGTCCGGCGAATACTTCAATGCGTTGCTGAGCAGATTGGTAAATACCTGCTGCATGCGCATCCGGTCGCCGTAGAACAGGGGTATCCCCTCGGCGAAATCGCAGTGAAACCGTATGCCGCGTTTCGTCGAGAACTGAGAGAGCTCCTCGATACAGTCATGCGCCAGCGCGGCAAGATCGAGCTCCTCGGGGTTGAGCCGGAGCCGCTTCTGCTCGATACGGGTCACATCGAGCATGTTGTTGATTACGCGGTGAAGCCGATCGGCGGCGCGCGCGATGCTGTCGACCATGCGAAACACGCTCGCGCTCATCTTGCCCTTCATGTTCTCGATAATGATCTCCGAGTAGCCCTTTATCGACGTCAGCGGGGTTTTCAGCTCGTGCGATGCAATACTGAGGAAACTCGACTTCAGCTCGCTCACCCGCTTCAGCTCCGCATTCGAGCGGATAAGCTCGGAGTTCATCCGGGCCATATCGAGGTTCTTCTGCTCGAGTTCCGTGGTAATTGCATGTTCCTCCGAGACATTGCGAAAAATGAGCACGATACTGGCCGGTTCCCCGTCGCGGTCCATCACGCGGACCCCCCGACACAAGCAGTATTCCTCGGTCTCGAGCGAGAAACGGAAATGCACCATGGCCTCGTACTCCGCCCCGCTCAGTATGTCCTGCCGGATCTCCGGCCACCCGCGACCGCTCTCGACTTCTTCAATCATCCTGTCGACGGAAAGGGCGCGCGGGTTCCTGTTCGAGCGCTTGAAGCACTGCGCGGCGGTCGCGTTGAGGGCGGTGATATGCCCGGACGTAGCCATGACAATCACGCCCTCGCCGACGTTTTCCGCAACCAGCTCCAGTATCTCTCGCGCCGCTTTCATGCGATCCGGCTGCCTCTTCGCTTAGAATTCGACCTTTGGGGCCTGCTTGGCGCCCGGCTGCGCCTCGAAAAACTCGCGCGGCTCGAATCCGAACATGCCGGCGAATATCCGCTCCGGGAACGACTTGACAGTCTTGTTATACGCCGCCACCGCTTCGTTATAGCGGCGCCGCTCAACCGCGATCCGGTTTTCCGTTCCCTCGAGCTGGCTCTGCAGTGTCAGAAAATTCTGGTTGGCCTTGAGGTTCGGATAATTCTCCATCACGACCAGAAGCCGGCCCAGCGCCGATGTCAACTGCGTGTTCGCCTCGAGCTTCCCGCCCAGCGTCTTCGCGGAGCCCACGCGCGCGCGCGCCTCGGTCACCGCGGTCAACACCTCTTCCTCGTGCGCGGCGTATCCCTTGACCGTATTCACGAGATTGGGAATCAGATCGAGCCGCCGCTGAAGGACGTTCTCTATGTCGGAAGCGGCCTTGTTAACGTTTTCTTCAAGCATCACGAACCGGTTGTACATGCCTTTGAACTGCCCGTACACGATCAATACCAGCAGGACAATGATCCCGACAGCAATCAGCAGATTACGCGTACCTTTCTTCATCACACACTCCCTTCGTTGGTCATACCATCAACCGCCTCGCTGAGCCTGTCCACGGCCCGCACGTAGGCATCGAATATCTCGAAGTAATTCTTCCCAGGCTTCGATGCGGCAGACTGGAACGCCACTGATATCACCGAAGCCGCCAGCGAATAGCGTTCCTCAAGGGCGCTGATAACTTCCGACTTGCTGGCCGGAATGCTCCGCTCGGCCAGAATGAGCATCGCCTTGAATACCGGGACCAGCGTGCGCACCGATGTATCCAGCAGCTCGCGGAGCATGCGCTGGTTGCCCCCGCTCTGCACGTACGCCTTGCGGAGGTGGATCGATGCGCCCTTGAGCTCCCGTTCGCATTGAAGCCGCAGGTGTTCCCGCCGGATCGTCAGCCCGCCGAGCACGTCCTCGCCCTCCAGCACCCGGTAGTTGTTCTTCATGTCGAGGAACTCTATCGGGTAGGTGTCGAGCGACCGCTCGATATACACACGCGTCATGAAAAACGGCGCGGTCACGTTGCGGCGCCCCCACTTCTTCTGGACATCGGCGCATTTTCCGATCTGCGCGATGGAATCGTCGGACACCACGATTGCCAGGTTGATGTCCGACGAGCCGGGGCGATACTCGTGCGTCACCGCCGACCCGTACATGATAACGCTGACCAGCACGTCCCCCAGGGCCGCGCGATAGTCCGCCACAATTTCCTCGACAATGTCATTCGGATTCGTGATTTTGGCCATTGTATGCATCCTTACCCGCCGCCCGGCCGCAGCGCTGTCAGAACCTGCCGCTCGCGCCGCCGCCACCGCTCATGCCGCCGCCGAAGCCGCCGAATCCGCCCCCGCCAAATCCGCCGCCGAAGCCGCCCCCGCCGAACCCGCGGCGCGACGAACCCAGGCTGAACAGCAGTATCCACGGGAGCATCGCGCGTCCCATGGGCGTGAACAGCAAAAATAATATGAACAGGAAAATCAGAATGCCGCCGATCGGGCTCACCTCCCGTTGCGCAACAGGACGCATCGCCCGCCGGCCGCTCGACAGGATATCCTCCAGCGACACGTTCTTTTCAGTCGCAACGAGCCGGGCCAGGGCCACCATGGTCGCCGATATACCGTCGTCCCACTCCCCCTGCCCCAGATGCGGGGCGGCCACGGTCCTGATTATCGAGTGCGCCTTGGCATCGGTAATGTAGCCTTCGCTGCCATACCCCGGCTCAATGCGTATCGCCCGATCACCCACAGCCACCAGCACCAGAACACCCTCGTCGGTGCCC